>JAILQQ010000164.1 GCA_024698885.1 Lachnospiraceae bacterium | reverse complement strand
ACCTGTCCCTCCTGGACTATGAGCTGCGAACCCATAACCAGAGTATCCGACGGGTATTTATAGATCAGCCAGTCGCGGCTTTTCAGACCGTCAAATCTTACTATATCAAGTGCCATGAGTTTCCTCCTGAATTACAAAGATATTCAATTTATTATATAAATTCCGATACCTTAAAACTACTGTGCCAAACCATTTGTCATTGACAGATATATTGTCACGCTACGGTAGTTTGATTTAGGCACTGTTACTTATAACTTTATGATTTCCGGCTGGGCGGTAAAGGAGCTGAATGTCGCCGTTGCATCCTTGAAATACAGTACCTGGGTATTGTCATCCTCCGCACTGTACATATTCTGAAGGGCGGGATATTTATCCAGCATCGTCATCTTCACATCCTTGCTGTCATCATTTACCAGCTCTCCGGCGACTCTAAGCCATACACCTTCCTTAAACGCACACAGCTCCACCTTGGGATTGGCCGCTATCTGCTTTGATACGTCCTTAGACTTCCCCGTCTGTATATAGAGCTTTCCATCGTAAACGAGTATGGTTCCGAAGGGCCGTACCCTGGGCTGGTCACCATCAACAGTGGCCAGATAATAGGTCTCCGCATTTTCTATAAAGTATGCGACCTTCTCGATCCCGGCACTGTCAATGACCTTCTGCACCTCTTCTATGAGTTCGCTTAAATTACTCTTAAGATAGTCCGACATCTCCCCCAGGGAAACATGTACCTCATCGTTTAGGAAATCCTCCGCGATAAGCCTGCTGTATACTTTAGCTCCTACTTTGATGAGACCTCTCTCCACGCCTTCGCCCATGGCCAGTACCTCAAGCTCCGGGGCGCCGTCGTCAGCCCATAGAATGGTGTCGGGAATGCCGTTGTCATCAGAATCATGCAGATAGAGATTGAACTCTCCGCTGCCCGTCATATCTATGGCAACCGTATCTATGTTGCCGTCGCCGTTTTCATCCAGAAAGCTTACGTCGGCGGCTCCGTCACCGTCCAGATCAAAAACGATCTCGTTCCAACCGCTCCGCACCAGCATTCCCTTAAGCTCAGGATCAGACATGATACGCAGCTTCGCCCTTCTGAGATTTCCCGTTGTCCAGTTCATTGTTTCTCCTTTCTGCCGCCTGGTACGCGGCACGCACCCTCTTTTTTACTTATCCTATCTCGTCTGCTGGGAGATACCCTTGATGTTATTGAGCGCCCAATCATGGTTCGTTACCGTGACCACGCTATCGCAGAACGGACATTTCGCACTCTGGTTAATATTGAGCGGCGCTCCACAGTGAGGACAGGTGACGCTTCGAAGACCGTCCGATCGTCCCGTGACAACACCAGATTTCCTGCAGAGATCCCATTCATAGGTCATGAATTTCTCATTTGTCTTACTGCCGGAGACGACCTGTCCCGTTCTCTCGTTTATGATATAAGCCACAATACGCGAGCGTATGGTTACAACCATATGGTCTATGCCGCTGTTCTGATAGAAGCCCTGGGGCGAAACATCCAAAACGGCCACCCTCTCCGTGCAGGGGATCTGCGCATTCCTTATAAGATCCTGAAGCTGCATATTGCTCTGGTTATAGAAGAAGTCAGTAAAATACGGCTTTAGGCTGTCGATATTCCTCTCATGCCAGCGCTGCTGCATCTGAACATAGAGATTGGCCAGACGTTCACGAAACTCTGCTTCGTTAAAGCCCGGGTCAAGTGCCGTATAGGAAGACAGCGGCTGCAGTCTGGGTCTCGAAGCCCCCGCGCTTCCCTGAGGCGCAGAGCGTGAAGGCATATCCGTCTTTCCCTTTCCCGTAAGCTTTTTTATCCCTTCCCAGATTGCTATCCCGATAAGAAGAATTATGACAAGAGCTATCGCCAGAAGCGTGGTGATAAAGCCGCCGCCACCGCTGCCGCCGTCAAAATCCCAGTCGCCGCCTCCGCCGCCTCCGAAATCAGTGTCTCCTGCGAAGTTTCCAAAGTCCGCCCTTACAGACACCGGTATCGCCGTCTGAACTAAAAGGAACAGAAGGAACAGCGCCGTAAACAGTATTATCCATTTCCTGTGTTTTTTAATAAACTCTTTCATTATTGCTGTATTGCTCCCTTTAAGTCTATCTTATCCCCTAAAACATTCGTTCCCTCAAGGGATTTTGGATCGATAAAGTACCAGTCCCAGGTATCCTGAGAATTTTTGCCGTACAGATGGATATTGTAGGTTCCGTCGGGATCCACGCCGTCCAACTCGGCATTGGGTGCTCCGCTTAAGGTCTTCGCCAGTTCAAGGATCTCCTTCTCTGTATAGCTCTTTTCAACGACCTCATCGCCGCCTTTGCTTTTATCGTTGCTTTTATCCTTGCTTTTATCCTTGCTGTCATCCTTGTCCTCATCCTCGCCCCAGTCTTCATCGCCCTCCTCAGAGTCAGGTTTCACCGAAGCAAGCCTGTCCATACTGAAGTAATAATAATCGTGGCCGTTATCGAACCAGGGCAGTTCATCCATGGTATACAGGCGGTCGGACAAGCCCATGTTATCGTACTTATCCGAAAGCTTCTTATCTGCATATCCCACATAGAAAACCGTACCGTCATAGTCATTGGGACAGATCACCCAGAAGGTCTTCGTCAACTTGGGATAATCGACCACAAGCTCCTGATTCAAGGTTATGTCATAGTCCCCGTCGGGGGTTTCCAAACGTATATAGCCGTATTCCAGATCATCATACTCTTGCGTCTGATCATAATAGGGGAGATCGTCGTTTTCTCTGTCGAAATCAAAGCTTATGCCCGTATAACGGTCAAAAGCACCGTCCGCTAATATTCCGGCCTTTCTCTCGGACTTGCTCAGATCGTAGGTAAAGACAGCCTTTACCACTTTGTAATCCTCCGGAAGATCCGTTATGTCATCATCCTCTATACTCTCTCCGAGATACTCCACGGTTGCATCAATCTCTATCTCGCCAGTATCCTTCTCGCCGTCGTTTATGGCCGTGGAAAAGGTGACGGTTCCGGGTTCGCTTAATTCAAGGCCATGGGAATCGAAGAAATCCTCTTCATCTTCATCCTCATCCTCATCCCATTTCTCTTCATCATCCTCGTCTTCGTCAAAGTCTTCATCTTCATCCTCATTCCATTCAGAGGCCATATCCTCTTCATCAAAGGAAGCCGGGGATTCAGAGGCCTTACTGCTTCCGCAGCCGGTAAAAGTGACAAGTGAGACAATGCTTATAAGCAATAAAGTTTTGATAAGTTTGTTTTTCATGATTGAACCTCCATTTTAAGTTCCAGAACACCGGACGCGCCAGTTTTTTTCAGGCCCAGGCCCGGGGCGCTGTCGCACTCGGTGCGCCAAAGCGCGCCCAATAAACGTCCACTGGACGTTTATTCCCAACCCGTATAATCGTCGATCATATAATCGGACCACTTGCTGTAATAGTCTTTGCCGTCAATAGTCTTGTATAGCCTGTACTTGTAGTAATAGTGACCGCCCTCTTTGAGCGATCCAAACTTACCGCTCATATCCGTATGATCCTGGGTGGTCTTAACCTTCTTCCAGTCTCCTCCT
>JAILQQ010000153.1 GCA_024698885.1 Lachnospiraceae bacterium | reverse complement strand
CGGCAGGCATTCTGTCACGGACCGTTCATTCCAGGAAAGCTCTCCTGTTTCAGCCCCTTCTCCGCTTCCTTCTTCCGTTTTTCCCCCGTTTCCGGAAGGCGCCTCTTTTACGCTTTCTTCTTCAAAATACTTCGTCCCTATCGTCGATGAATCAAACCGGAGGGTATAGGATATTTCATGAGGCACGCTCATGGCGGTCGTGTCGGCGACCACCTCGATATCGCGGTCAAAGCCTGCCACCGGAATCCAGAAAACGGAATTTCCCTCCGTATTGACCGGAAGAAGCTTTTCGCCCTCAACGATCATATAGTCATAATAGGGACTGCTGAAAACAATCTTTGCGGACAGGCTGCCGTTTTCTGCCTTAAGCTCTGCCGGGCTTTCGATCGCAGCCCGTCCCGAGCCGCCGGAGAGCGTGACCGAAGCATAATACGTACCGTCTGCCAAAAAAACAGAAGTCGGACCATCGCTTCCCACGGATCCTTCCGTTATGTTTTCGGCCGAAGTCCGGGCCAGGCAGCCGCATATAAAAAGAGCCGCAAGACCTGCAAGCAGCCCTCTTTTAAGCCCTGCGCGGATCAGAGGAAGGCGTCCCGCCTCCCGCCTACAGCGCAAAGCGGTACTCCCCCTCATCCGTGATGATGAGTAACGTCATGCTCTCAATGCTCTGTGCCTCTCCCTCATTGAGATAGAATAGCAGCACCGTATCCTCTGTGGCACCGGCCGGAACGACCTCCGAGAAGGATTTCAGATCATTTAACAGGATCGTCATCTGCTGGTTGATGCGCTCCGTATCGTTGATCAAGAGCCGGATCTTTGCGCTGCTCTCCAAGGGATCGCACTCTAAATCCGTTCCTGTCGGATTTGTCAGATTAAAATGCAGGATCAGAAGCTCCTTGCCGGGATCGGCCTGCAGCGAAAACAGCATGTTGTCCGATACGCTGGATTCCGGGTAAGAATACGCCGTCTCATAGCCTGTATACACGACATCAAATTCCGGGATCCCGAGCGCTTGTGCGATGGAACCGTTCATTTCCGTTCTGCCGTCAGCCGTTTCCTCTCCCGTCATCTCCGAAGGCTCGGGCACATCCTCTTCCGAAAACTCCGCTTCACCGCCGCTTGAAATGCTGATGGAGGGATCCTCCCCGGGAGGCGGCGCCGGCTCTTCTTCCTCAGGCGGCGTGATATCCATCGGATCCTCCTCGATGGGATCCGTCGGCAGCGTGATCGTCAGACCGTTCAGATGATGCTTGTCATACTTCATTAAGAGACCCGCCGCGTATTCCGCCACGAGCGTTAACTGCCTGGCCTCGGTTTCCGGATCAAGCCCCTGAGGCAGCTCCTCCTTCCCGCAGCCTGACAGAACGATCAGAAAAACAGCCGCAAGGATCATACTTACCATGCCTTTTCCCGTAATCCGCTTCCGCATACTAAACTCCTCCCGCGCCAATCTGCTTCAGCAGATTGTGCGCTTAGGCATGAACCTTGGTTCATGCCGATTCGGTCAGGTTTCCTGACCGAATCATTTCCTCTGTGCCAATCTGCTTCAGCAGATTGTGCGCACTACTAATTCTTTGTATCCAGCTCAAACCAGAAGCCTACCCCGTTCTCGTAATTGATCACGCCGTAGCTCTGGTTAAAGCTTTCCATGATCGCCTTGACAATGGACAGCCCGATCCCGCTGCCGCCATATTCCCTGGTCCGCGCCTTATCAACCTTATAAAACTTCGTCCAGAGCTTGTCAAGGTGATCCGCGGGGATCGGTTCCCCGGTATTGAAAACCTGAATGCGGGCCGTATCCCCTCTTTCCTCGATCGTGATCTCGACCCGCTTTTCGCCCATGGCGTAATGGATCGCGTTTGACAGATAATTGTTGATGATCTGCTCCGTCTTGAACACGTCGGCCCAGACATATAAGGGCTCCTTCCGGTCAAAGACCAGCGTGATACCGTTCTGTTTTAACAGGATCCCGACCGCGTCCGCGCAGTTCTTTATGAGCGGGACGATGTCAAAGCGCTCCATGGCCGTCCGCTCAATGCTGTTTTCCAGATGGTTCAGCTCCAAAAGGCTCATGACAAGGCGGTTCATCTTAGCCGCTTCATCGATAATGACATCGCAGTAAAAATCCCGGCTCTCCTCGTCCGTATTCACATTGTCCTTTAAGCCCTCGGCATAGCCCTGGATCAGCGCGATCGGTGTTTTGAGCTCATGCGAAACGTTGGAGAGGAATTCCTTGCGCATCTCGTCGATCTCGATCTTTTCCTCCAGATCCCGTTTCAGTTCGTTATTCGCGGACTTAAGCTCAGAGATCGTTGTCTCCAGCTTTTCCGAGAGATAGTTGATATTGCCGCCGAGCAGAGCGATCTCATTATCGCCGCCGCTTTCATATTTCGCGTCAAAGTCAAGCTCCGCCATTCTCCGGGAGATCGTCGCCAGCTCCAGAATCGGCTTTGTCACGCGGTCCGCGGCATAACGGACGATCAGAACGCCGATCAGGATCACGAAAACGCCGACATAGGTCAGCAGCGTATTGGCAACGGCCGCGCTGTCCTTCATCCCCTCTATGGGCGTACGAATTAACGTCATGCGCCCGTCCGACAGAAATCCCCAAAGCTCGATATAATCAAGCTGAACGAGGCTGTCCGTCGAGCGCTGGATCCGGTACTGATCCGTCGTCCGGATGATCACGGCGTCCGGGGCGTCATAGATCACGTATTCAATCAGCCTGGTGGCTAAAAGATTGTTGTCCTTGGCGGTAGCCTTGACGGTCTTCGTATCCGTATCGAGAATAATGATCTCCAGATTGTAGGTACTGGCAATGGAGCGGAATTCCCGGTCGAATTCCTCGGAGGCCATATCCCCGAAGCTTGACTGGCTGTCGATCCGGTAGAAAGCCGTTTCCAGAACGCTCTCCTTGCGGTGCATGTAAAAGGTTCCGAGGAAGAGGATATTAACAATCCAGAACAGTACTAACGTCCCCGCAATGACAGCGCCAAAGATGATCGTAAACTGCTTTTTAATGGAGCGTTTCATAGGTTCCCGGGATTGCTCCTCTTCGTCGGGATGAAGAAGTCAGGGTGCTCTCCGAGCCAGGTGTTCTGCGGCATGGCAGAAAGCATCCAGATCTCATCCTGTGTCAGTTCAAAGTCAAAGACGTCCAGATTGGCTTTGATATGCTCCTTTGAGCTTGCCTTCGGGATCGGGAGGATCCCCTTCTGCAGCAGGAAACGCAGATTGATCTGCTGTATGCTTTTTCCGTACTTCTTTGCAAGCTGCGGCAGGATCGCATTGCCGATAATGGCGTTCTCGCGTCCGCGTCCCAATGGGCTCCAGGCCATGGGAAGCACCTCATTTGCCTGGCAGAAGGCGACCGCCGCCTCCTGGGAGCAGCCGGGATGCAGCTCGAGCTGGTCGACCACAGGCTTAATGCGGCAGTTTTTCAGGATATTGTCAAGATGATGCGGCAGGAAATTGCTGAGTCCCAGACGCCTTACCTGTCCGGCCTCCACGGCCTCCTCCATGGCGGCATAGGTCTCAAGATCCTTTTCCTTCCAGGCTTCCTCCGGCTCTCCGGTCTCTCTGGGCCAGTGGATCATGTAGATATCCACATAGTCCGTCTGCAGTCTCTTTAGGGAACGTTCCAGCGCCTTTTTCACGCCCTCCCTTCCCATTTCGTCGATCCAGAGCTTGGTTTCCACGATAAATTCCTCCCGCGGGATACCGCTCTCTCTGATCGCCGTTCCGAGGTATTTTTCCGTCTCATAGAGCGACGCCGTATCAAAAAAACGATATCCCGCGTCGATCGCTTCCCGGATCGGCTCCAGGTTATTGCCGAATTCCTCATGATAGGTTCCAAAGCCGATCATCGGCAGTTTAGAACCGTCATTCAACGTATAAAATGCTTCCGAAAACTTCATCATGCACTCCTTTCTGCACCGGCTTGCTTCTCAAAATCTCTCTTTATCATTTCTGTTGCCTCCCGGTATAGGGAGAGCATCCTTTCATACCCCTGATCGATCCTTTCGGTATCGTCCTCCCTAGCCGCCTTTTCCTGCGCTGCCGCCTCCTCGGATAGGTCCGCGGCACCGATCATCCGGGAGGTACTCTTTAAGGAATGCACAGAGACCTCGTAGTTCTTCCAGTCCCGATCCCGGTAGTATTGCTCAATAGCCGCCCTTCTGTTCTCCGATTCCTTCAGGTACTCTGTCAGAAGCTCACGGTAGAATTCCTCGTCGCCGCTGCAGTACTTCAGCCCGACGCTCCGGTCAATGAGCTTCGGATCAAAGGTCTCTCCGGCAGGCCGCGAGGTATCCGTCCCTGCCTGATCCGGTTCAAATTCCAGGACATCCTCAGGCTCTCGTGGCGCGGTCTCTGCTTCCGGCCCGCTTACATCGATAAAGTGGATCTTGTCGATCGGCAGATGCGCCGCCAAAAGAGCTTCCAGTTCATGACTGTCGATCGGTTTCGAAAGATAATCGTCAAAGCCCTGGGAAATATATTTTTCCCTTGCTCCCGATACGGCATCGGCCGTCAGACAGATACACGGCGTCTGCGCGTTTAGCCCGTCCGGCTCCTCCTTTATGCGGCGCATCGTGGTCGTGCCGTCCATGCCCGGCATCAGCTGATCCATCAGGATCAGATCATACGGGTTGGCCATGGCCATGATGATCGCTTCCCCGCCGCTTGACGCCGTATCGATGCCGATCTTTGTATCCTTTAACAGTCCCTTGACCACCGTCAGGTTCATCTTCGTATCATCCACCACGAGGATGCGCGCATCCTCCGCCCGGAAGGATTCCGTTTCCGCCTTTCTGTCCCGTATGCTCTGTTCAAATCTTTCCCGGAAATCCCCGATCGGCTCCTCGTTCACAAATCTCTGGGGAATCATCACGGTAAAGGTCGAGCCCTCCCCGTAAACCGATTCCACCTTTACGGATCCGTGCATCATCTTGAGAAGGCTTCCGGTGATCGCAAGCCCCAGCCCGGTTCCCTCGATCGTGCGGTTCTTGCTGAGATCCATCCTTTCGAATTTTTCAAACAGCTTGTCCTGATCCTCTTCCCGGATCCCGATCCCCGTGTCCTCTACCGCCACCTCGAGCAGAACATGGGACGGGCGCGTTTTATCCTCCTTCTCCGCCACCGTCATCGTGACCATTCCTTCGTCGGTATACTTGACCGCGTTCGTCAGGAGGTTCGTAATGATCTGGCGGATCCTGATCTCATCCCCGTAAAGCAGATCCGGAATCCCGGGATCCACCCTGACCTCATATTTCAATCCCTTGCTTTCCGCCCGGAAGGATATCATGTTGCAGACATCATTCAGCACGCTGCTCAGCCGATACTCGCCTTCCACGATCTCGAGCTTTCCGGCCTCGATCTTGGAGAAATCCAGGATATCGTTGATAATGGACAGAAGGCTTTTTCCGGCGTTGTCAATGTTTCCGGCCAGATTGCAGATATCCTCAAAGATGCTCCTTGTCTCATCCCGGTCATCCGGCAGATCATCCCTGGCCTGCAGGCTCTCCCGGAAGATGATCTCATTCATCCCGAGCACGGCATTGATCGGCGTGCGGATCTCATGGGACATATTGGCGAGGAACTCACTCTTTGCCGTATTGGCCTGTTCCGCCACATATTTCGCGCTCTGCAGCTCTTCGCTTTCATAGGTTTTCTGCTCGGTCCCAACGATAAGGATGATCGTAAACGTAAAGGATACGATAACGGCCGAGACCACAAACAGCATCACAGCGATCACACTGTAGGGATCCGTATTCCCTGTTTCCTTCACGGTCACCGCCAGCGTATCGCGCATCCACATCGCAAGGAGCGCGCCGCCGCAGCAGCTTACGATCACCACGACGATATATAACGGTTTGAAGATCTTCATCAGACGGGTGTTGTGATTTTCTCCCTGCGCCTGAACCTCATCCCGGTATTCCGTGAAAAGGCCCGACGCGATAAGCACATAGCAGAGTATGGCAACCGTATTGCAGTAGCCATAGGGATTGACAACCTCGGAAGGGTAGTCAAAACAGGAAGCCGTCCAGGAGCCGTATTCCATGATGATGTAAATCAAGATCGCTGTATTGGCATAGGGGAATTTCGCCCCCTGATTTTTGTTCTTCCTGTAATACAGGATCTCTTCCAGCGCAAGGCAGGCGGATACTGTTGTCCAGAAGCACATCCAGATATTGTTCAGGATCCCGCCGAAGCTAAGGTACAGGATCAGCTGGGCCAGATGAAGCGGCACCGGCAGAAATACGATGGGGCGGAGGTAGCGGATCCCCTTCTCCTTTCGAAGGGAAAGCTGCGTGAAGGTTAAAAAGGCAAAGGCCAGATTCCAGCCGAGATAGGCAAGAAGCGAAGAGATGACCGGGGCATCTCCCATGACGAGCGTATAGACCCCCCAATAATAATCGGAAAGCAGCATGCCCAAATAGAAGGCCACCGCAAATGTCAGGGTTCTGTGCGAATATTCAAAATACCGGAACAGGCAGATCATCAGACCGATCAGGTTCAGCGTGATCGTGACGATATCAATAAACAGCTCATAATTCATCCGTATTTCCCTCAGACCGTGTATCTGTTCAGAACCCTCCGGCTTCTGAACAGATACGCAGACCGTGCGCTCAGGCACGAACCTGTGGTTTAAGCCTCAAACTTGTACCCCATCCCCCAGATCGTCTTGATACAGTCGCCTTTCTCGCCGATCTTGCTGCGGAGCTTTTTGACATGGGTATCGATGGTGCGGGCATCCCCGTAATAATCGTAATTCCATACGTTGTTCAGTATTTTTTCGCGGGACAGCGCGATATTGCGATTCTCCATAAAATACGCGAGGAGCTCGAATTCCTTGAAGGACAGCTCGATCACCTCTCCGTCCACGATGACCTGATGAGCGGCCTTGTCTAAAACAATCCCGTCGGCCTCCAACTTTTCCTCCGCGTCCAGAACGTTGCTCCGGCGCAGGATCGCGTTGACTCTCGCCACCAGGATCTTTGGGGAAAAGGGCTTGGAAATGTATTCATCCGCCCCGTATTCAAAGCCCTGCAGCTCATCCCTTTCATCTCCCTTGGCCGTCAGCATGATGATCGGGACCTTTGACTGTTCCCGCACCTCCTTAACGACCTGAAGGCCGTCTACGTTCGGCATCATCACGTCAACGATCATCAGGGAAATATCTTTATCCTCATAAAACAGATCCAGTGCCTCCGCGCCATCCTGCGCTTCCAGCACCTCATAGCCCTCCCTGGTCAGGAAGTCCTTCACAAGCTTTCGCATCCTGCTTTCGTCATCTACTACCAGTACCTTGATCCGGTCCATCCTTTCTCCTTCCTGCGCCGCTCCGGTACGCTTGTCAGACCGGAGCATTTCCTCGTCTCCACCGGTCTGCTTCAGCGGATCGTGCGCATCAATATATTCCCAGCGCTTCTTCCTTCTCCCTGAGCTCAGCCTCTCTCTCGTAAAGGTCCTGCTCCCAGCTGGCGTACTCGTTCTCAAGCGCTGTTTTATAATTCAGAATATTCGGAACATCAGAATTCAGCGCGATCGTAAACATAGCACCGACCATCACGACCAGTACCGCGATCACAATGAGCGCGCCCTGATATTCCTTTTTATAGCTCTTTCTGCGCCTTTCCGGCTGCTTTCTTTTAGCGGGCTCGTTCCCCTTTTTCAGCGCATCCGCGTAGGAAACGATCAGCGGGATATCACTGATCTGATCATCGGGGATCTGGGCCGATTTGTAAAGATAATCACGGAGCGTGCGCAGATACTCCTGCCCCACCGGCGTGATGAAGGTCTTGTTCTGGATCATCCGGTTATATACGGCTAAGATCGCCTGCGGATTATCCTCCTTCATCTTCGAGGAGATAAAGTTGATCCGCTCGATTTCTTCCTTCGCGATGTCGGCATCTTCTTCCGTCAGGAACAGATACCCCTCTACGCTTCTGCCAATACCTGCCATAAGAACTCCTTTATAAAAACACGATCCGAAGGGTCGTGTTTTTGAAGGGAACGCTGTTTAAGGCGTTTGTTTTCGGCTCAGGATTCCTGCTCCTTTGCCTTCTTAGTGCCTCTCTGATCCTTTTCAAGCGCCCCGTAGACGATCGCCGCAAGCGCCGCACCGATCAAAGGCCCTACGATAAATACCCACAGTTCCGAAATCGGCGCCGTATTGCCGAGCATCGCCGCAAGCACCGCAGGCCCGAAGGATCTTGCCGGATTCACGGAGGTTCCGGTGAGTCCGATCCCCAGGATATGCACGAGTACAAGCGTGAAGCCGATGATCAGGCCGCCGAAGCTGCCGTGATTAAAGCGGGGAGAGGTTACACCGAGGATCACCATCACAAAGAAGAAGGTCAGGAGGATCTCTACGAGCAATCCTGCCCCTGCGCTGCCGTTTACCCCCGCCAGACCGTTTGCCCCGAGTCCGCCGGTCTGATCCGTTACATTTCCAAGCGCAAAGATAAACGTTAACAGCCCCGAACCAACCATTGCACCGAGGCACTGCGCTACCACGTAGCCGATAAAATCTTTTGTTGTCAGACCGCCCCGCATCAGAACGCCCAGAGACACCGCCGGATTGATATGGCATCCGGAAATATTCCCGACGCAATAGGCCATTCCGACGATCGTCAGGCCAAACGCAAACGCGGTCAGCATATAGCCACTCCCGTTTTCACTGCTGCAGCCTACGAGCATCGCTGTCCCGCAGCCTAACATCACTAACGCAAGCGTTCCTATAAATTCTGCCAGATACTTCTTCATATACTCACCCTCCTTATTGTGCCGACTTGCTCTGCAAGTCGTGCGCTTAGGCACGAACCTTGGTTCATGCCGATCCGGGCAGCTTCGCTGACCGGATCATTTCCTTATTGTGCAGATCAAATCATCTCAGTATAGCACAAATATCGGCAGCGTGCTATACTGTCAGGGAAACTTTTTGGGCACTTTTAACCACTTTGGGGGCTATGGGAGGATAGGCGCATGAACCGGAAAATCTACTTTGCGGGCTCGATCCGGGGCGGCCGGACGGACGCGACACTGTATCAGCGGATCATTGAATACATCGGGCGGACGGATACCGTTCTGACGGAGCATGTCGGAGACCTGTCCCTGAGCCTTCTGGAAAAGGGACGCAGCAAGGATGCGCTGATCTATGAACAGGACACCGCGTGGCTTCGGGAGTGCGACCTTCTGATCGGCGAATGTACCTCTCCTTCTCTGGGGGTCGGCTATGAGCTTGCCTATGCCGAAAAGTTCGGGAAGCCCTGCCATCTCTTCTATGACAAGACAAGAACGCAGCTTTCCGCCATGCTCACCGGAAATCCTTATTTTCATATCTATCCCTATGCGGCCGAGGCGGATATCTTCGCCGCTCTTGACAGGATCCTGCTATGAACATCATAGAGATCACGGATCTGGCCATGCCGGAGCTAAAGCTGTATACGGAGCTGAACGAACCGCAGCTGCTGCATTATTACGAGCCGGCGGGCGGCATCTTCATCTCGGAAAGCGCGGCTGTCATCGAACGGGCACTGGACGCAGGGCATGAACCCCTTTCGTTTCTGATCGAAACACGGATGCTTAAGGAGCATGCGGCGCTTCTTGCGCGCTGCAGGGACGTGCCTGTCTATGTGGCGGAGCTGTCGGTCTTAGTCAGGCTGACCGGCTATACGGTAACAAGAGGCATGCTCTGCGCCATGAAAAGACCGGCCGCCACGGATCCTGCCCTGGTCTGCCGGGACGTAAGGCGCGTCGCGGTCCTTGAGGATATCACGAATCCGACGAACGTAGGCGCGATCTTTCGAAACGCCGCGGCGCTTTCCATGGATGCGGTGCTCCTGACCAGCAGATGCAGCGACCCTTTGTACCGGCGCGCGATCCGGGTCAGCATGGGAACGGTTTTCCAGATTCCCTGGGCTTTTCTGCCGTCGGACTATATGCCGTTCTTAAAGAGCATGGGCTTTGAAACGGCGGCCATGGCACTGTCCGAAAATGCCTGTGATATCAGAGACCCGAAACTCAAAAAGCCCGCAAAGCTTGCCGTTCTGCTCGGAACGGAAAGTACGGGCCTTTCTGAAAAGACGCTCAGGGAATGCGACTATATCGTAAGGATCCCCATGGGGCACGGCGTCGATTCCCTGAATGTAGCTGCCGCGAGCGCTGTTGCGTTCTGGGAACTCTAATATAATACTTTTTCGTAAACGATCTTCACGGATTCCATAACGGGCTGCTCTGCCGGGGGGATCGTTCCGTTATTGTCCGTGGGCTTTGCATCCGCGCAGATCTGATCCACGATCTCAATCCCTTCCGTAACACGCCCGAAGCCGGCGTACTGTCCGTCTAAGAAGGTGCTGTCCGACTGTACGATGAAAAACTGGGAGCTTGCGCTGTCGGGATCCTGGCTCCGCGCCATGGAGATGACGCCCCTGACATGGGAGATATTGTTCTCTACACCGTTTAGCGCAAATTCCCCCTTTATCGTTTTATCGGCTCCGCCTGTCCCGTTTCCGTCCGGGTCTCCGCCCTGCATCATGAAGCCGTCCATGATGCGGTGAAAGGTAAGCCCGTCATAAAAGCCGCTTTCGGCCAGATCGATAAAGTTCCGCACGGTTTCGGGAGCTTCTGCCGGTTCCAGCATGACCCTGATCAGGCCGTAATCCTTTACCGTGATCTCAGCATAGGGAACCTCGGCAGGATCCGCCGTTTCCTCTTTTGTCTCCGCCTCCGTTTCTGCTCCCGCTTCCGCCGCCGATTCCTCCTTTGTCTGCTCCTCCGGTTCAGCGGTCTCTTCGGTCACCGTCTCCGCCGTCTCTTCCGGTACCGTTTCCTCCTTTTTCCCGCAGCCTGCTGCCACGGATGCCGTCAAGGCAGCCGCCAGGATGACGGTCAACAGTTTTCTTCTCTTCATTCTCTTCCTTTTCTTCCTTTCTCCCGCGCCGATTCGCTTTTCCGACCGGATCATTTCCTTACAGCACTTCCTCGATCACCTTCTTCAGCGTCTCGGCAGATGCCTGCAGCGCCTGAAGCTCCGCCTCGTTCAGGCTGATCGGCACGGTGCATTCCACCCCGTCCTTTCCGACAATGGCCGGCATGCTGAGAGCGATATCCGACAGGCCGTGATTGTCGTGCTGGATGCTGGATACCGGCAGTATCGTCTTTTCATCCCGCACGATCGCTTCGCAGATCCTTTTTACCGACATGGCGATACCGTAGTAGGTCGCGCCTTTTTTCTCTATGATCGCGTAGGCACTGTTTTTCACGTTCTCCGCGATCTCCTTCATGGCGGCTTCATGATTAAAATGCCCCCGCATCTCGCAGAAATCGTTTAACGGGATCCCGGAAACATTCGCGCTGCTCCAGGCAGCTACTTCGCTGTCGCCGTGCTCCCCGATGATGAAGGCATGCACGGATCTGCTGTCCACCGCCAGATGCTCTCCGAGCAGATATTTAAGCCTTGCCGTATCTAACGTCGTACCGGAGCCGAAAACCCTGTTTTCGGGATAGCCGGAAAGCTGCCTTGCGACATAGGTCAGGATATCCACCGGATTGGCGACGATCAGCATGATCGCGTCCCGGTTCACCTGCGCGATCTGCGGAATGATGGACCGGAATATCCCCACGTTCTTTTTCACCAGATCAAGCCTCGTTTCTCCCGGCTTCTGCCCTGCGCCTGCCGTCACAATGATAACGTAAGCATCCGCGATATCCGCGTAATCGCCGGCATAGATCCTCATGGGCTTGGCAAACGGCAGTCCGTGGCTGATATCAAGTGCCTCTCCCTCGGCCTTCTCCCGATTGGCGTCAAGCAGCACCATCTCCGAAAAAAGGCCGCTCTCCATGAGCGCAAAGGCCGAAGCCGCCCCGACAAAACCGCAGCCGATCACCGCTGCCTTCCTGTAGTTTAATTCTGCCATACTGTTCTCCTTCCTGTGCCAAATCGTTTCACTGTATCAGCACCGGCCGCTCTCCGTCGCAGAATTCTTTGATCTGCACAAGCATTTCCGAAGACACGTCCGTTTCTTCCGCGGCCGGAGGCTCCTTCAGCGCATCCTCTCCGCAAACGGCGTCAAAGTCCTCCTTCGTGATCTCATTCATATGCTCCGGATCCTTTCCGGCCGAATAGTGATCCTCCCCGTCCTCCGCAAACTCAGCGAGGTCTGTCTGGTAATAATCCGTATCGGTTATATGATGATCCTTGTCGTACAGATAAAAAGCGTACAGCCTGGCCATATTGCCGGACACTTCATAGATCCGGTAAGCCCCGTCGAATTCGGTTACGCCGCTCCAGCCCATGCCGTAGGGGCCGAATCCCGTCACGGCCGTCAGTTCACCGTCCGTGAGGTCAAAATATATCCCGGGAAGATTAATGTTACCGTGATAGCAGTATTCCGGCTCGCCGTCATTGTCCCAGTCTACAAGCGAAAGCGCATCGATAAACGTCTCCGGGAAGGATTGCTCCGTAAGGATCTCTTTTTCCGCATAATACAGATCCGCCGGATCCCGCAGGTTGGTCTCATCGATCCACATCCATACAGCTTCTGCCTCTTCCGCCGGTGCTTCGACTTCCGCAGATGCTTCGCCTGCTGCCGTTGAAACTTCCTCGGCTGCCGCAGGGGCCTCTTCGGCTGCCGCTGAAGCTTCTTCGGTTTCCGCAGGTGCCTCCTCCGTTATCTCCTCGGGGGGTTCCAAAGAAACGGCCGCCCCGCCCGGGGAAGCGCACGCTGTCAACATGGCTGACATCGCCACGCAAGCCGCCATGAAAATATAACCTCTTCTCTTCATCTTTTCTCTCCTCGTGCTTTCCTTTTTTTAGGGTTTTCTACCCTATAAATATCCTTAATTTTAACACAGTAAGTAAAAAACTTGTGATTTACCGAATCAGGCCGCTTTCGAAGTAAGAATATTATATCATGGATTTACATCAAAAACTATAAATGCTGCCATATGCTCCGTATTTGAAAACTCTTTCCCATTTCTTCTGTATATTCTCGGGCGAGATATGTTTTAACACCTTACTACGAAAAAATCACCTTATCCTTCGGCAGATATTTTAACAGTATTTCGTTCAGCTGACTGACCTCGATGGGCTTTGTGAGATAATCACTGAAGCCCTCGGAAATAAACCTCTCTCTGGCTCCCGCGATGGCGTTTGCCGTCAGAGCGATCACCGGGAGCCTCTCCGTATCGATCAGGCCATCCTCCCTGCCCTTTTTCAGGGTCTCTATCCCGTCCATTTCCGGCATCAGATGATCCATGAATATCATATCGTAGTTTCCCGTTCTTAGCATTTCCAGGGACTTTTCCCCGCTGTCCGCGGTCTCGATCATCATTTTCGTGTTCTTTAAAAGGTGCCTGAATACCATCAGGTTCATTTCCACATCATCCACCACTAAGATCTTCACCATAGGCGCGGTAAAATTCTCCTTCGTGACCTCCACCGTTCTGAGGCTTTCTTCCGTAGCGATATCAAACGGCCCCTCAGGCGTTTCATCCACGACCTCCTGCGCAAGGACAAAGCTGAACTCCGAGCCTTTCCCGTATTCACTGTCCAGCAAAAGCTCACTGCCCATCTGTTCCAGCAGGTTTACGCAGATCGCAAGCCCCAGTCCCGTCCCTTCGATATTCCGGTTCTTTTTTTCATCCACCCGTCTGAAGGCCGCAAAAAGCTCCTTCTGATCCTCCTTTCGGATCCCGGTTCCCGTATCCTTGACAGAGACCCGTATCTTCGCAGGGTTTCCCGCCTCTGCAAGCTGCATGCTAAGGACCACGCCCCCTTTATTTGTATATTTAACGGCATTGGTCAGAAGATTCGTGATGATCTGGCGGATCCTCACGTCATCGCCGTGCAGCATACGCGGCAGCTTTTCATCGATCTTGCAGCGGACCATAAGCCCTTTATCCGCGGCCCGTTGCCTGACTAACAGGACCAGATCCGCAAGGAGCTTCTTCACCTCATAATCCACCGGGATTATTTCGAGCTTCCCCGATTCGATCTTGGAAAAATCAAGAATATCATTGATAAGGGTCAGGAGCGTCTGCCCGCTTACCTTGATATTTGAAGCATACTGCGTGATATCCTTATCCCGGCTCTCTCTTAAGATAACCTCGTCAAAGCCCAGAATGGAATTGATCGGCGTACGGATCTCATGGGACATACTGGCAAGGAAATCGCTTTTTACATGGTTAGCTCTTTCCGCTTCCTTTCTGGCGCCCTCGGCGTCCTTCTTCGCTTCCTCAAGCTCGTCCATGGTCTGCAAAAGCTTCCGGTAATCCGGGGTCTCTAACGAGAACACGATCATGAGAAACGCAATAGTCACCAGTCCGAAGGACAGATAGATATTCGGGATCAGTGTTCCCTGCAGTACCAGTCCGATAACGGAAAACAGCACGAAGCAGAATACGGAGATCCACTGTTTTGCCTCAAACTTTTTTCTGTGATGTACAAGCAGAAGCAGGGCATTCACCGTCAGGATCCCGGGGATGACATAGAGTGAATAATACCAGGCCTCATGAATATAATCACCCGTCGTAAAGTCAAATCTGTAATAGAAGCCGTAAAACAGGTTCAGGATCAGAAAGAAGGTATGCAAAGCGCCAAAGACCGTCAGAGCGATACGATACTTCCGGATCGGTCTTTTGTAGGCGCAGATCAGGATATAATCGATGAAGAAAAGCCCCATATAGACTTCCAGGGCGAAAAAGACCGTATCAAACAGAAGATTGAAAAGCGCTAACTTCGGGCCGCCGATGCTGATGGTAACGGCCGAAGCCATATCGGTGACCTGGGCGACCAGAACAATATAAGCAAGCCGCATAAAGCTCTTTTCGCTTTCCGTCTGTCTGTCAAACTTAAGCTTGAAAAAAATGATGATGATCAGGATGATGATCGTTCCGAAGATCTCGAAATCGATATTGTATTTCATAAAATCCACGGGTATTCCTCCCTAAAGCGCTTTAGCGGTACAGGCCGATCTCTGTCAAAGTCGATATCCTTCCTATGTAGTGTATACAAAATGACGATTTCCGTCAATATTCCATAGCAAAAGCCGCTGCACTCTGATAAGATGAAAAAAACGTAACTGTTCGGGAAAGAATGAAGATCATGAAAAACAAAAGGCTGATAAAAACTATAACATATCTTTTCCTTGCGGCTTTGTGCGCTTCGCAGCTGACGGGATGCCGGATAAACGGGGAATCCGCCCGGGATATCCGGGAAAGGCTTAATAGGGAGCTTAGCGCCGTTTCGCAGGAAACGGATATGCAGATTCTGACGGAAGCGGCCGGAGGAGCGCTGGAAGCAGCCGGGGATGTGATGGCGGCAGCCCTGACACAGGCCGTCCCGGATGCGTCCGGGGCAGTTTCCGATGCGGTGACGGGAGGTCCGGCCGAGGCAGCCCCGGAAGGCATGGCGGAGCAGGCAGGAACGTCCGGGGATGAAGCGGCGGCGGATCCGGCTGAAGCAGCCGGGGAAGAACCCCCTGCCTCCGTGGATATCATCATGGTCGGGGATATCCTTCTGCACAAGCGGGTGACAAACGCGGCCTTCAATGACCAGACGGGCGAATACGACTTCAACCCCGTATTTGTACACGCAAAGAACAGGATCAGCGCCGCGGACGTCGCGATCGTCAACCAGGAGGTCATCATCGGCGGGGAAGAGCTCGGAATATCCGGCTATCCGACGTTTAACGCTCCCTATGCCATCGGGGACGCTCTCGCTGACGCGGGCTTTGACGTGGTATGCCATGCAACGAACCATGCCCTGGACAGAAACAGGCAGGGGCTGCTCAACTGTCTCGGGTTCTGGCGCGAAAAGCACCCGGAAATGTTAGTGACGGGGATCTATGATAACGCAGAGAATGCCCTGCCGGAAAATCTGTCCGTTATTGAAAGAAACGGGATAAAAATCGCTGTCCTGAATTATACCTACGGAACAAACGGGATCAATCCGCCGTCCGATATGCCCTTCGCGGTCAGTATGCTCAACGAGGAGCGGGTGATAACCCAGCTTGACCTGGCGGAGCAGGAAGTGGATTTTACGATCGTCTGCCCGCATTGGGGCATCGAATACAATCTGGGAATCTCTGCCGAACAGGAAAAGTGGGCGGGGTTATTCCGCGAGCACGGTGCGGATGCCGTGATCGGGACGCATCCCCACGTGATCGAGCCGGTGGTCTTTTACGAAGATGACGACCCGGTCATCACGAACAATCACGGAAACGGCGATATGCCGGTCTTCTATTCTCTCGGCAACTTCGTAAACGCGACGCAGACAAGTCAGTCAGGCGTGGCCCGGAGGATGGTCGGCGGCATGGCAAAGCTCACTGTCAGCCGCAAGGAAAACGGCGAGGTTTCCCTGGATGATTATCGGGTTTTTGATTATGTATGCCATATCCAGCGGGGCTTCGGCAATCTCACGGTCTATCCGCTTGAGGAGTACACAGAGGAGCTCGCGGCCGAAAACCTGATCCGCGGCCAGGATCCCGCCTTCAGCAAGGAATACTGCGAGAAGCTCTGCGCCGAGGTATACGGCGATATCCCCGGCCGCCAGGAGCGATAAATGATCGGGGCAGGCAAAGGGACGTGAAAATTGGCAGCAGGAATCAGCAGTACTATTTTCACACTGTCTGTGATATGATGTGGGGAAGGGAAGCGGCAGGCGCCGTGGCCCCGGAAACATGGGAGAGACAGGCCGTTACATGGACAGAGAAAACGAAATTGCCCGAAGCAATGTAAATTCACTTGTTTCGGAGGCGGTAAATTTTTTAAAGAACAGGCAGTATGTCGAGGGAGCGCAGAAGCTGAGGGAGGCGAAGACCCTTGCCGACCGGAATGAGATTACGATCCCCGAGTATGATCTGATCGATAAAAAGCTGTGGGCGATATCGGATCATCTGCTGAAACAGGCCCGCGCGGAGATCGACGGCAAAAAATACAAGACGGCTTATACGGATATCGGGACGGCGAAGGCCATTTCGGAGGGTAATGCGGATATACAGGAAAAGGCAGACCGCCTCTGCGCCGAAATGGAGTCGATCGTCCGAAACGGGATCGCCAGCGCGAAGCTTAGGATCGAAAAGGGAGATTACGAGAGGGCGTACACCTACCTGGTCTATATGAAGGATTATTTTGTTAATTCTCCTGCTGTTCTGGCCGAGCTTGCCCAGCTGATCGACGGGATCAGGGAAAAGCTGGAGGATTCCGCTTTGGAAACGGATGCTTTCTCCGAGGAGGATATTCCGGAGTTTTCGGCGGTGCCGCAAAAGGAAGCGGTCCGGGGCAGCGCCGCTTCGAAGGCGAAGGCAGGAAGAAAGGCAACGGAGCTTCCCGTTACCCGGATCGCCATTATCGCAGCGGCGGTTCTGGTGGGGATTTCCCTGTTTTATCTGGGTACCCGGACTAAGGTTGCAGGTCCCGGAAGAGAGGGGACGATGCTTTCCGGGGCGGATACCGTACCTTCCCGGCACAACTCCGGCGCAGGGCCGGAGGATACGTATGCGGCCCGGGATAACAGAGGAAATCCGCCGGCCTCAGCTAATACGAACGCTTCACCGGCAGACTCCGTGCTGAACAGACAGCCCGCGCAGACGACGCAATCCGAACAGGCAGCGCAACCCGGGCAGAACGGGCAGACGGCGCAACCCGAACAAACAGCGCCGCCGGAACAGGACGGGCAGACGGCGCGATCCGAACAGGCAGCGCCGCCGGAACAGAACGGACAGAACGGAAGCCGTACGGAAACCACCTATGTTGAGGAAATGGTGGCTATAGGAAAGGAGTTCAAAAACGGGGACAACGGAGAGCCCGACTATGAAAAGGCGGCGGAATGCTTTATGGTTGCCGCGGACGCGGGGAATGCGGAGGCGGAAAGACTTTTGAAGGAAACGATCGAATATATGAGGCTGCCCATGGAAAACGGGTCGGTGTTAGAACTGGACGCCCAGAAGAAGCTGATCGCGGAGCATACCGGCTGCAGTACGGAAAATTTGCGTTTTCTCGAGCAGGCGATCATCACGGACGGACGCTCCGGGTCTCTGTTCCATTATCTGGATAATTCCGGAAAAGCCATTGATATGAAGCTTCTGCTGATAAACGACGGGACGATTCTCGGCTACATGCCGGATGGCAGCCTGTCGAATGTAAAAGGTTATTTTCGCTGAGGGAGTCAGCAGGGGAGTCAGCAGGGACGGTTCTCTTTGACTCCCTTTCGCACCTATAAATCCCTGGGAGGCAGCGGGGACGATTCCTGTCTTGTCAGACAAAAACCGTCCCTTTGTCTTCAGTCGCCGACCTTTTTTATGAACAGTTCGTATGTACCGTCGCCGTTTTCGCGGAGGTCGAGAACCTCGTGTCCCTCTTCTTTGATGCTTCTCGGAACGTTCTGCACGGGTTCGCCGTCATTTAAGTGCACCTGCAGGATCTGCCCGTCATCCATCTCCTCAAGGGCAACCTTTGTCTTCACAAAGGTGATCGGGCATGTTACATCCGTAATGTCTATGATCTCATCAACATTGATATCTGCCATTTTTCATTCCTCCGTTATGATCAGTTCTTCTTTTCTGACGGTTCTGTTATCCTGCTCTCCTTCGATATGAAACGCGTTCAGCACGGGAGCATCTGCTTTTTCCAGTGACAGGATCAGATATGTCGCCTTACTGTCATTTGCCAGTCTCTTATCTTCTTCCGACGGCCGTGACGGCGTTTCCGGATGGGAGTGCCAGTTTCCGAGGGGCGAAAGCCCCTCCGCCCTCATATCCTTCACCGCCGCCAGCTGCGCCTTCGGATCGATCGAAAAATGCTCGTTCGTATGATCCGTGTTGGTCAGAAGATAAACCTTCTCTATGCTTCTTGATCCGTCCTCCGCTTCCCTTCCGGCGATCAGGCCGCACGCCTCGTTGGGGCGTTCTGAAAGCGCGTACGCAAGGATCTTTTCAAAATCGGATTGTCTGATAGTGATTCTCATGATCATTTCCTTTTACAGAAGCGCGCCCGGCTATTACAGGTGCATATCGCAGGCGGCCTGCTCGTAATCAATGAGCTCCGTGATCGTCGGTGTATCCGAACATACCGCGCAGCCCTTGCCGCGGGGCGGGAGCTTGATCTTGTGAAATTCCATCCTGAGCGCGTCGTACGTAAGAAGATATCCCGACAGAAGTTCTCCGACGCCCGTGATGTACTTCACGGCTTCCATCGCCTGGAGCGATCCTATGACACCGCCCATCGCGCCAATGACGCCTGCCTGCTTACAGGTCGGAACGGCGTCCTTCGGGGGAGGATTTTTGAAGATGCATCTGTAACAGGGGCCTTCCTTCGGAAGTATCGTGGTAAGCTGTCCTTTAAACCGTATGATGCCTGCGTGGCTAAGCGGTTTGTTTGCCATAACACACGCGTCATTGATCAGAAACTTTGCGGGGAAGTTGTCGGTGCCGTCAAGGATAAAATCATAATCCCTGATCAGCTCCAGGATGTTCCCGCTGCTCACAAAATCATAATATGTGTTAACCGTCACATCGGGATTGATCGCGTGCATCGTTTCCGCTGCCGACTCGACCTTCTTCTTGCCGATGTCGTTTGTCGTATGGATGACCTGGCGCTGAAGGTTGGAAAGGTCGACAACATCCGCGTCGGCAATGCCGATCGTTCCGACGCCGGCTGCCGCCAGATACATGGCCGCGGGAGCGCCGAGGCCGCCGGCGCCGATGATCAGAACCTTTGCGTTAAGAAGCTTCTTCTGCCCCTTCGCGCCGATCTCTTTTAGGATGATATGTCTCGAATATCTCTCGAGCTGCTCATTTGTAAACGGCATTATCTTCCTCCTCCCATGAAGTAAAGGAATTCAACCTCATCACCTTCGGAAAGCTGATGAGTGTCAAATGATCCCGCATCAATGAATTCCTCGTTCACCGAAACGGTTACATACTGTGGCGTCTCGATATTTTCCTGTTCTATCAGCTCCGCAACGGTCAGTCCGTCAGCAACCTCTTTCTTTGCACCCGCAACCGTGATCTTCATTTTTCCGTATCTCCTTTCTCCGCACCTGCGCCGGTCTTTTATGCCGTCAGGCAAATGTCTTAAGAACCTTCACGAGCGCGTCCACGTCATCCGGCGAATTATAGAGCGCTAACGTGGGACGAACGCTTCCTTCATAGCCGAAATGCCTGAGCACCGGCTGTGCACAGTGATGTCCCGTTCTGACCGCGATGCCATATGCATCGAGTCTTTTTCCGACCTCTTCGTCCGAATATCCGTCAAGCTTGAACGAAAGCACCGATGCCTTGTTGAGCGCGGTCCCGATGAGCGTCAGTCCCGGGATCTTTGTCATCTCCTTCATCGCATACTGTAAAAGCTCATGCTCCCATCTGTATACGCAGGGCATGCCGATCTCCGTCAGGTATGTCAGTGCCGCTCCGAGTCCGACCGCATCCGCGATGCTTCCGGTTCCCGCTTCAAACTTGTTCGGGATATCGTTGTATATCGTTCTCTCGAACGTGACATCGGCGATCATGTTTCCGCCGCCGTGATATGGCTCTGCCGCTTCGAGAAGCTCACGCTTTCCATACAAGGCGCCTATTCCCGTGGGGCCGAAGATCTTGTGACCGGAAAAAACAAAGAAATCCGCATCAAGCGCCGATACGTTCACGGGTATGTGCGCCACCGACTGCGCGCCGTCTATCAGGGTCCTCACGCCGTGCCTGTGCGCGACCGCGATCAGCTCCTCAACGGGCGTTACCGTTCCGAGCACGTTTGAAACATGCGTCACCGCGACAAACTTTGTCTGCTTCGTGAACAGTTTTTCATATTCGGACATGATCAGCTGCCCTGTCTCATCACACGGGATCACCTTGATGACCGCTCCCGTTTTCTGGGCTATGAGCTGCCACGGAACAATATTCGCGTGATGCTCAAGTATCGATACGATGATCTCGTCGCCGGGCTGCAGCTGCGGTCTGACATAAGCGTTTGCCACAAGATTGATGGCTTCGGTCGTCCCTCTTACAAATACGATCTCTTCGGAAGACGGTGCACCGATAAAATCCCTGACGATGTCTCTTGCCGACTCATAAGCGTCCGTGGAACGTGCCGCGAGAGTATGCGCACCCCTGTGAACATTCGAGTTCTCATGCTCATAAAACCTGGTCAGTCTGTCGATAACCTGTCTCGGTCTTTGCGTGGTGGCGCCGTTATCAAGCCATACCAGCCGGTTGCCGTTTATCCGCTCCGAAAGGATCGGAAAATCGTCCCTGATCTGGGAAAGCGTCTTACTGCCGATCCGGATACTGTCATTCCTTGACGTTCCCTTTTCACTCTCCTTCCGGGAAGCTTCCGCGTCCGCTCCCTGCAGTGACGTGGGAACATCGATCCTGCGGTCTGCCTCAGCAGCCTCAGTCTTTGACTGTACCGTCGGCGCGTATGATTTCGGCGGCTCCGCTGCGCTCCCGTACGCAAACGGATGCTCCCAGTCAAAGGAGTCACCGGTATATCCTGCGGATACGGGATTTACAAGCGGCGAAACAGGAGCCGCGGGGATCGATGCTTCAGGAACCGCGGGGATCGATGCTTCCGACGCCGCAGGTGCCGTCACGACCGGAACCTCCCCCGAAGGGGAATAGGTAAGGCCCTCGGTCAGATCCGGGAACAGGGAGTTGGCCAGCGCCGTCAATCCCGCTACGTCGTACGGATCAGTCATAGTCATAATATTCACCCACTTCCACGTCTTCGAGTACAGCTATGGCGTCATCTGCCAGAATGGCCGCGGAGCAGTACAGCGACAACAGATAGGATGCGACTCCTTTATCATCTATTCCGCGGAAGCGGACCGAGAGTCCTCTTGAATGCTCGTTCTTTAACCCGGCCTGGAACAGTCCGATCACGCCGCGCTTTGCTTCTCCCGTACGGATCAGGAGGATGTTCGTCTTACCGCTCTGCGATGTGGGGTTCTTAAGTCCGTCAACAAGAAGCTTGTCCGTCGGCACGACCGGGATCCCTCTCCATGTCAGGAATGTTCCGCCTGCGATGTTGACCACTACGGGCGGTACACCGCGCTTTGTGCACTCTCTCTCGAATGCGGCGATCGCTCTCGGATGGGCTAAGAAAAACGAAGGCTCTTTCCAGACCTTGGAAATAAGCTCGTCAAGATCATCGGGCGTGGGCGCGCCGTTGATCGTCTGGATACGCTGTGAATCCGCGATATTTTTAAGAAGGCCGTAATCATCGTTGTTGATCAGCTGACTTTCCTGACGCTCCCGAAGGGATTCGATCGCAAGGCCCAGCTGTTCCTGAACCTGATCGTAAGGCGCGCTGTATACATCCTCGACCGCCGTGTTGACATTGATGATCGTCGAGATCGAATTCAGAACATACTCTCTCGGCTCTGTCTCAAACTGCACGAAACCGTCGGGAATGATGTCGCTCTTCTTTGTCTGGGAGCACAGAACATCAAGGGGCGTATCCCCCTCCACGACCTTGTTGACGCGGAAGATACCCGTCTCGAGTCCCTTGAACTCCAAAAACTTCGTCAGCCACTTCGGGGTAAGTGCTCCGTACTGGGGCTTGGTCTTTGTGACGTTCGCAAGATTATACGCCGCCTTTGCCGAAAGTGCGTTGATCCCTGTCTTGTTTTCTGTTTCCTTTGCCATTACATGTTCCTCCTTAAAAAAACCGTTTTGTTACAGACCGCCGCGCTCACTTGAGAAAATGATGTCCTTCATCGCATCCATTCCGCCTTTAAGGTTATAGAGCGGTCCTTTATATCCTGCATCGCGAAGTGTATTGATCGCGAGGATACTCCTTTTCCCTTCCTTACAGATGAAAACCGTGTCCACCTGCGGATCGAGTTCTTTCTGTCTTCTTGTGAGCTGCCCGATCGGAATAACGAGCGCATCCGGAAATTTGATGATCGCCCTCTCGTGAGGCTCCCTGACGTCAATGATCGTCAGCTTCTCACCGGACTCTATCCTGTGGGCCAGCTCCTCAGGTGTCAGTCCTTCGACCGCGGCTTCTTTTTCTTCTTCCTGTCTCAGGCCGCACAGTTCTTCGTAATCGATATCCTCGATCTGCGTTATCGAAGGAGCCTTTCCGCATAACGGACAGTTATCGTTCTTTGAAACAGTAAGAAGCTTTGCATGCAGTCCGAGCGTATCCACCGTAAGGATCCTGCCCGAAAGATGCTCCCCGATACCGATGATAAGCTTGAGCGCTTCGTTTGCCTGTATGCTTCCGACGATCCCGGCAAGCGGTGAGATCGTCCCGCCCTCCGCGCACGTCGGCACGAGTCCGGGCTCGGGCGGCTTTGGATACAGACACCGAAGGCACGGTCCTCCGTTATACCCAAATATCGCTGCCTGGCCTTCATACTGGTATACCGCCGCATATACGAGCGGGATCCCCGCAAGCACACAGGCATCGTTGATCAGATATCTG
This sequence comes from Lachnospiraceae bacterium, assembly GCA_024698885.1. GTDB lineage: Bacteria > Bacillota > Clostridia > Lachnospirales > Lachnospiraceae > UBA2868. The sequence continues at coordinate 31,618 of JAILQQ010000153.1, read as the reverse complement.
GCCTTGTAATTGTCACTGCAGTCGATCACGATATCAAAGCCTTCGATAAACGACATAACATTTTCCGCCGTAACGGGCCGGTTCTCCGCGATCGCCTCTATGTTCCTGTCGATGTTGCGGATCGTATCTCTTGCGGACGCGGCCTTCGGCCTTTTCACATCCCTTGACGAATGGATCACCTGGCTCTGAAGGTTTCCTACCGAAACCGTATCCGCGTCAACGACCCTGATCGTTCCGACCCCCGCCGCCGCCAGATACTGTATGACCGGAGACGCGAGCGCACCGGCGCCGAAAACCGCGACCTTTGCGGCCTTGATCCTCTTCTGGCCCTTCACGCCGATCTCACGGAGGAGAAGATGTTTGCTGAACCGGTCAATGTCCTTGTCGTCAAGGCTGATCTCCTTGATGCGCTCGTCGGAAATGAGCTTTTCCGTCGCAGCGCCGCCGGCAACAAACGGTAGAAGCAGTATCTCGGATACGTCATCAAGCGTCCTGTCATGCTTTGAGGTATCCGTTACATCCTCGCTTCCGGCAAAGATCCGGATGAAGCTTCGAAGCCTTCCTTCTTCGTCGTAAAGCCCCTTCTTCGCATCCGGGAAGCTGTCCGTAAGCTCCTGCAGTATTTCGGAAACCGTGTTTCCTGCTGCCTCTGTTTCTGTTTTTCTGTCAAAAAAAGTTCTCAGTGTTGCCGATATGACGACTTTCATTTTTGTCCTCCAGTGTCACGACCCGCCGGTCACGCATCCAGTCTCCACAGCCTCATTCCGTCGCAGCCGTCCTTTGAGACCGATGCAAGCAGATACAGCATGGACGGTATCGCGTTTCTTTCATCCTCTTTACTCATTACCGCCGGCGCGTCCGGATGCGAATGGAAAAATCCCGTTATCTCGTATCCTCTTTTTGCGTATTCCTTTTCGCAGGCATACAGTTCCATCGGATCTATCGCGTAGCTGTTTTTGTTTTTACTCCTGTTTGGGAGCCTGCAGTAATCGTCGATCGCTCTCCCGTCCTTTGAAAAAAGCACGGCGCAGCATTCGCGCGGGTATGCGCCTGCTGCCAGCTCGCTCAGCTCCTGCTTTAATGCCCTGTCTATTTTTATGATATTATTCACTGTCTGCCGCCTTTACCGCTTCACGAAAATCATTGATCAGATCCTCCGGATCCTCTATCCCAACGCTGACTCTTACCGTATCGTCGAAGACGCCGGCCGCTTCCGTTTCCTCTTTTCCCGAGTGGATGTAAAGCGTTGACGCCGGGTGGATCACGAGCGTCCGAAGATCTCCTATGTTACTTGCTATCAGGCCGTATTTTAACGCGTTGATGATCTTAAACGCTCTCTCTTTCGAGCCTGTCCGAAAGCTCAGTATCCCCCCGCCGAGACCCTTTAACAGCTTATCGACGTATTCGTGACAGGGGTGCGAGGAAAGCGTGAGGTAACTGACTGTTATTCCCTCCTCTTCATCAAGCGCATGCGCCAGTCTGTCGGCGTTTTGACATATCCGTTCCATCCTGAGTCCCAGCGTTTCGGCGCCGATATAGGACAGATACGCGTTCATCGGCGACATACATCCTCCGAGGTTTTCCCAGAGATCCGTCCGCAGTCTGAGAAGGAAAGCCATCTTTCCGTATTTTTTAAACTCCGCAAGCGCCTTGTGCTTTTCAAAATCCCAGACAAACCTTCCGCCGTCCACGATGATGCCGCCGATCGAATTTCCGCCGCCGTTTATGTACTTTGAGGTCGAATGGATCACAATATCGGCGCCAAACGAGAGCGGTGCCGCAAGATACGGGGTCGCCGTCGTCGAATCCACAAACAGCGGTATATTGTGGGCATGGGCGGTCTTTGCGACCTCCGGTATGTCAAGGACCATGAGCGAAGGATTGCTGATCAGCTCCGAGAAAACGAGCTTTGTCCTATCCGTTATCAGTCCCTCCAGTTCGTCCCTGTCGTTTATGTTGCGCGCGCAGACCGTATGTATCCCGAGCTTTTCCAGATCATGGAACAGGTCTATTGTTCCCCCGTAGAGGCCTCTTGAGACGACGATCTCGTCCCCGCTCTCACATACATTAAGGATCGCCGAAGATATCGCTGCCATTCCGCTGCTTGCGCTGATGGCTCCGATCCCGCCCTCCAGACGGTTGACCTTCTGTTCAAAGGCCGCGAGTGTGGGGTTGCCGATCCTTGTGTATGCATATCCCATGCTCTTATGGGCAAAGACCTTTTCAAGTTCCTCCATGCTCTCATAGGAAAATGCGCTTACCTGTGAGATCGGCGGAAGTATCTCCCGCTGGCCGTATGATGTCAGGGTATGAAGTATTTTTGTGTTGAAGCCGACCGTGTCTTTCATCCATTCTTCCTCAGATCACGTACATATCCCATTTTCCGCTGGCATCGCGACACTGTGACGCAAATTCTCCGAGCTTTATTTCCTTCGCAAAAGAGCTCAGACTGCCGTTGATCTTCCCCCAGAAGCACTCGTTCACCGCGTTCCCGAGATCCGACCCGCTCATTGGATCAATGTCCGCGAGGATGCTCTTGTCGAGCGCGTTCACCACATCGTAAAGAGTGATCTTGTCGGGCGAACAGGCAAGCGCGTATCCGCCGCGAAGTCCCTTCTGAGCCTTGATGAACCCTGCCTGCCGCAAAAGCAGCAGGATATGCTCCAGATACTTATGCGATATGTTCTCTCTCTGCGCTATGTCCGGCGCAGATACGCTCATACCGTTCTCTCCGTTTACAACGATGTCCGTAAGCGCTATCAATCCGTATTCAACTCTCGTGGAAACTCTCATCCGTGCCACACTTTCCTTAAAAATACATGAACATCGGGGAAACAATAACACCATTTACCTATATTGTCAATAGGTTTTGTAAGATTTTTATAATAAAAAAAGGCCCCGAAGGGCCGGTTGTGATGTTATGTAAACCTCACGATCGCAAAACCGGAAAGCTTACCGCGCCGGACAGTCTGTCAACCCGGGCACGAATTCTGCTTTTCTTCCGGCTTTTTATTTCCACCGCTTCTTCAGGTCCTGAAAGCGGGAGCCGAGAGCGCCAAGACCGGATTTTATCGTATTCCCCGCCTTCGACAGGTTCTCGTTGATATTGTAGTCCGGATGCTCCTCATCAAACTGATCGATGCGTCCCTTAACGCCGTCATAAAAACCGCCGAGCGTGCTCTTAGCCTTATCGTAACCACCCCGCATCCAGTCATCCTGTATGACAGGTTGCTCGTAGTACTGTTGCGTCTGTGGTACCGGTTCTTCCTGATACGCCGCCTGTGATGCCGTTTCCTCGTAATATACGGGCTGCACTGACGGCTCCTCATAGTACCCGGGCTGTGCCGGTTGGACTGCCGGTTCCTCATAGTATCCGGGCTGCGCCGGCTCCTCGTAGTGCTGCTCCCACGGCGCCGGTTCCTGTTGATACCCGGGCTGCATCGGCTGAGCCGCCGGCTCCTGCCATGCAGGCGCTGCCCCGCCCCCGTTTAAGAAGGCGAGCACCTCTGCCGCCTGCCGGGAAAGCAGGGGATTCTGCAGATCCTCCGTGCATTTTTTCACAAGCGCCTCCGTGGCCAGCGCGTCATCCTGCGCGCCCGCGCGCGATGCCGTGGCAAGCAGCTCCGCAAAGGCCGCCTGAAAATCCTGGTCTCCCTGATAGATCGCCACGAGCTTCTTTCGTTTTTCATGGTCACTAAGCACATCAAAATCAAGAATATCCCGGTAGGAAAGATCGTTCTCAATTAAGAACTGTCCAAGCTTTGCTTCTCCGTTTTCCGGCGCCAGATCAAGGGCAGACATCAGCACATCGGAAGCCTCTTCCTTTATCTCGCCGTCAAGCCTGAAGGGTTTATTCGAAAAATAGTGCTTTGTGGAATGCATCAGATCATAGGTTTCGTTTCCAAGCCGCGAAAGATACGCTGCCGCCTGCTTTTCCACAGAGAGGAGCCATTCCTTAAAATCTCCCTCCGCGTAATCCTTCGCGCTCTGAAAGTTCTCATCCGTCGTCAGAGCCTGCGGGTAATCCTTCACCTTATCCTTCACCATTTCGAGGAACTCCTCCTGAGAACCGATCAGGAAATAATAGGTCGCGCAGAACAGCCCGAAATACGCCTCCGCGCACTCCGGTTCCTCATTCAGGGCCTCCTCGAAGACGCCCCGCATCTTTTCGAAATAGTCATCCTTTTCACTTAACAGTACGAGGTCATCGACGGCCTTTTCCATTTCATCGACATCATCTCCGAGAAGGTAATCTTCAAACTCCCGCCCGCTTTCGCACATGGACTCGTTCATGGCAATGTCCCATTTGGCGTCCGCATCGTCCCCAAGCGCCTCCAGCTTCTTCCGCGCGATCCCGTCAAGCTCTGCCTGCGTGATCTTTAAAAGCTTATAGCCTTCCTCCAAAAGCTTTCCGACCTGGCCGCCCAGGCGCCCGTCAAAGGCAGTTTCCTCCTGCTCTTTCGGAAGGATCCGCGAAACGATCTTGTAAAGATCCTGCAGGAAGCCGATCTTGTTCATATCCTGTCCCTGAAGGTTTGAAAACTCCGGGGGCATATCATAGGGATCCATGTCGCTGTAGCAGGGGATCAGGCGTTTTTCGGGGTCGGCCTTCATCATCGAAAGGAAACGGGACCACTCGTTTTTCACCCAGACCGCTCCGAAATGCGCGGGGTTTGTTCCCACCGCCAAAAGGATCTTCGCCGTGTTCAGGGCTGCGTAAATATAGGGCTCGTACTCCTGCCCCAGCCGGTTTTCCAGCGTGATCCGGGAAAAGAAGACCTTATAGCCCTTTTCCGTCAGCTCGTCATAGATGTTCTGTGCCTGTACGCTGTCCTTCGAGCGTCTGCCGTTTTCATCCGTCTCCTTATAGCAGATGAACACATCATAGGGTGCCTCGTTCTTCACGATGTCGAGGATCGCCTTCTGCAGGCGGTCGATCTCCTGCGCCTCCTGCCGGTACAGATACTGCGCGTCCAGATTCGCGTGGGCGATGGCCTGCTTGAAATCCGGGTCGTCAAAAATGCTGACCGTCTGCGTCCGGTGGCAGGTAGGCACCTTCTTTGCCGTGACCGGATCATCCACATATTCGATCCCGTACTTACAGAGACAGTTGCCCCAGTAGCTCTCCGCGTCCTGGGGGAATTCGGATATAATGGTTTCATACAGGCCTGCCGCTTTATCAAAATCGCAGGCAATCCGCATCCGGTTCGCACGGTTAAATAGCTTTAGCTTTTTTTCATCATCGCTGTCGGGAATCGTCTGCTTCGTCCCGCAGTACTCGCATATCGCTATATTGGCGGCATCGGTTATTTCCAGATCGCCGCCGCAGATCTTACATTTAAACATTGCCATGGCAGTACCTCCTACAGACTGATCCGGATACAGGGTCTGACGCCCCATTCCACCATATCATGCCCGACCCATCCCTCCGGGACAACGGATCCGTTTTCCACGATTGCCGCCCGCGTTTTGTCAAACCCGGTGGAGCGGAGCCAGAAGGTTTCAATTTTCCTGGTTCCCTCAAAGGACAGATACCGTTCATAGTATTCTATATCCGGAAGCCAGACCCGGTCGGACAGCGGGCCGAAGCCCTTCCCGTCGCAAAGGATATCCTCTGTCGCGTACCGGCTCTTATGAAAGATCGGCCTGTGATTGTCCGCGGTGACATAGTTCTCGTTCATGAGGATCCGCTGCTTCTCCTCCTGGGAAAAAGCCTGATCGAAAAAATCCGTGTTCAGCCACTGTCTGAGGCTGCTTTTCTCCCATCCTGCATTCTCGTAATGCTCTGTAAACTGCATCCGGCAGATACAGTCTCTCGTGATCAGATCCACATAGAACCGGCCCTGCTCGTTCTGTCCGCTCCGGGTGGAAAGCCAGAAAATGCTCTCCCCGTTAAAACGTCCGAAATATATCCCATAATTTCTGACCGGCGGCGCATTCCAGATCGCGGCAGCCCCCGCCCGTCCCTTTTCTCTTTCCTGATAGATCGTAATGAGTCTCTGCTCCAGTTCTTCGTCTGTCATAATTCCCTCTCCTGTCCGCGCCGATTTGCTCTGCAAATCGAGCGCTTAGGCATTAGCCTCCGCCAAATAATATTCTTCCGAGACCTCCGCCTGCAAACGCTCCTGCGGGATCTCGCCGAGATTCCTCAGGCAGGACCGGCAGCCGCTCACCAGTCTTAAGAAAAGCAGGATGATCACGATGATCACGATCCACGGCAAAATGCTGCGGCGCTTCTTTTCGGGGACAGGACCGTTCGTTTCCGGCACAGGTCCCCTTGTCTCCGCCGAAGGCTCTGCAGTTTTAGGCACAGGCCCCCTTGTTCCTGCCAAAGCGCCTCCTGTTTCCGGCACGGGTCCTCTTGTTTCCGGTACGGGTCCTCTTATTTGCGAGACTGCTCTCCCCGTTTCACCCGCAGAAACAGCGTCCGGCTCCGGCTGCGTCTGCGGGCTTTGCGTCTGCGGTTCAACCGGCCTGCCGTCAAGCTTTGCGATAAACTGCGGCTTTCCGTACTGCTCTGCCTTCAGCCTTAACATGCTTTCAAACTGCGCGATTCGCTCCTTTGTCTTTTCATCCGCGTATTTTCTGGCCCGGGCCAGGTCTTCGTCATCGAGGATCTCCAGATGATCATTGATGACATTGAGGTCCAGTACATTGTCCCGGCCCCTGCCGGCGGCATCCGTGAAGCGCGCATCGGTCATGGTCAGCTCCTTCGGCCCCAGCCCGTAGGAGCAGAGGAACAGTCCCATATAGGCAGGTCCGCATTCGATGTCCTCATCCAGCGCATTTTCATAGATCTGATAGGCGTTGTCGTAACGCTCCGCCTCCCAGTTCTTATCCGCACGGTTCAAAAGCGTCCGAAGCTGTTCCGAAACGGTCTTTTCCGGCGTTTCCCCCGCCGTTTTCTGCTCCGCCGGCAGGAGCTTTCCGATACCCCGGACAAGCTCCTGTAAAAAGCCCATCTGGCTCATATCCTGCGCCGGAAGGAGCGTGAATTCCTGCGGAAGTTCGGAAGCATCCATATTAAAATAGCAGGGGATCAGCTGTCTGTCCCGCTCGGCGCGCATGATCTCCAGATACCGGGACCATTCGTTCCGGACCCAGACCGACTCGAAATTCTCCCTGCTGCTTCCGATCGCAAGCATGACCTTCGCCGAATGCAGGGCGGAAAAGATAATGGGCTCGTAGGCTTCTCCCGCCATATTTTCCAGGGATATCCGCGCAAAAAAGACCCGGTAGCCCTTTGCCGTCAGCGCATCATAGATTTCCTGCGCCGCCACGCTGTCCTGCGTCCGCTGCCCGAAGTCGTCGCTTTCCTTGTAACAGATAAAGATATCAACCGGCTGTCTCTGCCCGGCCGACATAAGGATCTCCTTCTGCAGCCTGTCGATCTCCCGCGCCTCCTTCTGATAGAGCGAAGCCGCGTTCTGATCCGCGATGCTTATGAGCTGCCGGAAATCCGGATCCTCCAGAATACTTTGATAGAGCGTCCGGTGACAGGTCGGGATTTTGATATTACGGTAAGGATCATCCACATACTCGATCCCGTACCGGCAGAGGCAGTTCCCCCAGTAGCCCTCCGGATCTCCCGGGAAATCCGCGATGATCGTTTCGTAGATCCCCGCCGCCTTGTCAAATTCATTGGCGCGTCTCAGCTCATTGGCGCGGTTAAAAAGATTCAGCTTTTTTTCATCCTCATAAACCGGGATCGTCTGGGTACTGCCGCAATAAATGCATTCCGCGACAGTCGCGCCGGGCATGATCTCCAGATCACCGCCGCACATCTTACATTTGCATAATGCCATTCTTCCTCTCCCTTCTCTGCGCCGATTTGCTCTGCAAATCGTGCGCTTAGGCATGAACCTGTTCATGCCGATCCGATCCGTTTTTTGGATCGGATCATTTCCCTGCTCTGCGCCGATTTGCTCTGCAAATCGTGCGCTTAGGCATGAACCTGTTCATGCCGATCCGGTCTGTTTTTCAGACCGGATCATTTCCTCTGCGACGATTTGCTCTACAAATCGTGCGCTTTTCTACCTCCCGAATAACCTTCCGAGTCCCGCAAAAACGCCTCCGCCGCCGCTTCCGCTTCCGCACCGGCTCGCACGCTCCGCGCTGTCCTTATAATCGCCCAACATCTCAAAGATCTTCTTCGCCTTCCCGGAAAGAGACGGCACCGTCATCGCCGCCAGGGCCTTCTGATACCAGCTTTCCCTTAAGTTCGCAAGCGCCTCCTCCTGTTCTTTGATCTCCTTTTCAAAGCATTCACGAAGCTTTTCCCTGTTTGCCTCGTCAAGCTCCGTATACAGCTGCGCCAGCGCCCGGTAATGCTCGTCGTCCGTTTTGGAGAGGTCGATCATGACCGGAACCAGGTCATTACTGTATGACGGCCGCACGACTAAGAGGTTTCGCGGCGCCACATCATGCTCTATGGCAAACAGAAGGACCTTCGCGTAAAGGTTGGTGCGGTCAAGCTTTAATACCTCGTTTGCCAGATATTTCGCCTGCTTGCTGTCAAAATCATTGTAGGCCCGGACAGCCGGCTCCATCATGACATCGCCCATGGCATGCACCAAAGCGTCCCAGGCGCCGTCCCCGTTATCTAAGAAACGGTTTCTTTTTCGGTCATAACGGACAGAAGCAAACTGGCCGCTCTCTAACTGTCCCTTTATCCGTTCATATATATGCTGCGCCATCGCCGGGTCCATGGCCTGATAGACGCATTTCAGCCAGAAGCAGGCCTCCGTGCATTCCTCATCCTCATCGATCGCTTTCTTTAAGAAGGCTTCCGCCGCGCCGCGCCCGTCGCCGGTATTATCATACTTTTCCAGAGCCCGGCGGATCAGGTTCCGGGCCTTGCCGCGCTGATAGTCAGATACCGTCTGCTCTTCCCCGCCTTCCTGTCCTTCCGGACGCAGAACCTTGCCGATCCCGCGGACCAGATCCTGTAAAAAGCCGATCCGGTTCATATCCTGTCCCTGCAGATTCTGAAATTCCTCCGGCATATCATAGGCGTCAATATCCGCGTAGCAGGGGATCAAAAGCCTTGAGCGGTCCTGCCGCATCAGTTCGAGATACCTGGCCCATTCATTCTTTACCCAGACAGCGGTATAGTTTTCATAGCTGGTCCCGACGGCTAACATGATCCTTGCGGAATTGAGCGCCGCAAAGATAATAGGTTCGTAGGCCTCTCCCCCCTTGTCCTCCAGGGTGATCCGCGCAAAGAACACGCGATAGCCCTTCTCCGTCAGCACGTCATAGATATTCTGGGCTAACACCGAATCCTTCGTCCTCTGTCTGTTATCGTCCGTCTCCTTGTAACAGATAAAAATATCATAGGGCTGCTCCTTCCTTGCGATCTCAAGGATCGCCTTCTGCAGCCTGTCGATCTCCTTCGCCTCCGCCTCATAAAGAGCCTTCCCTTCCTCTGTGGCAAGGCGAAACGCCATCCGGTAATCCTGATCCTCCAGGATACTGGTATAAAGCGTCCGGTGGCAGGTCGGTACCTTTCTGCCGTCCGCCGGATCATCCACATATTCGATCCCGTACCGGCAAAGGCATTCCCCCCAGTAGCCCTCGGCTTCCTGCGGGAATTCCGCGGCAATACGGGCATAGGCGCTCTCCGCTTTGTCAAAATCGCAGTTTCTTCGCATGCGCTCCGCCCGCGAAAACAGCGTCAGCTTCTTTTCATTATCAACAACGGGGATCGTCTGCTTCGCGTCGCAGTATTCGCAGACCGCCACAGACTGGCCGGGAACCAATAAAAGATTTCCGCCGCACATTTTACAGGTATATTCCGCCATTTTAAAATCCTTTCAAATATATTATGTAAACTGTCGCGTCACTCAGTAACTTATTCCAAACGCATTTATATCATCAGTGCGATATGTTATGTCAACCGTTCAAACCCGCACGAACATGGCCGGCCTGGCCGCCAGTCTGGAATTGTCACAATAACTTCCGCCGGGGTATACCTTCCCGGCAAAGACATAGGCAAAATACCCGGGGGCCTTTCCCGGGGAGCGGAGCCAGGAGGTCACGTCCCCCCAGCCGATCGGGATCTCATGACCGCAGTATTTGCGGTACTCCTCGATGCTCAGCACAAAGATCATATCCTTAGTATCCGCGCCCCCGCGTCCCTGACAGAAACTGGGCGTCGGATGATCGATCATGTTATAGTTCTCGTGATTGTCCGGTGTATGGAGCGTCGCGGGAACGATCTTTGCTCTTTCGGCCGGGCTGAAAAAGGCATTGAGGAACGCGCCGTTTAAAAACCGGCGCAGATCGCTGTTCTCCCAGGTAACATGCGAAAGGTCGGTCTCGCCCTGCTTCGGCTTATAAAAGGCATGCTGGAGCGCGTAAAGATCCATCAGGATCAGCGCCGTCCCGTTCACCACATCAAGCACGGTCCAGGTCAGCTTATTCCCGCCGTCTTTCCCGAAGGTGATCTTAAAATCCAGGACAGCCTGCGTTTTGTTGATCTCCATCTGCTGCCTGAGCAGATTCTCCTTCCGCTTATAGTACTGAAAGATTTTTTCTCCGGCTTCCTTTTTCAGCTGTTTCTCTTCCTGTCTGGCCTTTTCTATCATCGCCGAACCAAGGTCCCCGCCCTCCTTCAAATACTGTTCATATCTGTTCATATCTGGATCATCCTCTCTCTGCGCCGTTTGGATCCGTCTTCCGGACCGGATCATTTCCTCAGAAATCTACTGTTTTCATATTACAATATATCGCGCAAATATACCAGACCTTTCTCCGGAGTGGAAATGATTCGGTCGGAAAACCGACCGAATCGGCATGAACCAAGGTTCATGCCTAAGCGCACGATCCGCAGGCGGATCGGCGCAGTTCGGACGGGGGAATGCAATCTCTGACCGCCGCAGGCATGATTCGGTCTGTTCAGAACCGTTCATATCTGGTATGATAGAGACAATATAACGATGCGGTCGAAAAAACCGGCCGGCACAACCGAAACGCTGATCCACAAGTAAGACAAGGAGATTTCCGACATGAAAGAATTTGTAATTGAATGCCCCTCCTGCGGGAGCTATAACGCGGTCAAAAACGGCCTGTTCGGGACGAGGTTTCTCGGCCAGAAATCCGTAGACTGCGTCTGTGGCTATCATATCAACATCAACGCGGAACGTATGACGACCTGCGTCTGCCCGGGCTGCGGCAATGAGGTGGTATACGACCAGGCCAAGGGAGACAAGGCGCAGTGCCCGATCTGCAAAACACAACTCAATACCCTCGATATGCTCTCCAACCAGGCGACCCTGACCTGCCCCTCCTGCTCCTGTACGCTGACGGTACCCAAGAGTGCCGAGACCTGTGTCTGTCCGCTCTGCGATACAGAGATCAACGTCGCGAAGCAGATCGAGAAGGAAGCGGCCAAAAATATGGGGCTGGCCAGCGTGATCAAATACGAGGGCGGCAATGACGTTATCGTCTGGAAGCATCCCATCGAGGATTTTAACCTCGGCTCCCAGCTCATCGTCCATGAATCCCAGGAGGCCATCTTCTTCCGGGACGGACAGGCACTGGATCTGTTCGGTGCCGGGCGCTATACGCTTTCGACGCAGAATCTTCCGGCGCTTGAGCATTTATACAAATTCCCGACAAACACCGATACCCCCTTCCATTCCGAGGTCTATTTCATCAACCTGACGACCCAGATGGCCATGAAATGGGGAACGGCCGATAAGATCAATATCATAGACCCGACCTCCCAGGCGCCGATCGCCATCGGAGCCAGAGGTATCTTCAATGTCGTAGTCGCTAATTCGAGAAAGCTGTTAATGAAGCTTGTGGGTACTACCTCCGGCCTGACCAGAGAGGATCTGAACGGAGAAAACGGCGGCAATATCCGGAAATATTTCCGTTCCATCCTGCAGGTAGGCGTGTCCTCCTATCTGGCGCAGACGATCGCTCAGGAGAATACGGATATCCTGCAGATCGACGCTACCAAAATGCGGCTGTCCGAACAACTGCGGACGGTCATGTCTCCCTATTTCGAGGATTACGGCCTGCAGATCTCCGAATTCCTGATCGAGGGCATCATCCTGCCGGAGGAGGGAGAGCTTGGCTATGACGTGGTACAGACGCTGATCAGCTTACGGCAGGCAGGTTTGAAGAAGCAGGTCATCACCACCGAGGCCGATATCAAAATGACGGAGCTTGATGCCCAGAAGGATCTGAGCATCCGCAACGAGCAGAATACAGCAGCCATCGAGATCGCCCACAGACAGGCCGTCGTCGAACAGGGACAGACGGATGTGCTGCAGGCACAGTTAGAGGGTCAGAAAAACCTTACGGCCGCACAGGCCGAGGTGGCGGCGGACCGGCTCCGCATGCAGCTTGAGATGGACCGCAAGGCACAGGAGGCAACGATCTCCGCGGAGGAAATGCGTATGAAGGGCTACAGCCAGAAGGATGTGATACAGGGCCAGGTACTGACAGCCTTTGCCGAAAATCAGCCGGCAGGCGGCGGCGCCGGCGGTTTCGGGGGCTTTTCGGGAATGGCGGGCCAGGCCATGCAGATGGGCGCCGGCTTTGCCACCATGGGCGCCGCGGCCGGTATGGCCAGCAATATGATGGGCGCCGGTATGCAGATGGGCAAGGAGATCGCCGGCGGTATGACAAATGCCTTTAACTTCGGCGGAAATAACAGTACGGCGCCAGGCGCGACGGGCGGTATGCAGCGGACGATGAACTTAGGCGGCGGGACCTGGAACTGCCCAAGCTGCGGCTGCTCCGGCATTACGAGCAAGTTCTGTCCGGACTGCGGAACGCCAAAGCCCGCGCCTGTCGCAGCCGGAACCTGGAACTGTCCGAACTGCGGCGCATCCGGCATCACCAGTAAATTCTGTCCCGAATGCGGGGCGCCGAGACCCGCGCAGGCGGAGCCTCAGACCTGGAACTGTCCAAACTGCGGCGCGACCGGTATCACCAGTAAATTCTGTCCCGAATGCGGTGCACCGAAAGGAGGCAATACGCCATGATGAAAAAGAAGCTTTCCCTGGCAGGCATTTATGCTATTTCCGTCCTGATGGTATCGATCATCTATTTTGTGGTGCCCTTTCACCGGAATCCGGCCAGCATCATCTGTTATGTGTGCTTTCTGATCTCTGCGATCGCCGGTTTCTTTATTACCGGACTGGCCTTTGGGAAACAGGATCTGCGCTCCCGTTTTTACGGATATCCGATCTTCCGGGTAGGCTATCTGTATACGATCGCGCAGCTTATCCTGCTGCTTGCGGTATCGCTCCTTGAGTTTCTGATCGTGATCCCGGTCTGGATCACGGTCGTGCTCTGCGTGCTGCTTGCCGGCGCGGCGGGGATCGGCGTGATCACTACGGAAACCTCCCGGGATGTCGTGATCGCCCAGGATGATGAATATGTCGCGAAAACAAAGCAGATGAAAACCTTCCGGGCGGATATGGGCAATATTGCCGATATATGTCAGGACGAAAAGCTGAAGGGCCGCTTAAAGAAGTTAGCGGAGGAATTTAAATACAGCGATCCCGTCTCCTCTCCTGAGCTTGAGCCCTATGAAAGGAGGATCCTCGACGAGCTCGCGGTCCTGAAAAAAGAGGTGGAAGAAAACAATCCGGCGGCCGAAGCGACCGCCGAAAAGCTTTTTTATATGTTAGCCGACAGAAACACCCGGTGTAAGATGCTGAAATGATTCTGCGCCGATCTGCTTGCAGATCGTGCGCTTAGGCATGAACCTTGGTTCATGCCGATCCGGTCAGGTTTCCTGAACGGATCATTTCCTTTATTCCTTATCCCTTATAATACAATCCCAGCATGGTAATGTCATCAAACTGCTCCCCGTCGCCGACGAATTCGTTGATCTCCTCCCTGACATGGTGCAGGAGCTTCTTCGGGTCTGTCTCATAGCTGCGGTTTAAGGCGGCGGTGAGCCGCTCTTCCCCAAACAGCTCATGATCCGTGTTGGAGGCCTCCGTGACGCCGTCTGTGTATACATACAGCATATCCCCGGGGTTCAGCTTGAAAGCATGCTCCTTATAACGAATACCGTCCATCGTGGCAACCGGCGGGGAATGCCGGTATTTGATCAGCTCAAACGCGCCGTCCGCCCGGCGGATGGCGGGATGCTCATGCCCCGCGTTGACCGCAAAGCCCTCCCCGGTGGAGATCGTCAGGACGGCAAACCATACCGTCACAAATAATTCCGCCTGGTTTCTCTCACAGAGCGTTCCGTTCACATCGGACAGCATATCGCCCAGACTGCCGCCGGAATAGGTCCTGAGCTTGATCAGGAGCTTCGCCACCATCATAAATAACGCTGCCGGGATCCCCTTTCCGGCCACATCCGCGATCACTAATCCCAGATGGTCGTCATCGATCAGGAAGAAATCATAGAAATCGCCGCCGATCTCTCTGGCCGGCGACATCGTCGCGAAGATATCAAATTCCTTCTTCCAGGGAAAAGGCGGGAACTCGTTCGGCAGGATCGCGGCCTGGATCCCCTTTGCCACGGAAAGCTCCGTACTGATCCTTTCACGGTCCGCGGTCATGGCCGTCAGCTCCTCGATATGAAGCAGCATATCCGATTCCATCTGATCGAGGGAGCGCGCGAGCGTTTCGATCTCGCTGATCGTACTGATATTGACAAGGGTATTCTCCGGCGCCCTGGTGTTTTCCCTCGCAAACCGCTCCGCCTCCTTCGTCACTCTCTTCATGGGACGGACAAAATGCTCCCGTAAAAAGAAATACGACATGACGGAGGACAAAAGGATCAGCAAAAGCGTCGCGAGCAAAAGTCTCAGCATAAAGCGGCGCCGCCCGCCCGCCAGCTCCGACATCGGCCGCTGCACGCAGAGGATAGCCGTCACCTTTCCGGCGTCATCCGTAACGGGGATCAGAGAGGTGATATGCGGTTCATATCCTCTCAGATTATCCGTTCTCTCCACGGTCCCGCGTTTCAGCCCGTTTTCGTAAATATCGCGGTAGATCGCCCGGTATTCATCGTTCGTAGTCTCCCTCTGATATCCCACCGGCCAGGGATCATAGGCGCTGTTTACATTCTGTACGCTGATCACATTGGTAAAATCACCGTATCCGTCCGTATTCACGGAGATCACGTAGATCAGTGTCACGTTCTGCTTCTGGCACAGGGTATCCAGTCTATGGGCCATCAGCCGGTACTCATCGCTCTCTCCTCCCGTTTCCAGATAGTCGGCGATGTGGTTCCCGTTGATCAGCGTCGCGGCCGTTTCCGCCGTGCGGAAAGCGGAATCATTGTATTCCCTGGTAAGGGATTCCGTAAACTGCAGGTATCCCATGATACTCTGCACAATGCCAAACAGTAAGAGCAGTATAATGGTTGTACAAATGATCCGGAAGGAAAGACCGGATGTACGTCTTCTGAACTTAGTCAATTTGCTTCTGTCTCCTCCTCATTTTTGGGGACATGATCAGAACCCTTTGGCTTCTGAACAGACCCCCTCTATCTTTCATAAACACGGATATCCGTGATCGCGCAGAGATCTCCTGTAATAGCGGCGTAGATCCGGTTTCCGCTGTTCTTTAACGTCGTAATGTTCTGAATGGAGATCCCGCCGTTTTCAGTGGTGGTGATGATCCGGTTTCTCTTCCGCCGGAAGACCACCTCGCACTCCATGCCCGCCTTGTTCAGGCTCTTCCAGTCTTCCCAGCTTTTAAACCGTTCATTTTTCTCTGCCGTCATCTCATTTAACGCATAAATCTTCGAATCATGGGTTTCCCCGTCGAAGCGGATCAGGGCATATTCCCGGTAGCCCTCTCCGTTGACCTGTCCGTCCTCCGCACTGTACAAAAGGATAAAGGGACAGTGCCAGACAAGATTCGAGGCCGGAAAGCTCATGCTGTGGAATACGAGCCGCAGACCGTCCCGGATCTCGATCCCCTCCGTATACTTCTCCCGGTATCCGTCGATCTGCACATTCGGAATATCGCTGCTTAAGCGGTTGATATAGCTGACCTCCTCCGCGATCCTTTCGATCCCGTCTTCCCCGATCGTCTCCTCAGACCTTACAATCTCCACGTCTGTGATATGGCAGTGCTCCCCGGTAAGCGCGATAAAGACCGACCGCGAGCTGTCCGAGACCGCCATGACCGTTTCGGTCTGTGCATCGTTTCCGTAAAGTCTGATACGCGCGTGATCCCTGTATTTCACCGCCTCGATCTCATAGCGGTTTTCGGAAAGCGCCGGCTTCCCGTCACTGAGAGGCTTCATCTTCATATTTCTGGCACTCGTACAGACGAAGTGCCCGTCAAACCAGAGCTCGCCGTATTCCACGTACCCGGTATCCCGGATCGCCCGCGCGGTACTGTGGACCTTGGCGTCGAAAGCGTCAAACAGGATCAGGGCCGGCGCGGAAATATCCATTTCCTTTTCGCAGCAAAACGTGATCTTCGTCACGCTGTTTGTAACCTCGATGCCGTTTGAGATCGTGGTACGGTATTCTCCGCAGAGGAATTCACTCTGGCTGATCGCCTCCCCCGTATTGTCCTGCGTCAGCAGCAGATAATCCCGGTCCGAGCCCATCAGCTGCAGCATGATGCCGGCAAAGCGGGGATCGAACTGGCTTCCCGAGCCCTTCACGAGCTCCTCTCTGACCACCTGCTGCGGAAGCGCATCCCGGTAGCCGGTTCTGGTCGTCATGGTATCATAGGCATCCGCCACCGCGATGATCCTTGCGATCTCCGGGATCGCGTCGCCCTTTAGCATCTCCGGATACCCTTTCCCGTCAAAGCGTTCCCGGTGATAATGCGCCCCCACGGAAAGATAGGGAAACTCGCTGATGCCCGAGAGGATCTGCGCCCCGATCAACGGCTGCCTCATTGCGATCTCCGTTTCCTCTTTTGTCAGCTCCTCCTCCTTTTTCAGGATGCTGTCCGGCAGGCCGATCTTTCCGACATCATGCAGTAACGCCGCGTAATATATTTTTTCGCATTCCTCTTCGCTTTTTCCGTCTTCCTCGGCGATCCTCCTTGCGTACGCGGCGACCCGCGGGGAATGCCCCTGCGTATTTGCGTCCTTTGCGTCAATCGCGTTCACAAAAGCAGTCGCTGTCTGCTCGAAAAGCTGATGCATGCTTTCCTCTTCCTTCCGGTACAGCTCCGCCTGCCGTTCATTTGCTTTCTCCACGGCATCGTTCATATCCAGATAGACGAAGATAAATAAAAGCACTGATACAAGGACCACGGACATGTTGGTGAGGGACAGGCCGTAGGTAAAGATCTGCAGCACAGAGGCCGCAACCGGTATGACCGCAAACAGGGCCATGGCGGTCCAGATCTTACGGCTTAAACGTTTTCTGTACCGAAGGATCGTGGAGATCTGAAGCGCGCTGATCACAACGGGCATCAGATAGCAGAGGATAAAGCCGGAGGATCTCTGGTAATGATTTGTCTCATCGAAGGTATAATAAAGGCCCGTAAACTGCGAAATGACGATCAGAAGCAGGGCGATAAGCCCGAGCAGATCCGCCACCATCAGCCTCTTCGGGGCGGCAGGCAGGCCTCCCTCCCTGATCAGCAGATCCTTCACGTATTGATTGTAAAAAAGAAACAGCGCAATAGACAGGCTAAAGGTTATATAGTTGCTGAGGCGTACCATGATATAGCCGGTCATACTGGGATCGCCCCGGTAGATATAGGCAAAGCGGTCAAAAAGGAGTAGCAGCATGGCGCCAAGCTGCATGCCGATCATCGCCTTCCTCCTGTTTTTGGGCATCGTCCGGGTAAGAAACGCAAAAAGCGCAATGATCCCGCAGATACTGCTCAGACTCAGTTCTATATTCAGTTGATGCGCCCGGATGAATTCCATCATATGCTTCCGGCCGTTACCGCGGCACCGCGAAGAACTCGGCAAGCTTCTGCATAAGGTCCTCCTTCGCTATGGTCTTCAGAAAATATCCTTCGGGCTTTAAGGCCACTACCTTCATCACGCTCTGCTTGTCTCCCTTCCCGGTTAGGAACATCACCGGAATATTCCGGGTATCCTCGTCGCTCCTTAACATTTCGAGTACCTGCGGCCCGCTCGTTACCGGCATTTCATAGTCAAGCAGGATCAGATCCGCTTTGTTCTTGCCAAGCCATTTTAATGCCTGAAGTCCGGAATTTGCCATGGCGACCTTATAGGTCCCCTTGAGCCATTCCCGGACAAGCCCCATGTATCCCGGATCGTCATCCACGATCAGAATGCTTTTTTTGAAATCTCCCGCTTCGATCTTCTGAAACAGCTCTTTCACCGCCGCGAGGAATTCCTCATGCTCCACCGGCCGGATAAAGGTTCTGTAGATCTGCTCCTTCGGGGCGCGGCTTTGAACAAACTGCACGTCCTCCTTATCCCCTATGGGGATCATTGAGATCCCGCTGTCGATCATTTTGTCAAAGAGAAACCGCAGGGCATCCTCCTGGGACCTGGCGCCCGCGTCCATAAAAAGGACAACGAGGCTCGTCCCCTCCCACCGGGCGTTGATATCATTGACGGTAAGGTTCACAAATTCGTAACTGATACCGGCATCCTGCAGCTTCTTTAACAGAACTCTGACCACAAAGGTCTCCTTCTGCCCCGTCACCATAATGTGTTTCTTTTCCATATCTTACCTTTCTGCGCCGATGAGTTTTTCCATCGCGTCCCAGTCAAGGAGCTTAAGCAGCCGTTCCAGCTCCCCGATCCTTGCATCATCCTCCTCAGGCAGCCTGTATTCCCTTAACTGCCCGAGGATCATTTCCACGGAATCATAATCCATCATCGGGACCACGTCCCGAAGCGCCTCGTAAGCACCCGAAAGCTCGTCCTCCGGGATCATCTCCTTCTCCTCTGCGTGCTCCTCCTGTTTAAGCCCCGCAAGCTTTTCCCGGTAGCTTCCGTAAAGAGTCATGAGCCTTTCTTCGTGATCCCGGATAAAATCAAGGTCCTCTCTGTTTCCCGCATCCTCAAGCTTCTCCGAGAGGGCGGAAAGCTCCTTCGCCCCGATGATCCGGGCAGAGCTCTTCAGCGCATGGACCTTGACCGTAAACAGGCGGATATCACCCGTCTGCCAGGCATCGTCGATCACCCTGGCGTTATCATCAATGGTATCATAAAACTGCCGCAGGGAAAACAGGAAAGAAGAAACACCGCCGGCGTTTTGGATCCCCTCGGACACCGAGATCCCCTCTGTTTCCCTGAGCCATAAAAACGCCTCGGGAAACTCCTCCTGTTCTATGGAAACATCGCCTTCCGCAGGCTGCATCATGATCTCCTCCGGCAGATGGCGCATTATGGTCCTTTCAAGCGAAAGACTGTCGATGGGCTTTGCCAGATAGCCGTTAAAGCCTTTCGACCGGTAGAATTCATCTCCCCCGGCGGCGGCATTGGCTGTCAGGGCATAAACGGGAAGGTCCGGCATGGTCTCCCGGATCCTTGCCACGGTTTCAAGACCGTCCATTCCCGGCATCATATGGTCAAGGAGCACCACATGGAAGGTATTGTACCTGAGCTTTTCCAGGCATTCCTCGCCACTCTCCGCCGTTGTCACAAAGACCTTCGTCGCCTTTAACAGGCCCTTGATCACCGTCAGGTTCATGGGATTGTCATCGACCACCAGAACGTCCGCGTCAGGGGCGATAAACTGAGGCACATAAGGTCCCTTTTCCGTTTCCTCCTCCTCCGTAAATTCGCCCAGCTCTTTTCCGTCCGCGATCCTCTGCGTAAGGGTAAAGATAAATTCGGAGCCCTTGCCGTATTCGCTTTCGCACCAGAGTTTCCCGTTCATAAGCTCCGCAAAGCGCCGGGAGATATCAAGGCCCAGACCGGTCCCCTGGATACCGCTGTTCTTTTCCTCATCCAGCCGTTCATAGGCGGAAAACAGCTTATCCATATCCTCCGGCCGGATGCCGATCCCGGTATCCTTTACCGAAATGCGCAGGCTTACGGTATCCGCAGTCCTTCCCTCCACGGCCACCTTCAGGGAAAAGCCGCCTGCCTCCGTATATTTCACGGCATTGGTCAGAAGATTCAGCACCACCTGCCGGATCTTTCCCTCATCCCCGTACAGGCGCACGGGCAGCGTCTTATCGATATCCAGCGTAAAGCTCAGATCCTTCTGCTCGCTGCGGACCCTGATCATCGAGACCATGTAGCGCAGGGACGCGGCCGTATCATATTCCTGCTCCACCAGGTGCATTTTGCCGGACTCGATCTTGGAGATATCCAAAAGCTCATTGATCAGGTTAAGCAGCGATTCCGACGCGGTTTTGATATCACGGGCATAGCCTGTTACCGACGAAGCGTAGCTCTTTGGCACGTCCGCCGCATCCTCCCTTAAGATCATCTCATCCATCCCCATGATGGTATTGATCGGCGTACGGATCTCGTGGGACATATTGGCAAGGAAGCGGGATTTCGCGCTGTTGGCCCGTTCCGCCTCCTCCTTGGCCTGCCGGATCTCCACATACTGTCTGCGGATAACCGTTCCGGTCATCACGCGCCAGACGATCAGTCCCGCAAGCGCCGCAAGAAGCGCCACCAGGATGATCTTGACCGCCAGAAGCTCAAACAGCTGGGGCAGCTTGATGATCGGAAAGGTCTCGTCCTGGAACACGTCTCCCGTGCTTCTGTTTAAGACCTGAATATGCAGAACATAGCTCCCGTAATCGAGCCCCGTATATTCAAGCGTCGTCAGATTGCTCTGCTCCGCCGTGATGCCCGGGTCCTCGGTTCCCTCCAGATAAACGCGCACAAGCGGATTGGTCATCGTATAGTCCAAAATGGCGGGGACGATCTGGATACGTCCCAGGATAGCGGGGATCGTATAGGTTCCCTGCTCATCCGGCAGGATCTCCTCATCGTTCAGATAGATCGCGCGCACCCCTGCCTTGATCCTTGCATCCTCTTCAAAATAATGATCGATATTGACGCTGCAGACGCCGGTCCTGGCAGCGATATAGAGATTTCCCTCTTCGTCCTGTTCACTGTAGGAATTGGCCGTTGGTGCCCCGGGGAGGCCGTTGGCGATGGTATAGAGTCTGTAATCCGTGATCTGATCCGCCAGGGCATCCTCCACCCGGACGCAGAATACCCCGTAGGAGGAAAGGATCCAGAGATTGTCATTGTGGTCGAAATACAGATCGAAGTTATTATTGTACGGGAAGGAGGAAACGTTGAAAATGCTTCCGTCCTTCATATATTCGATGGAGTTCGAGGTGACGATCCAGTATACGCCTCTCTGTTCGTCCTTTTTGATACGCATGACCACGTCGCTGGTCAGGCCGTTCTCACGGTTCAGATGCTCGATCTTCTCCCCGTCGATCACATAGATCCCGTCTCCGTCAGTGCCCGCAAGGATCCGGCCGCCGTCTCCCTCTTCGACGCTTAAAAAGACCGTATTGCCGATCCCCTGCTCGGAGCTCACCGTCTTTACGACCTTTTGATCCTTCACAATCGCCAGGCCGCCGTTTGTCCCCACAAGCAGGGATCCGTCCGACGCCTCCTTCGTGCAGCGGACCTGATCGCTCTTTAAGCCGTCCGCCTCCGTAATGCTTACGATCTCCCCATCCGGCATAAGTCCCACGAGGCCCAGATCGTTCGTAAAGGTCGAAAACCAGATGGCGCCCTCCTTGTCTCTTGTGATGCAGCGGATCCGCGTATCCTTCAGATACTCCGTCAGCTCGTTTTCCACAGGCTTTAGATCCCCGTCAAGGATCGACAGACCGTTATCCTGTCCGATATACAAAAGGCCGTCCTGCAGGCAGGTGGCATTAACGGCGATCGCATCAAGCCCTGCCGCCTCCGTGAGATCCATGAAATTATTGGTCACGACCTTCATGACGCCCTGCCTTGAGGAGGCGAACCAGAGATTGCCCTGATAGTCGGCGGTCATCATATCGATGGAATTGTTCATCGGTACATACTTAAGGACATGGAATACCTTGTCCTCGTCCAGATATCCCGCCGTATTTTCGCAGGTCACCCAGATCCTGCCGCATTCCTCGTTGATCCAGTAAAGGTTTCCGGCCGGTGCCACCGAGATCTTTTCAAGCTTATCCACGTTATCGCCGAAGGCTCCATGATACATGATCTCCGATTCGGTCCCGAGGTAAACGTTTCCCGGCTCCTTCTGATCGGCAAATATCGCCGTGACACTGTCAAGTCCCAGGTCGCTGCCGTGATAATAGGCGGTCAGATGACCGGCTTCGATGCAGAAGATCTCTCCGCTCCCGGTATTTCCGTAGATCCTGCCGTCCGGGCCGGCGGAAAGCCTCCGCACGGTCTCGCCCTGCAGTCTGACATCCCGAAATACCCGCAGGCCCGTTTCCTTCTCCACGACCGTGATGCCGTCGGTAGAGCCGATATAGATCCTGCCCTGCGGATCTTCCTCAAAGGAGCGGATCGAAGAGGAGGTAAGACCGTCCCGGAAGGTATAATGGATGCTTCCGGTGCCGTCGAGCACCACAACGCCGTTGTCATTGGTCCCGACCCAGATCCGGCCGGTGCTGTCCTCAAACATGGTCCGCCCGTTGGTAAGGCCGCCGGAAGCGTCAAGTCTCTCAAAGGTATTGCCGTCATAGCGGAAAATGCCGCTGTAGCCGCCGATCAGAATATAACCGTCGCTCGCTGCCAGGATAAAATTCGCGTCGGAGGTCGGCAGACCGTTGGAAGCGTCGTAGAGCTTCGCCGTATAACCGACACCCTGCAGCTGGCCCGTTACCGCGTAGCCGCCGCCGATCTGTTCCTCCTCCGTTTTTGTTTCCGCTTTCGGCGTCTCCTCCGCCGCCCGTCCGGTCACCGTGCCAAACGCGGTGACGGTAATGAGGCAGAGCAGGGAAAGGAAAGCTCTGTAATATTTATTTGAGATTCGTTTCATACGTGCTCCCCTAATAACTCTGATATTTCTTCAGCACCTGCCTGACCTCCGGCAGATTCTCGAGGAATACCTCCACGCATTTGGGATCAAACTGGGTCCCGGCACCGTCGCGGATGATCTGGATCGCCTTCTCAACAGAAAATGCCGGTTTGTAGACCCGGGGCGAAGCCAGCGCGTCAAACACATCGGCCACTGCCATCACCCGGGCCGACAGCGGGATCACCTCGCCGTGCAGTCCCTCCGGGTAGCCCTTTCCATCCCAGCGTTCATGGTGATAAGCGGCCATGTTTCTGGCCTCCTTCAGATAGTTCTCGCCCTTGACCCTGTCGATGGCTCTCTCAATGATCTCCTTGCCCGCGGTGGTATGGGTCTTCATGATCTCAAATTCCTTCTCGTTAAGCTTGCCGGGCTTGTTCAATACCGCATCCGGAATATTGATCTTTCCCACGTCATGCAGCGGTGCCGACATCACGGCCTCCGCCATGAATTTGGGCGTCAGCTTCCCGGCATAATAGCCCTTTGCCTTCAGGCCCTCCAGAATGATCTTCACATAGGCCGCCGTCTTCTGGACATGGGCGCCGGTATCGGAATCCCGGTTTTCCACGAGATCCGCCATCGTAATGATCAGTCCGTTCTGCATCTGCGCGGTGGCGTCCGCGAAATAGCGGATACTGCGCATCCGCTCCGCCGTCTCTGACGCCATCAGGCAGATCGCCTGATAGAGTCTCTCCACCTCATCCCCGGTACTGATATTTAACTTCCTGAGGTTCCTGACGCCTCTGTCCAGCTTTTCCTGGCTCTCTTCGACCGCGATAAAATCCTCGACGCAGGAGACCATGCTGTTGATCGGATAGATCAGAAAATAGCCGGACATCCAGATACCGTAGGCGAGCGTCAGGATAAAGAAGCCCGAAAAGATCAGGATCACCCGGAAAAGAAAGCTTCTCATATACTCCTCCATATAGGAAAAGGAAGCGTCGGCACCCGCATAGGCAACACACTGTCCCGCCGAATCGTAAATGGGCTCGTAGGCCGTCAGGAAATAACCGAAGGTATCGTCGTTTTCGAGCACATCCATTTCTTCGCCGCGTAAGAGTCCGGGAATATACTCCTCGAAGGATTCGTCAAAGGGGACTAACTCCCCGACTCTCGCTTTTTCCCATACGGCATCATCCGTATTAAATACGGTGTGGCAGCCGTCCTCCCGGATCTGATACACATAGATATATTCGATACCCTTCAAATTGCTCTGGTAGGCGCGCAACAGCTCCTCTGTCCGGATAAATTCCGGATCCGTGTAATCCTTCATGGCTTTCCCGCTCTTTAAGTACTCGTTTATACGGTCGGCGTTCACGACGCTTACGGCAAACTGCGCCGCGTTACGCGCGTTATCACCGTACTCCTCCTTCAGTCTGTCAAAGTACAGATGCAGGCTGATAAAGGCCATGGCGCCCGCAAGCGCCACCGAGGACAGGATCACCATGCCCGACAGTCTCTTGCCCAGAGATCTTCCGCCCGCCCGGGACCTTTTGTTCAGCTCCTTAAGCTCCTCCTCGGAAAGCGGTTTCTGCCGCCAGGCGCTGTTTCTGACCCCTGTCTTCGTTTCCTCGGGAATAAAGTGAAGCGCCAAAACGGCAAGGGCAGCGGAGAACCCTTTATCGGCAATGTTTAAAAGGATATTTAACAGAAGGGCATTGATAAAAAACAAAAAGCTCGCCTGGCCCGGCCGGCCCGATAAGGCAGCGATCTCCGGAAACTGCGGTCCACCGAGCAGCACCCATTGAAATATCATGCCGAGGGCGCCCGGTATCACGCCAAGAGCCAGGAGATAAAGCAGGATATTCTTTTTTCTCCGGTAAAATTTACGTCTGACAAAATAAGACGTGATGATCGCGATCAGAAGATTGATCAGCGTGTAGTAGATCGAGAAGGGATTAAAAAAGCTGCAGAGCACATTAGTCGCCACAGCAGTCATAATACCCGGTAGGAGGCCGCCGAGTGCGGCGGCAAAAATAGTACCCATCGCATCCAGATACAACGGGATATTGAAATGGCTGATGACAAATGACAGCAGAACATTGACGGCAATGCTGATGATCACATAGACAGCCCGCCGCAGACTTTGCTTATCGATATTCCCAAATGCCTTTTTCTTCAAGCCAAACGCCCCTTTTCCCCGGTACCGCTCCCGCGGTCTTTGCCCTGCGTCAGATCAGACGCAAAACATACTGCCCCATCTTTACTATCATACTATAGAAGCAATCGGTTTTCAATATGGCGTTTGGCCTTTCCGATATTCTATGACGCTATAGCCTACCCGATATTTCTGACCCGGCCGATGGCAACATGGTTCGAAAGGATCGCGCCGTAATCCGTGCCCTCCTCCGTCCGCGGCGTATGAACGCCCTCCACCATTACCTCCGCTCCGCCGTCCGGAAAGCTTTTGAGCACCTCATAGTGATCCTCGTAATAGATGATCCCGGATACGGCCACATCCCGCTCTATTCCCCGGCATTCCGAAAGCGCGCAGCCGGGGAAGTTGACATTTAAGATCTCCCCCGGGACAAAGGGCTCCTCCAAAAGCTCCTCCATGATCTCACGGAGGTAGCGGTCCGTTACCTCATGGCATTTTCCCGCGTTCTCCGAAAAAGCGATGGCGGGGTATCCCTGAAAGACCCCCTCAAAGGCAGCTCCGGCCGTGGCGGAATACTGAATATCCGTAGCAATATTGTAGCCGTAATTGATCCCGGAAAAAACGGCGTCCGGCTTCTTTGGCATAATGCTCAGGCTTCCCACCCTGACGCAGTCCGCGGGCGTTCCGTCTACGGAAAAGGCATGCACGCCCTGCACCGGAAAGGAGTGCGGACGGAAGGTGAGCGGACGGTGCAGGGTGATGCTGTGGGACAGCGCGCTGTTCTGGTCCTTCGGTGCGACTACCCAGACCTCTCCGAAGGCCTTCGCGCATTCCGCCAGTCTGGCAATGCCGTCAGCCTCGATCCCGTCATCGTTGGTGATCAGTATATTTCTCATGGTCCTCCTCCGCACGAACCTGTCTAACCCTTAACCGCGCCGGCCATCATACCCTTTACCAACTTATCCTGGAAAACAATGAACAGAATGATCATCGGCAGCACCGAAAGCGTCAGCACCGCGAGGATCATAGGGATATCCAGGGAATGCTCTCCCTTGAACTGGCCGAGGGCAAGCGGCAGGGTTTTATGGGACGGCGTCTGCAGCAGGGTATTCGCGAAGGCGAATTCATTCCACATGGATACGCCGTTATAGATCGCAAGCGTCGAAAGACCCGATTTGGATAACGGCAGTATCATCGTAAAAAAGTTATTGAAACGGTTACAGCCGTCGATCTCCGCGGATTCCTCTATCTCCTTCGGGATCGTCATCATGAAGGCCGTCAGGATAAAGACAGACATCGGCAGGGCAAAGGTCACGTAGGGACCGACCAGTGCGCCCAGGGAGTCATACAGCCCGATATCCGTCGTCATCTTGAAGATCGGGATCAGCGTTACGTGCATCGGCACGGACATCATGGCTACGATCCCCGCATAGATCAGCCCGCGCAGCTTAAACTGCATTCTCGAAAGCGGATACGCGGCAAAGGACGAGATGATCAGCATCAGGACCAGACAGACCGCCACCACGATCACGCTGCGGAAGAAATAACCGAAGAAGCCGTTTTCCACGACCTCTGTGTAGTTTGCAAAATACCAGGGATCCGGCAGATGAAATACACCCTGTGCCAGCATATCAAACTGTTTCCGGAAGGAATTCATCACCATGAAGGCAAAGGGCGTCAGCGTAATGACCAGCCAGACCACCGCGAAAAATATCGCAAAGGCCCAGGCTATTATGGATTTTCTTTTTTCCTTCGCGTAATCGACTTCGCGCTCCTTCATATCAGTAATCCTCCTTTACAACAAATACTTTCTGGAACAGAAGTGCTATCACCGTGATCAGAATAAACATGCCGGCCGCGACGCAGGAGCCGTAGCCCATGTTAAACTGCTGGAACGAAAGCTTGTACATATAGGTCGCCATCAGCTCCGTGGACCCTACCGGTCCGCCCTGGGTCATATTCCAGATCAGGTCGAAATACCGGAGAGATCCGATCAGGGACATCGTACAGGCCGTCTTGAAAATAGGTCCCAAAAGGGGTATGGCAATATACCGGATATAGTCAACTCTCGTCGCGCCGTCAATGACCGCCGCTTCATATACGGTCGTATCGATATTGCCGTAGCCCGCGATGAAATACACCATATAAAAGGGAGTGAACTGCCACGCCATAACACCGATCACCGCAAACAGCGCGTTCGGTGATTTCCCGAGCAGGTCCACCGTGACCTTCTGGCCCTTGATCAGAGTCCCAAGCGCGGAAAAGAGTCCGCCGTTTGTCGCCAGAGCATACGTAAACAGAAAAGCGATGGCAACAGAACTCATCAGATACGGCAGGAACCATATCGTTTTAAACAGATTGAACTTTTTCCCGCCCGCGTCCAAAAAGGTCGCAAGCATCATGCCGATCGGGATCTGGAGCAGGATTGAAAACACCATGACGACCAGGTTATGGCCAAAGGCCGACCAGAACAGCTTGTCCTTGATCAGGTTCATCCAGTTCTCCAGACCGATGAAAGTACGGTTCGAGGAAATACCGTTCCACTTATAGCCGCTGATCAAAAAGGTATCGATAATAGGATAGATGATGTAAACAGCGATCAGCAGGAGTGCCGGGATCAGAAATACCGTAGCGGCAAGCGCTATACTCTTTGCCCGGGTCTTTGCCAGACCGCTTTTTTTACTTCGTCCCATAAATTCTCCTTTCCTCACCAATTGTTTTTATAAAACCAGCCCGCAGGCCGGAGCCTGCGGGCAGGAAATACACCGGAATCATTCGGTATAATGTGTACGTTTTATTGTGCGTTTTACTGTTCAGCTAATGCTGCCTTCATGGCTGCATCCTGATCCTCGCCGATCTCCTTGGCCGTCTTCTCGAGACCAAACAGAGCGGTCATGCTGTCCTTATGAACTTCCGTTACGGAAGCCGGCAGGTACTGATCATACCAGAGCTGTACGTTGGAAGCATCGAAGAATACATCGGTGATGATCTTCATGTTCGGCTCGGTCACGAGCTTCTCGAAGCCGTTGATCGAAGGGATCGTGTTGGAGGCCATCTGCTCCTCGTTGTAGGTATCATCATTGTAATACTGGGTAGCCAGTACATACATCGCGTTCAGCTTATCCTGATCGCCCTGTGCATTGAAGTTGAAGCAGTTACCGATCGCGGTACCAACCTCTACGTTCTGCGGAACACCCTTGGCTTCAGCCTCGGTATCTACCGGCCAGCGGAATACGCCGATGTTCTCGTCGTACCATTCCTGGTTATCGGCAGCCATGCTTCTTGCCTGCCATGAACCGTGAAGCATCATAGCGCAGCTTCCGTCATACAATAACTGTCTGTCCTGACCGTCATCAGTGGTCATGGAGTTGGTTCCCTCAGGGAAGTAACCCTTCTTTACCCAATCCTGGATCTTGTCGCCGGCAAAGATGAAGGCATCCGAAGTAAAGGATCCGCCGTTCTCCTGCGTATAAGCCGCATCGAACTCATCATTTCCGGAATGACGCGCTACCAGGTACATATAATACATGGAGCCGGTCCACTTGGAGCCGTTTGCCAGTGAGAACGGGGTATAGCCTGCTGCCTTCAGCTTTTCGCAGGCTGCTTCCAGCTCGTCAAGCGTCTGGGGTACTTCGATACCCTGCTCCGCGAAGATGGTCTTGTTGTAGAATACGTCACAGCCGGACATTCCGCCGAAGGGGATACCTAAGATCTGGCCCTTGTAGGAGCCCTGTGCGATCGCCGCTTCGATGAAATCGGGATGATCATAGGTATTGTATAAATCCGTGATATCATCCGCGAAGCCGGAATTGTGATACTCAGCCATCGGGCCGCCGCCCCAGGAGATATACATATCCGGGCACTGACCGGAGCTCATCGCCACAACAAGCTGCTGCTTGTAGTTATCGTTCTGCTGATGAACCTGCTCAACATGAATATTCGGATAATCCGCCATAAATCTGGCAACAGCACCTTCCTGAATGGTCTTCGTAGGATCCTCTGTCGCGATATCCCACAGAACGATCGTCATATCCTCCGTTGTGAGCTCAGGGAGATTCTTCCCATCCGTTGCCTTTGCGCCGCCGGTCTCAGCCGCTGCTTCCGTAGCTTCCGCTGCTGCCGGTTCCGCCGGTGCCGCTCCGCCGTCTGCCGGCGCCGCTCCCGCACAGCCCGCAAGAGAAGCTGCCGTCATGGCCAGACCCAGAGTAACTGCCCAAAACTTCTTTTTCATTACAAATCCTCCTTCCAAATTTTGCAACCGGACGACCCCCGCCCGGTTTTGTTGTGCAGAATGTCTATTTTCCGCGCAACATCTTGTACTTTTTTGTTCATTCTATCACTATTGTGAAAGCTCCGCAATACAATTATTGCTATTTAGCGATCACTTCCACAATAATTTCGTTAACTCGCCGGCGTCCGCGAAAGGCCCCGGTATTGCAGTAATTCCGCGGTGATTGCCAAGGTAATCCACGTTAAAGATAATATCCGAACCGTCCCGTTCCTCAAATCTCTGTTCCGGTTCAAAGGCCTTGCCCATGATATCGCTCGTGATGATTCCGTCAGTGAAATCGCCGATCTTATCGTAGAGATCCGTCTCCAGCCTGCAGCAGCCGTTTTCGTCAATCAGCTTGACCGAAATCTTGCTGTCGTCATCCTGGAATTTTTTGTCCTCGTTCTTCCACGCTTTTGCGCCCATCAGATACGCATTGCCGTTGATCCATACCGGCAGATGGTCGAAATGCCATACGGCCATCTTGCGCATATCCGGTTTCGGGTTATCCAGCTCAAAGTTTTTGATCCACTCGTCATAGGTCGGATACTCGTCCCAGACATGAGTGCCGACGACCTGATGATAGACGGATTCCTTGCTCTCCTCATTATTGACCGGATAGTACTGCACGAAGATATTATTGTAGATCCTGTTGTCTCCGTGAAGGATCGTCATCATGCCGGCGACCTCCGTCCTGTGGCGGATATGGTAAGGCGTATAGCGGCGCTGGCTCCTGCCGTCCACCTCCATGTCCGTTCCCACGCCTACCGCCGTAAAGGAGCCGAGGATCAGGTTGTGGACGATGCCGAGGCCCTCCGTCGCCACGCGCAGGGAATAACGCGAAAGCAGAAGGTTATTGTCGATCAGGGTCGGTCCGTGGCCCACTTCGATAAAGATATCCTGGCTTTCCATGCCGCCCTCGAGCTTGGTGCTGCCCTCGGGTACATCATTGTCGTGCAGCAGGTTCTGGGAGATCCGCGCGCCCTGTGACTGCCAGTCGAGCCAGACGCCCATGGTGCAGTGATGGATATGGTTCCGTCTGATCAGAACGTCGATCGCGGCATGCAGCTTAATGCCGGAGATCTCCGCGCCGCCGAGCTCCATCATATTATTGATATGATGGATATGGTTATCCTCGATGGTGGAGAAAACGCAGCCCATCCGGCCGACGATACCCGTCTGCTGGCAATCATGGATATTACATCTTCTCACGATATGGGAGCCGATCTCCTCCTTCAGCCAGCCGTGATACTGCCCGCGGCAGACCGCGTCCCGTTCCATCTGCGTGGGACTCTTGACATGCTTTGTCGTGAAATAGTGGTCGTTTTCCTCGTCATAATATTTCCCGAGAGAGATCCCGCAGCATTTGCTGTTTGTGATCTCACAGTCCTCGATGATCCAGCCGAGGGCCCAGTGAGGACCCACCATGCCGTCCTGGTAGGCTGCGGGAGGCGCCCAGGTCGTCGCTGCCTTCTCAACAAAGAAGCCGCTGAACGTAATATAGTTCACATGCTCCTTCTGCGGCATGAAGCACTCTCTTCTGACGTTGATCTCAACCTTTTCCTTCGTAGGATCCTTTCCGCGGAAATTGGCGTAGATCACCGTCTCATCGCCTTCCTGTCTGGCATACCACTTGTATACCGACCATTCCTGCTCCCAGGAGGGCGTATAAATCTCGGCCTTTTCGCAGGCCTCTAACGAATCCGCCTCATACATGGCCTTGTCATTCAGATAAACGCAGCCCGTATGCCTCTCGTCCTTCGCAAAATACCAGTCGCCGTAAACAAGCGTCGTATATGGATTGTAATCGTTGAAGACCCCGTTGTTGATCCGGGTCACCCAGACGTCGCCCTTGTAGTTCTTCCAGTCCTTCACCTCTTCCGCGCCGGAAATAACAGCCTTTAAAGGCTCCACGGACCGGTAGACGATCCGGTTTTCCTTTGTCCCGCCGTTAAGCGGATTCACATACTCTCTGTAGAGACCGGGCTTTACCAGCACCTCGTCTCCGGCCTGCGCGATCTTTGCCGCTTCGTTGATCCTCTTAAACGGTCTCGCTTCCGAGCCGTCCCCGTCGCATCTTGCCGATGCGTCCACATAAATCTTCATACCTTCTTACTCGACTCTCCTTTCTTTTTACTGGTGCCCAAGCACACGACTTGCAAAGCAAGTCGGTGCAGTGCGGAAATGATTCGGTCAGGAAACCTGACCGAATCGGCATGAACCTGTTCATGCCCAAGCACACGACTTGCAAAGCAAGTCGGTGCAACTGTGCAAAATGTATACAAGTGGCAATAAAACCGCCCATATTTTAGTCACTTTTCCTCTATTATAGCAAAAAAGTGTTAAAAG
>JAILQQ010000105.1 GCA_024698885.1 Lachnospiraceae bacterium | reverse complement strand
TGAGCGGTAAACCAGCCTATGGCAGCCGCCATAAACATATAATTATGAAGAAGTTCCCTGAAGAAGGACATCCTACTCTCCCCCGTAATATTGAATTCGCCCAAGCGTTATGTTAAACTATAAAGAGCATTACTAATTTTATAGCAAACGACAAAACTCTTTTTCGTTTTGTCGTTTGCTGCGCCGGATTTTGGCCGCTTCCTGCGGCATATTTCCTTACAAAATCCGTGCGCATCCTCGCGGAGCGTTATAGTAAACGCAATTACTTATTGCATTTACTATAAACTCATCATATGGTCTCGACTTACCATGGCACTGCAATCTCACACCAGAACTTTGAACTGACCTGATATTATTACATACTCACATTCTAACATAATTCTTATAATTTTATAAGAATAACAGGGGAAAATAATAATATAGTATAAACCTTTTGACAAACGAATAACACCGCTTGACATGCCACCCCTAAAGAAATCACCTCAATCTGCCGATAATAAGAATGAGATAAGTGTTATTGTCTCTTTTTGTGCCCCACAGGGAAGTGGAGGCTCCGGATGATCTACAGGGAGGTAGAGCATTATGATCGGATTAAGCGGCATATCTGCCTATCAATCTTTTTTTCCATATAACAGACAAAGCATACCGGATAACGTCGCGGCAAGCAGAAATATCTGTCGTGCCGCGTATTCTGACATGCCCTTGAAAACGCCGCAGTTTTCATCATCCGCTTCCGTGCAGGAAGCAACGTACGAAAAGCCGGTGGTATCAGACCAGATGCGGGCACTCTTACGAAGTCTGAAGCAGTCATCGTCGAAGGATCAGAATCCTTATGCATCATCTTCTGACAGGGCCAATGAGTTTACGGAGCTTACGGGAGCAACAGACCGCGAAGAGAAAACGTCCGAAAAACCGGTCAATTACAACTATAAGGAAGTAGCGGCCAAAATACAGCAGGCTAAAACATCCGTCAGTGCCGAAAAAGCGGTTTTAGCCGCAGGCAGGAAGGTTCTCGAGGTAAAGCGGAAGATCTCATCCCATGAAGGGGATCCGGAGGAGCTCCAGCTTGCGCTGACGCATGCCGAACGCATGGAGAAGGCCGCAAAGAAGAAAAAGCGCCATCTTGAACTGGAGGAGCTGGCTGCTGTCACGAAGCAAAGGGATGAAAACCGGGAAAAACCGGAAGCAGCTTCCTCGGAAATGAAAAACGCCTTATTATCGGCCGGGGAAGAGAAGTTAACCAAACGGGAAGATGCCATCCTGGATCACCGTTTTGATCTTGTCCATGAGGCCGTTTCCGATCTGTCGGAAAGTAGCGCTCCGGACGCCGGCGAACTCCTGAAAGAGCTAAACGAAATGGCAGCCGATTTCGGTAAAGAAGAGCTCAAAGAGCTGGAAGAAGCCATGGGAGCACTTGAAAATATGGAGGTCATCGACCCGCATATGAGCAGCGAGGATCTGGAGAATCTGAAGCGCAAGCATCGTACGGAAGAAAACAGGGTCATCATGAAGGCCGATATGGACTATCTGAAGGGCATGATCAGGCACCAGTTTGAAAAGGGCGGCAGTATACCGGGTATGCAGAATATGAATACCGGCGTATCAGGTTTCGCGCTCCCGTCCCCTGCGGTCCAAAACCTGCAGGCCGGTGTCATGCCATAAGGAACTGTTAAGAATCCGCAGGCACGAAGTGCCTTTCCTATGCGGATTTCTGCGCATCCTGCCGGAGGCTTCCAGGGAAAGACCGATCAGATCCGTCTTTTCTTAGAATAAACAGCCAGGCCGATCAGGAAAACCAGGGAAATAAGCGAAATGAGCCCCGCAAGCTTAAAATACCAGAAGCCGCCGTAGGATATAAGCACGGTTCCTCCCCTTATTTCCTTCGGGATCAGGACACGCACCCAGTGGTGGTTCCCCATCGTTGTTTCTAGCTCACCCTGTTTTTTCCCTTCCTCATCAAGAAGCCTTGCCAGGTAGCCCGGATAATAGATCAGAGGAACATCGATGCAGCTGTCCGCCTGTTCATCGGCATTTTCGAAGGCCCACTCGATCCTGCCGTAGTCCTTCTCATAACGAAGCGTCGTAAAATTCGGCGGGATGATCGGAGCATTGTCCGCAAAATCCGCGCTGGTCACGCCCTCCGGCAGATATTCCTGCCGGTAGTCAAAATCCGCGTTATTGACGGTATAATCAAAGGACTCGGTATTCATCCCGTTATATTCGTTGGCCGCCGAAACAACGCCTGCTGCCGCAAGCAGCAAGGCGATCAGCAGGGAAAGCGCCGAAACGGTTCCGGCCCTGCGATCCTCCGCCGCAAGCCGCACGGGATCTCCCTTTTTATTTCCTCCCGCATCGTAACCAAAGAGCAGTCCCGCAAGCATCGGAAAGCACACAGCTTCCACCAGTAAAAACCGGAAGGGGAACTGAAACATATTGACGGCATCGATCCGGGCTCCGACCACCTTCCAGGGGAAGTACGACGAAGCTAAGAATATCCCGATCACCCCGGAAGCAAACAGATACCAAAGAAGTGAAAGCACCCCTGCTCCCTCTCCCTCTCCTTCTCCTTTTTTCTTTCTGATACTCATCCGGATAAGCGCCACGGCAGAAAGGATCAGGATCAGAAAGGAAATGACGCCAATGACATTCGGCGTCTCCTGATAATCTCCCGCAAACAGCATCTCAGAAAAGCTTCCGGCCTTTTCCGACATGTCGGTTTTAAGATAGTCCGTATTGATGTCCATAAAATAGAACCGCAAAAACGGGACGATATACCAGAGATTCAGCAGGATGAACAGACCGGCGGCTTTTCCGGCGCCGATTATAATGTCCTTTTTAATGTACATTAAGCAGAGAACAGTCGTCATCACCACGGCGATGATAAAGGTCAGCATATGCGACTGAAACACGCCGGTCATGCCAAGACTCAGCCATATCCATGCCCGTTCCGCTCTCGTTCCCTTTGCCTTTCCCATCTGATAAACAGCCGCTATGATCAGGGGCAGGAATGACATCGCAATGGACTCCGAAAAGGCCTCGCGCCAGAACATATCCCCGATACGGTACGGCATGAGAAGAAACAGGGCAGCCGCAAAAAAAGCGGCGCATCTGTCGTCCCCGTCGTTTTCGTCATTGGTCCTCTGGATCATCCTTACGGAACAGACCATCAGGAAAGCAGCCATCAGCTGGATCACAAAGCACCCGAACTGATACGCGCAGATCGTGGAAGCACCTGCGCATTTTGCCAGCGCCGGAATATAGAAAAACAGATGGGAATAAAGGATGCCGAGACAGCCGAAGCCCCCGGCCTGCGTGGGAAGGATAACGATCGGAAACTGGCCGTTTTTGATCGCGACAGCCATACTCTCGATCCGGCTCATGGAGCCGAGAATATCATGTCCGTAGGGCATGCGCGTAAACAGGAGCGGATAGTTTCCGATCACAAA
This sequence comes from Lachnospiraceae bacterium, assembly GCA_024698885.1. Taxonomy (GTDB): domain Bacteria; phylum Bacillota; class Clostridia; order Lachnospirales; family Lachnospiraceae; genus UBA2868. Next base: position 1,996 of record JAILQQ010000105.1, on the reverse strand, counting down.
GGCGGCGCATAAAAAGAGCCACATAAAAAGCTCCCTATATAAGCCCCGCCGCCGGTGCCATTTTATCAGGCCGAGAAAAAACAGCACCAGGCATATGATTAGCATGAAGCATCGTATCAGCTGATTCATTTTTTAACGAAAGCTCTTGATCCAGGTGATCAGAGAGTCATGGTGGGTATTATTGTATACATCCCGCCTCATCTGCTCCGTGACAGGACCGTTCTTTTCCATCAGGGCGATCACGGCCTGCTGCAGCCCTTCGATGATGCCCTCGTTCCGCGCTTCCGTTAGGGCCGTATCCGGTTTTTCCGCAGGCGCCTCTGCCTCAGCGGCTGGCTCCTTGCGCTCACGCTCATCTGCTGCCGGAGCTTCTTTTTTCTCTTCCTTTACCGGATCAGGCGCTTTCCTTTCAGGCGCGCTGGAACCGGCAGCAGCTCCGGTAACGGGCGGAAGCTCCCGTTTCGGCGGATCGCTCTGCAGCGTATCCGCGCAGGGGATCCAGACCTCGCCGGAATTTCCCTTTACCTTTACCTGTATGGTCCCGTTCTGAACGACCGCTTCCTCTCCCGTCAGCGCGCCGATATATTTTTCGGCGCCGTATACGGAAAGCGTCATCGGATATTCGTTGTCATCGTTATTGACGGTGACGACCACGCATTTACCGTCGTGATTGCGGGAAAATGCGTACTGTCTGTTCGTTAACAGAAGCTCCTTATAGTCACCGTAGGAAAGCGCCGGCGTTTCCTGCCGGATCTTTCCGAGGGCCGCGATCAGTGCCGTAGCCGGATTTTTTGTAAGGGCGTCCTTAAAATCCGTAAGCGAAAGCGCCGGGCGCAGGGAATCATCGGAGGACTTTTCCTTTTTTCCCTCTATGGCAAATTCCGAGCCGTAATAGATCGAGGGAATACCCGGCAGTGTATACAGAAGAATATGCACCGGCGTGAAATGCGCTTTATTGCTGAGCTTTGTGATGATACGCTCCACGTCATGATTGTCCGCAAAATTATAGAGCCTGAAGTCACTCTTTCCGCTCGCGCCAAAGCCCTCTAACCGCCTTTGCGTATGCGCAATCTCGAAGTAATTATGGTCGTTATGCCCCGAATACAGGGCCTTGTGCATCACGTAATTCGTGACGGAGTGCAGCGTGCCGTTATTGACCCATCTGGAATAATCCCCGTGGATCACCTCTCCCATAAGCCAGAAATCAGGCTTTACTTCATTGGCGACCACCCGCAGGGCTTTCATAAAATCGAAGTCCAGCACATCCGCGGCATCCAGTCTCAGGCCGTCGATGTCAAACTCACTGACCCAAAAGCGGATCACATCACAGATATAATCCTTTACCGCCGGATTTTTCTGGTTTAACTTCGCGAGCAGATTATACCCGCCCCAGTTGTCATAGGAAAAACCGTCATTGTACTCGTTGTTTCCCCAGAAATTGACATTGCAGTACCAGTCCCTGTAAGGAGAGCTCTCCCGCATCTTACGGATATCCCGAAAGGCGAAAAAGTCTCTGCCGGTATGATTGAAGACGCCGTCTAAGATCACATGAATGCCCTTATCGTGGCATTTTGCAACAAACTCCTTCAGATCCGCATTGTCGCCAAGCCGTCCGTCTACCTTTTTATAGTCCGTCGTCTCATAGCCATGTCCTACCGATTCAAATAACGGTCCGATATAGAGGGCGTTACAGTGAAGCTCCGCGATGTGCGAGATCCAGGGATCGAGCTCCCTCAGTCTGTGCGTTACCCCTTCATAGCTGTTCTGCTTCGGCGCTCCCAAAAGCCCCAGCGGATAAATATGGTAGAAAACTGCTTCATCATACCAGGCCATCCTGATCTCCTCCCTTTAAAGCTTACGGCTCATAGGCATATATTTCGCCGTCCGCGATCTCCATATAGACCGCGTCACTGTAGTAGACATCTCCGAAGATATCTTCAAGCTTAAACATATACAGGAAACGGTCATCATCCATATAGGTATCTTCCATGATCGT
>JAILQQ010000084.1 GCA_024698885.1 Lachnospiraceae bacterium | reverse complement strand
AGTAACCCACCCCAAAATGAGCAAAACGATTTGCGTAGCAAATCTTTAAGCACGCGAAGCGGGCGGTTTTGCGAATGTCTGTGGTGGGTTGCGCACCACCAAAAAAGACCCTCGCCGCGGCACGATCGTGGCGGCGAGGGTCTTTCCTATCCAAATATATTATTCCATAAGCTTTTTCTTTATCAGAGATTCGTAATCTCCTCAACGGGGCCGCCGCATCTTGGGCAGCATAGATTTTCTCTGTCGTTAGTTAAAAAACGATGCTTGCACCCCTCTGTATCCTTGCACATGAACACGTATATGGGCTCTTCTTCGATGCCTCCAGCAACCTTTTCAAGCTCCTCATCATTCAGCAGCATCCCGGCCTTCCTTATGGCCTCCCGTCTGCCTTCTCTGGTGCTCTCGTTTTCAACCTGCTTCTTAAGATTTCCGATCAGCTTCATTGTCTTTCCCTCCATATTCTGATCGCTTCGATCTGATTCCTGGCCGGAGCGCTTGTTAACCAAATCATTTCCTTTGTTTTTTATACGAAGGAAATCCATCTGTGGCAATGATTTTTTAAAAAAGTCTTCTAATCTTCAAATTCCTCAAACTTGATGACGATGGTATCATCGATCACTTTAATGGAGCCGGCGTCAGGATATACAGGCATCGCTTTCACCTCAGGATGGTTGTAAAAATAGTTTTCATCCTCATCGGAATTTCTTACGACGGGATCAAAGCCTATCACCTTGGTCATGATATTCCAATAGGAATATTCGCCAATGTTGGTGCCCGTCTTGCCCCCGATATCAAAGGTTCCGTCTATCAGCGCGCTCCCTGTGTAAGCCGCGTCGGCGGAAGGAGTCCCTACGAGCGCCACAGGCATATCGTCCCTGTAGCCTGCGACGCTCTTAATCTGATCCATAAGCACGGTAAAATACGCAGTATCATGTATATTGGTATATTCGATGGAAAGGTAATTGCCGTTGGCAAACCATATGTATGTGATGACCGCAGAAGCAAGCGCAACGGACGTCACAATGTCCGCTGCTTTCATAAGCCGTCCTCCGGCCGCCGCAGCGCTTTCCTGATAATAATCCGAGAGAGCGCCAAGGCACCCCGCAGGGATCACCAGTACATATACGATCTCGTATACCATGATGGAGTACATGGTACCTGACGAAAAAGCCATGATAATGATAAGATTTACCGCTACGGGCAGCACGGCCGCGATCGCTGTGATCAGGAGCTTTAAATGCGGCAGCTTATGCGATGCCCATATCTTTAACAGTGTATAAAAAAGGATCAGGATGGATATAAGGAAGGCCATGCGCACGATCACATTGGGGTTCATGGAATATACATCCTTAAAGGGGAGCTTTAAAAAGGTCTTATAGCAGCTTACAAGCCCCTCTGACAGCTGGGCAGGGCTTAATTTGCCCATTGTATCCAGATTCTCATAGGTCTCCATCTGCTTTCCGGTAATGGCAAGAGCCAGCTTGCTGCAAAGCAGATACGCGGCCATGCACGCCCCCAGATAGACAACATAGGAGGCGCATTTTAAGACCGCGTTCTTAAGGTCAGGGTCGTTACGGATCAGATCCACTAACAGATAACCGACAAGCAGGCATACTGCCGTAGTGAAATTAGCCTGGTATATGGCCATTCCGTATATGACAAGGGCTGCCGAAGCAAGGACGAACAGCGCCTTATATGCCTTCCGGTCATCCTTTCCATGCCTAACCAGTGTCCATATGCCCACCGCGGTCATCGCCATGCCGAGCGCGTAGTAATGGGTGGTGAACATATAAAACATCCTCGAAACCAGGGCCGGAAAGGTAGTCATAAGAGCCCCTGTGACACCCGCGTAAAATTCATCATTAATATGAAGCACCGCCACCGCAAAACAGGCGGTAAGCGCGTACAGCAGGATCGTCAAAAAGCCGTTCACGAAAGGGATCGTGAAGCAGTCTTGAAACAAAACCTTCTGCAGCCATACCGTCGTCGATAACGCCCACCGGCCCACCTCCACACCTGTCCCGAATCCCGTGGGAGTATGCCAGAGCTCGTCATAATTATAAAGATGATTCGTAAGGGCATATATATGCGCCATCAAACCGCATATGAGACCGGCGTAAAAGCATATCCTGTACCGCTTCTCTATCCTGTTATAGCCGTCCTTTATAAAACCACAGGCCGCACTCTTCAATTTCTTTTCCTCTCTTTCAGAAAAGATTGTGATCAAAAACAACTATATATCCGTCTTCGTCAAAGGGAATAACCTCAAGCGCATCCCTGCATACCGTATCCTTGGTGGTTTCATACTCCCAGGAGGACAGAAAAAGGAAATAACGGTCAATCCCTTCCGCAGGCTCAAACTGATCCATCCTTGCGTTGTAAAGCCTGGGCGTGATCTCGCCGCTCTCCGATATCATCACAGGCGCGACTGTTATATCGGAATCCGACAGCACGGTAGTCACCTGCGCGGACCAGTATTCGGCATAGCCCCTTTGAAGATCATGCTCCCTTAATACCTCTGTCAGACCGTCATACCTGTTCTGACCCCTCAGGATCATCACGCTGTATACACTGAACAGACAGGCGACGGCCAATATGACGGCCAGTACCGCTCCGAACCGGGATAATGCCCCGTGCTTAAACAGCCACAGCATAAAGATCACGGTTACTGTCACGGAAGTCATGTACAGCCCGATCATTCTGTGGGCCGTTCCCCTGGCCTGGCTGAAATCAAAAATAAACATGGTAAAGAAAAGCAGAATAAAATACGATAACAGGTAGATCCTGATGATCTTATTCTCGATCCTGCGGTACGCGCCCAGCGCGATAAACGGCGTGCAGAGAATGACCAGACAGACAAATGCCATATACAGAACCCGGATGCCCGTCGAGGATTCCATGGGGATCTCCTCGGGGATCTGCCCTGCCACGCAGACAAACATCACCCGGAGCCTCTCCATAAAATCCCACACCCATTCCTGCCACATCGTGATGGTTTTAAACATGCTTTCATATACGGTTTTTACCCCGGAAAGCTTCTGTACGACGGCAGATATGACAAAGCCGGCCGCGGCCGCGCATAACCCAGCAAAGCACAGAAAGGCCGTGTTTTTGTTTTCGGTACACAAAAGCTCATCCTTTATGCTCACGAATCTTTCCATGATGACGGCGCCGTAAAAGGGGATGCAGAAAAACAATATGGTCGTAAGTCCGTTTGTGCAGAACAAAGCCGTCAGGATCAGTAGCAGGAATGATCTCTTTCTGTTTTCTTTTGAAAAAACCGGATCTTTCACGTCTATCCCGGCATAGACCGCCGTTGCTGCCATAACAAACAGCAGGCCCAGACTGTAATGGATGACATGCCCCCACATGATCATGCGGGTATCCTTGGTGGGAAGGCTCATAAGCAGGACAATGGCGGATGCCGTCAGACTGAGATCCACGGAAAAGTCCATGGACCTGAAAACTTTATATAAGGAAAAGACAAAAATCGCAAGGAACAGTATAAATCCCAGGGCATGCGCCGTATACCCGACCCCGAATACGGCGACAAACGGCATCATTAAGAGCGAGCCGCCAAACGGCAGTGTATAGGCATAATACATTTCGGAGTCAAACAGACCGTTCCCGGTAAGCATTGCCTCCGCCCACAGGATGGTATCGGTAAAGTCAGAATCAAACTCGATCCTTTCCTTGACCAGGATATAATACAGTACCATAAAAACCGAAAACATAAATAACAGGATCGCTCCTGTTCTCTTTCGGTCCAGTCCGACACGCCTTGCTTCCATAAACTTTTATCCCCTGCATTTTTCTTATGCGAAATTTTACTATTTCGCTAAATATAATAACCGCGAAGCGGGCGGCTTGCAACCCAAATCTTATCGGCCGGTCATTCAGGTTCTCCTGCGCCGATCCGCTTGCGGATCGTGCGCTTAGGCATGAACCTGTTCATGCCGATCCGGTCCGTTTTTCGGACCGGATCATTTCCTTGTTCTCCCGATTTGAAAAAAAATTGCCACAGAAGGCATTTCTTCGTATAAAATATAAAAGGAGGCGGTCAGTCACCGCCCACAGCGTATAGTCCGAGAGGAGGAATAGAATATGAAGCTTATTGGAAAACTTAAAAAACAGGTTGAAGGTGAAAGCACCAGGGAAGGCAGGAAGAGCCTTATCGAAAAAGCCGGGATGATGCTGACCGACGAAGAACTGGATCAGGTAGCGGGCGGTGATGATGCCCAGCCAATGTACGCATACAAATGCACAGCATGCGATGTGACCTATGCGGCCATCATTGCCGGAACCGAGTGCCCGAAATGTAAAACCACGGAGCATGTCATAGATCTTGCTGCTTTGCAATAGAACTAATGAGTCAGTTGGGGCGGTTCTTCTGACTCATACAATTTCTCCCGCGCCCATCAGATCCCGAAGCCAGAGAGCCGCCGATGCGTCGCTTGGCATGCGCCAGTCTCCCCGCGGTGACAGTGACACCGAGCCCACCTTGGGGCCGTCCGGCAGGCAGCTTCTCTTAAACTGCTGTGAGAAGAAGCGTTTAAAGAAATTGCCTGCTGCCGTGCGTACCTCTTTAAGGGACAGTTCCGGATATGCCGTTAATGCGTATGCCGCGGTTCTTGACGGCTCAAAGCCGTACCTTAACGTATAGAAGAGGAAAAAGTCATTCAGATCATACTTTCCGATCTTCTCTTCTGTTTTCTGCGCGATCTTACCATTCTTGCTCGGGGTCAGTTCGGGCGTGATCGGCGTATCACAGATCGATCCGAGAACCTCCTTCAGCTCACGGTTCCCGCACATCCCGGCATAGGATCTGCAGATAAAACGTACCAGCGTCTTTGGCACAGACGCATTTACGGCATACATGGACATATGGTCACCGTTGTAGGTACACCATCCAAGGGCGAGTTCTGACAGATCTCCGGTTCCCACCACAAGTCCGTTCTTCATGTTGGCGGCATCCATCAGAAGATACGTCCGCATCCGGGCCTGAGCATTCTCATAGGCGACATCACCCTCCCCCTGATAAGTCAGTTCGTGTCCCAGCTGCGTAAGATGAAGCTCCACGCCTTCCCTGATCGGGATCTCATGCGCTTCATCAGCCAGCAGCGCCATCAGTCTGTTGGCATTTTCATAGGTAAGTCCTGAGGTGTTCCCCTGACTGGGCAGTGTATAGGCGATTATGCGGATATCCGGTATAAGCTTCTTTGCCTGCGCGCAGACTAACAGGGCAAGCGTCGAATCCAGCCCTCCCGACACACCGATCACAAGGTTTTTTATACCTGTCGCGCGTACTCTGGACGCAAGACCGTTGGCCTGGATCTGAAGGATCCTTTTGCACCGTTTATCCCTTGTATCATCATCCGCGGGAACAAACGGATTTCTCGGCACGGGATATTCGTAGTTCTTAAGGATCCGCGCCATTTCAGCAATATCCGCCTGATCCTTTCCGGCCGTCTGCATATTTACAGCCACCCTGCGATAGCGCGAAGCAATATCATTTTCATAGGTATTCTGGTGCCTTCTGTCATGCATGATGCACCCCAGATCGATCAGACCCACCTCCGCATGTGCATGATCGGGAAATATAGATTCCCCTGTCACGCTTCCGTTCTGAGCAATGAGAGTATGTCCCGAAAATACAAGATCGGTACTGCTCTCATGTGTTCCCGATGAACAATAAACATAGGCGCAGTAACAGGACCCGCTCTGCTGCTTTACCAGTTCCCTTCTGTATTCCTGCTTTCCGATCAGCTCATCGGAAGCCGACAGATTGGCTATTATATTGGCACCTGCCAGTGCCGCATGCGTGCTCGGTTTATCGGGCACCCAAAGGTCCTCGCAGATCTCAACGCCAAGCACCGCTCCGGAAACAGGATCCTCCGCGAGGATATCCGTGCCGAAAGGTATTTCCGCATCCCCTATACGGATAGTTTTTCCGGCAATGCTCTTACCGGGCGAGAACCATCTGCACTCATAGAATTCCGAATAACTGGGAAGATACGACTTCGGAATGACAGCCTTTATCCTGCCCTGTGAAATGACGGCGCCGCAATTATAAATACAGTTCTCAGATCTGACCGGAAGGCCGGCCACTACGGTCAGCTTCAATTCCTTCGTATGTTCAGCGATCCTTACAAGCGCCGCCTGTGCCTCATTCAACAGCAGGTCGCTCTGAAACAGGTCCGCGCATGTATATCCCGTCAGCGACAGCTCCGGAAAGACGATCAGTCCGCTGTCCGGATGAAGATCTATCATTGCCTTTATCTGTTCTTCATTATACGCTATATCCCCGACCTTAAGGTCCGGAACAGCCGCTGCCGTTTTAATCAGATTGTTCTTCATGATCAATACTCCTTGCTTTCGACTTCCTTGAGTCAATGGAGATGAGTCAATGGAGACGGTTTTTTAGGCTTCCTGGATTTCAATGAGAACGATAAGCAACAGGATTAAGCTTGAAACCGAGCTCATGGAGGACTGACAGTAAAGTCTTCAACTTAACATTATCAGCATTCCCGCTTCGCATATTTTGAATTGTTGTGGGCGAAACACCGGCTCTGTGAGCAAGATCTCTTACTGTTATATTGTTAGATTCCATCTGCTCACAAATAAATTCTGAAAGGAGAAACTCCTCGTATCCCTTATCAAAGTCGGCTTTCCACTTGGCATCCTCGATCATACGATCAAAAGTACTTTTATTAGTATGCTTCGTCTTCATAATAAACACCCGCTTTAACTCGTTTGATATAATCTGCTCTGGCATGTATTGCCCTGTCTTTGTCTCGCTTTCTTAGCTTTTGCACCTTCTTGGTGAATGCATTCGTAATGATTATCTTATTGCCCTCGTAGAAGAATGATAAAAACCGGTTCGGTTGAGGCTTCATGGCATATATTTCATCACCTTCATATGCTTTATACTCTTTCATAAATAAATTGTACCACTGCACTGGTACGTACGCAAGTTTTTTTGATTAACTTACCGGATCATCTCCGATGGCGGGGATCGACGAAAGGAGATAGCGGGTATACTCATGGCCGGGGTGCGCGTAAAGGGTCTCCGTATCAGCGGTCTCGCAGATGACGCCGCCCCGCATCACGCAGACTCTGTCGGCAATGAAATTGACGACGGAAAGGTCGTGGCTGATGAAAAGGCAGGACAGGCCCAGCTCCTTTTTCAGCCGCTTCAGAAGATTCAGGATCTGCGCCTGTACGGAAACATCGAGAGCCGACACGGACTCATCGCAGATAATAAGTTCGGGATCCAGGGCGATAGCCCGCGCTATCCCGACCCGCTGCTTCTGACCGCCGGATAATTCCCGCGGATACCAATCGATCATGCTCTCCTTCAGCTCGACCATATCAAGGAGGTCCAAAATCCGGCGTTCCATTTCCGTTTTATCCGGGCAGACCCGCCATACCCTGAGAGGCTCCGCAATGATATCCCTGATCCTAAGTCTGGGATCCAGCGAAGAAGCGGGATCCTGGAATATCATCTGCATACGCTTCCGGTAGGGCTTTAACGCCCGGCCGGACAAAGCAGAGATATCCGTCCCCTCAAAGCAGATCCGGCCACTGTCCGCTTTGATCAGTCTCATAAGAAGCCTGGCCAGGGTGCTTTTCCCGCAGCCTGACTCTCCCACTAACGCCAGCGTTTCCCCCTTGTAAAGTTCCAGACTTACGTCGTTCACGGCAATATGACGTTTTTTCCTGCCCAGGGAATAGCTTTTTGTGATATTCCGGGCAGATATCAGAATCTCTTCACTCATTCTGCGCCTCTGCTTCCTCTTCTCTCGGTTCTCTGTGACTCATCGACTCACACCCTTTGACACATAAAGCAGCTCACGTAATGTCCTTCGTCAGTTTCGATCTCGGACGGCCGTTCAAAAAAGCAGCGGCGTTCGTCATCGCTGCACCGCAAGCAGAACTCGCAGCCGACGGGCTCCCTGCCGGCTTCCGGGATATTTCCGGGAATGGTCGTCAGATACTCTGGGTTCTTTCCGATCCGCGGGAGGGAAGAAAGCAGCCCTCTGGTATAGGGATGCAGCGGATTTGCAAACAGCTGGCCGGTGGATGCCCGCTCCATGATCCTGCCCATGTACATCACATAGACGCGGTCGCAGAGCGCGGAGACCACACCCATGTTATGCGTGATCACGAGCGCGCTCATATGGCGCGAAACGCACATCTGTCGGATCAGCCTGAGGATCTGCGCCTCGATCGTTACATCAAGCGCCGTCGTCGGTTCGTCCGCGATCAGCAGCCCGGGCTCGCCGATCATGGCCATCGCGATCATCACCCGCTGCCGCATTCCGCCGGAAAGCTCATGGGGGTAAGAACGGTACCGAAGCGCCGGTTCCTCGATCCCCACCTCCTTAAGAAGTCTGATCACCTTTTCCCTGGCTTCTTCACGGTTTCGTACAAGCTTATGGATACGAAGCACCTCCGCCACCTGATCTCCGATGCGCATCATGGGATTCAGGGAGGTCATCGGCTCCTGAAAAACCATCCCGATCCTTAAGCCGCACATATCCCGCAGCGCTTTTTCGGAAAGTCCCGTCAGATCAGTCACCGTCCCGTCAGGCTCATGCCAGAGGATTTCTCCGCTTTTGCGGGCAGGCCCCGGCAGGATCCCCATGACGGATCTTGCGGTCATGCTTTTTCCGCAGCCGGATTCTCCCACCAGCCCTACGATCTCTCCTCTTTGAATTTCAATATTCACCCCTTTGACAATGGGGATATCTGATTTTCCGTTCCGGACAGAGACAGTAAGGTTTTTGATCTCAAGCAGAATATCGCTCATGCCGTTCTCCTCCCGGGATCCAGAATATCCCGTAACGCGTCTCCGAAAAAATGAAACGAAAGGACTATCACCATGATCATACCGGCAGGCGCAAGCGCTAACCACGGCATCTGAAACAGATACTGACGGGAGGCGCCCGTCATCAGTCCCAGGGAGACCTGCGGCGGCTGGATGCCGATGCCGAGAAAGCTGAGCGCGCTTTCAGAAAGGATCGAGGCTGGGATATTCAGCGTAAAGAGCACAATGATCGTCGGAAGCAGATTCGGAAGGATATGCCAGATCATCACATGAAGCCCGCCCGCGCCGGCAGAAACGGACGCTTCCACGAATTCGCTTTCCCGAAGCTTCAGGGTGACAGATCTGACCACTCTCGCGGTCTCTCCCCATTCGATAAGGATCAGGGAGATCACGACAGAGGCAAGGGAGCCTCCCAGCGTATACAGTACCACCATGGCAAACAGCATCCCCGGGATCGAGAGCATGATATCCGCAAGGCGCATGATAATAAAGTCCGTGGCACCGCGAAACGAAGCGGCGCATATCCCAAGGGCCGTCCCCAGGGCCGCCGCAAGCGCCGTCGGCAGAAGCGCGATCAGAAGCGATACCCTTGTCCCGTAAAGGATCCTCGTAAATACATCTCTTCCCAGTTCATCGGTTCCAAACAAATGACCGTTCCCGGGCGGCATCAGCCGGTTCATCAGATCCTGCCCCGTCTCGTCGTAATGCGTGAAAAGAGGCGCAAAGGTCGAGAGAAGGATAATAAGCAGGATAATGAGGCCCGAAATCAGCGCCGCCTTATTATGCAGACAGGCACGAAACAGTTCCTGCCCGGTATTTCGTTTACGTTCCGCTTTCATTCTGTTCTCAGCCTCGGATCAAGCATTGTATTGATCATATCCGCCAGGATATTGCCGACCGCGATCAACAGGGCGGTAAAGATCACCGTGCCCTGCAGAAGCGGCATATCCCTCGTCTGTACCGCGGTAAGCGCTAACTGCCCCAGTCCCGGGATACTGAACACGCTTTCCGTGATGACCGCACCGGACAGCATCCCGGAGAGCTGCAGCGCCATCAGGGTGATCACGGACGGTGCCGCGTTTCGCAGCGCATGGGCCAGTACCGCCTTTTTGTACGTAAGTCCCTTGGCTTTTGCGGTATCGATATAGGGCGCGTCCAGCTGCTCCATCAGTTCCGACCGCATCAGCCTTGCCACGCTCCCGGCGCTGTTCCATCCAAGCGCAACGGCCGGCAGGATCAGGGAGACAAAGCTCCCGTCATAGGTAAGCGGTAAAAGAGAAAAACGATAATAAAAGAGATACTGCAGAAAAAGCGCCACCATAAATACAGGGACGGAAATCCCGAGAACAGCGGTGCCGCGGAACAGATAATCGAGAAAATGCTCATGACAGACAGCAGAGATCACACCGGAGGCGATCCCCAGTGTCCAGGAAAAGGCAATGGCAAGCAGCGTGAGCCTGAGCGTATACGGAAAATTCTCAAGGATCAGCGACAATACCGGCTGCTGCATAAAGTAGCTGCTGCCGAAATCGCCGGTCAAAATCCCCTTCATATAGCCGAAAAACTGCTCCGGCAGGCTCTTGTCAAGCCCCATTGATTGTGTCAGCCGGTCAATATTGGCCTGGCTCACGTGATCGTTCAGCAGAACGGTAGCCGGATCACCGGGAATGACCCAGAGCATGATAAAGATAAGCGCGATCACGCCGATCAGAACAATGACTACCCCGAACATCCGGGCAAGTAAGCCCTTCAAAGCACAGTGTCCTCAAAATAAACGTCATTCCAGCCCGCCCAATGCGGCGTAAAGTGCTTCACCCGGTCGCCGATGACATAGAGATGCTTCAGAGAGAACATCGGAACAATCGCCGCGTCCTCTTCGACGATCTTCTTTTCGAGTGCCTCGTATTCCTTAAACCGTTTGGTCTCATCCACGATGGTTTTCGCCTCAGCCACTCTCTCTATCACAGCGTCGTCAGCATAGTTATTGGACCGCACCTTCGTATTGTCCCTGCTGCCGAAGAAGGTATAGATAATATTGTCCGGATCATTGAAATCAAGAAGCCATAACGCCCAATAGGCCGTCATGTCCCCGCTGTTTCTGAGATCCAGGTAGCTTGCGTGGTCCAGTGAGCGGATACTGGCGCGGATCCCCACGTCATTCAGGTTCTGCGCGATGACCTGTATCGTATTTTTCACGGAGTCCGTAGCGGTTGAATCCAGGCAAAGCTCCAGATCAAAGCCGTCTGCGAAGCCAGCGTCCGCTAAAAGCTTCTTTGCGGCTGCCGGATTATAGGGGAGCCATCCCTGATTGTTGCTGCTGTAACCCAGGCATCCCGTAGGGAATATCCCGTCTTCCAGTTTTCCGTCGCCGTCGTAAATGGATTTTAAGATTGCCTCTCGGTCAATCGCCTGCTGAATGGCTTTCCTTACCTGTACATTGTTTAAAGGTTCGATCTTTTCGTTAAGCATCAGGAAATTCAGCCCCAGTCTCTCCGTGGAAACCAGACGGTCCTTGTATGTGTCCGTTTTATAGGTCGAATTTACGATAGCAGCGTCCAACAGGAAACAATCGAGTACATCCAGATCCCCCTTCTGAAACGCCATACTCATGACCTGGGGCTCCATGACTACCACCTCTACCCGTTTCACGGACGGCTCGTCGCCCCAGTACTTAGGATTGTATTCGAAAACAAGGCGGCTTCCTCTGACCCATTCCCGGATGATATACGGACCGGTCCCGATAGTTTTTTCGGGTTCGACGCCAAAAGCATCACCGGCATCCGTCACGAGCTTCTCGGAAAAGATGCTCGTCGGCGGCGTGGCAAGCGATGCAATGAATCCGGCGAAAGGCTCTGCTAACGTGATGGTGAAGTTCCGGTCATCCTCCACCGTAATCCCCCGCAGGGAATCCGCTTTCTGATCCAGAAGCTCCTGCGCCCCGTCAATGGCAATGGCGTAATCCGTCTGTGCGCTGTCCGGCAGCGTCAGCATCCGTTCAAAAGTAAACTTCACATCCTGTGCTGTAAGCGGCGTCCCATCCGAGAATACAACACCGTCCCGCAGCGTAAAGTGATACGTTAATCCATCCTCTGAGATCTCATAGGTTTCGGCCAGCCGGTTCACGATCTCCGTGGAGCCGTCCCCCTTCTTTTTTATGGAAAAGAGCGTGTCAAATACGTTCATGGGAACAATATAGTCATTCGTTGTCTTATGGACATCCATCGTTACGATGTCCGCATTGACCGCAAGCCTGAGCAGCCCGTCTTCCGTCTGCCCTGCCTGCTCCTGTGCTGTCTCTGCTGCCGCATCCGCCGGTTTTTCCCCGTCTGCCTTATGACAGCCTGCCAGAGCAAGAGCCGCAAGGAGCGCGATCAAAAAAACATGTCTTTTTGTCATCCTGTACCCCTCCCTTTTTAAGTATCATATATATAATACTACCAAAATACGGGTCAGGGTTCAAGAGAACAGCCAGTCTTCCTTCGTCATCAGGCTCACATGCCCCGTCCGCTTCTCATGCATCAGCGGCACATCCACATTCTCCGATCTCCACTGGTACCTGAACCCGCATTTCTCCTGGACCCGTCTGGACTTGGTATTCCCTTCGTAATAACCGATCCAGACCTTCTGCATCCCGCAGTCCTCAAATGCATGGCGGAGCATTTCCTTCACAGCTTCGGGCATGATCCCCTGTCCCCAGAACGGTTTTCCGATCCAGTAACCCATCTCGCATTCATCATCCCGGTCGGTCAGATCGGTATGCCCGTTCAGCTTCAGTTCGATGGCGCCGATAGCCCTGCCGTCCTCTTTGAGGCAGACAGCATAGGCCTCTTTGCCGTTAAGGACATTCTTTATCACATCCAGACTCTCGTCAATACTCTGATGAGCGGGCCAGCCGGCGATCGGGCCGACGGCCGGGTCACTGGCGTATTGGTATAAGTCCTCCGCATCGCTTTCCTTCCAGCGTCGAAGGAGTAACCGTTCCGTTTCAAGCGGTCTGTCTATGAATGCCTCCATGCCGATACAGATCCAGGTACCTGTCGGCAAAATACTTTCTCTCCGTTCATACTCCCTGAATCCTGCCGCTTCATAGCAGCGCCTTGCCTCCTCGTTATGATCGAATACGCCCAGATCGATCCTCGAAGCGGAAAGATGTTCCCTTACATACGCCATCCCAAGGCGGATCATTTCTTTTCCATACCCCTTCCCCCTGAGCACGGGATCTACTATAACAAAGCCGAACCGGACAGTAGTATCATCGTCATCTTTCGGATACCTTATGATAAAATGACCTGTGACATTTCCGTTATCATCCACAGCCGTCAGCGGATAAAACCGTCCCGTCTCAATCTGCGGGGCATATTTTTCATTTATATCGTTTCCCGTAAGCGGATACTTGTTATACCTGTCGGCGGACCACAGGTATAATTCTTCCTCCGATCGAAGCCATCCGGCTATGATCTGCGCGTCTTCCCGTTTAAAATCCCTCAGTATCATACAAACCACTACCTTTCACGAATCCGGTGAACCCACCGGCGAACATCATCACAATGAGTCAGCTGGGACGGTTCTCTTTGACTCACCAGTTGACTCCAAGCAGCAACACCCGGCCTCACTTTTGAGACCGGGTGTTTGAATCAATCGGCTAAACCGGAAGTTTTGCGTAATCATCACCAGATGTCGGAGGCTCCCAGATATCTTTCTGTAACCCTGTATTAGGCTCCCACGGCGGCACGTCCCCGGATTCTTCCCTATGATCTTTATAAAACACATCATGATCTTCTCCACCTGCTACCTGATCCAGTTCTTCATCGGTCAGCAGCATCCCTGCCTTCTTGATGGCATTCCCGGCTTCTTCCTTCGTCCGCGCTCTTTCTACCTGTTTTTTTAGATCGTTAATTAATTTCATATCATCTTCCCCCGTCGAGTAATATTGTTATCTTAAAGTCAAAAGGTGAGTCACGGATCCAGGTATAATAACGCTGAGGTACCACAATAAGTACAACATAACTGATCCAGCAGATCCTGATGCATGGCAGGCTCAGCAAAGTAGACGTCCACTTTTTCTCTGGTTGACGCTAAATTATCACCATCCCAGGAATGCACGTTGTTCGGGCTCAACTCGCACTGTCCCCGAAAGCGCGGCAACCATTCGTCGTCGCCACCGGAAACCTTTTCAAGTTCCTCGTCCGTGAGCTTCACCCGGGCTTTCTTAGTGAAGATCCTCTTTTCCGACGCATCCTCCGCCCCGGCAGCCATCTTTTCGGATTTCCTGTTATTTTCATATCATTTCCCTCCGCGAGTGATATCTTTATCATATTTCCTGCCTTCACTTATTTTATACGAGCTTTCTTCCAGGATGGCAATGTTTTTTTTTGCTTGCCGTTCGATTCCCGCCAGGCCCATAAAAAAAAGACGCTCACGCGCCTTTTTTTATGGACCTGGCGGGAATCGAACCCGCGTCCGAAAGCCTCTCCCTTAGGACTTCTCCCATCACAGTCATTTCTTTGGCATTCCCTCGCTCTGGCGCGAAATGACACGCTTCAGAGCTTGGTAGCTTCATAAATCTCCCGCTTCCTCAAAGCTTTGGAAACGGGGTTCCCTGCCTGTTTGATGCCGGTTGCTTAAGCAGCAGGTGACCTAAGGCCGACAAGCAGCCTTAAGCGGCTGCTAACGCGTAATTAGTATCTGCGTTTATATTTAGGTTCCCGTTTTTATTGTGGTCCGGGGCCACAGATGGCTATCCTAACTTCAAAACCCCCGTCGAAACCAGTACAGGCCCGAATGAGCCGTTTCAATCGGTCTGCCTGCGCCGATCTGCTCTGCTTTTGCAGACCGGATCATTTCCTTATATAGTTATATAGGAAAACCGCTCTTTCGGCAACTGTTTTTTCCGAACCGCGCCGATTTGTTCACAGATACATTCAAAGATTCTGAACCTTAAACTCTCTCTCCGTCTGGCGTTTCAGATCGCGCTTTGCGATCTCCTCCCGCTTGTCATAGAGCTTCTTCCCCTTGGCTAACCCGATCTCTAACTTCGCGCGGCTGTCCTTTAAATAGACCGAAAGCGGCATCAGCGTATATCCCCTTTCATTGAGCTTGCCGGCAAGCTTGTTGATCTCGTATTTGTGCAGCAACAATCGCCTCTCCCGCAGAGGATCCTTGTTAAAGATATTCCCCTTTTCATAGGGGCTGATATTCATGCCGATCACATAGGCCTGTCCCCTGTCGATGCGGACATAGGCTTCCTTGATGCTGCATTTCCCCATCCGGATCGACTTGATCTCGGTCCCGTAAAGCTCAATGCCGCATTCGATCTTGTCCTCGATAAAATATTCATGATAGGCTTTTTTATTGTTCGCGATCAGCTTTACGCCCTTCTGCTTTGCCATGCTTCACCTTTCTCCGCTCTCCCGCCGTGCTTAACCGTTCTCCGCCGGCGAAAATTCAACTGTCCTTGTCATCATATCGACATGACTCACCAAAACCTTTATGCGTTCTCCGAGCTGAAATCTCCGCCCGGTCCGTTCCTCCCTGAGCTCATAGCGCGCCGCATCATAAAGATAAAAGCCGTTTAAGCGACTGACGTGCAAAAGCCCCTCCACCGTATTCGGAAGCTCAACATAAAGCCCCCAGGCCGTAACAGAGCTGATCACCCCTTCATATACCCTGCCGATCCGGGTCAGCATATACTCCGCTTTTTTCATCTTCTCGATCTCGCGCTCGGCCTCATCCGCCGTTCTCTCCCGGCTGCTCGACGTATAGCATACCTCAGGCAGCAGTCCCGCGTAATGCGCCTGCCGCTCCTCATTCAGGCGGCCGTGCAGGTCCTCCTTGATGATCCGGTGGATCTGCAGATCAGGATAACGCCTGATCGGGGAAGTAAAGTGACAATAGTACCGGCAGGCCAGTCCGAAATGCCCGCTGCATTCCGGCGCGTATTTCGCTTTCTGCATGGAGCGGAGCGTCAGGCGGCTGATCAGGCCCTCTTCGTCGGTATCCGCGATCCCCGCAAGGAGCTTCTGCAGCTCGCCGGGATGCACCTCCCCGCCCCGCAGATGAAGCCCGTAGCCGAAATGCCGGATAAAGGTCTGAAGCGCCCTCATCTTATCCGGATCCGGTTCGCCGTGTACCCGGTATACAAAGGGAAGCTTCAGCCAGAAATAATGCTCTGCCACCGTTTCATTCGCGGCCAGCATGAAATCCTCGATCAGCTTCGTCGCGCTGTTTCGCTCATAGGGACGGACAGCGACAGGCCGGCCGCTTTCGTTAAGCTCGATTTTCGTTTCCGGCAGTTCAAAATCAATGGAGCCTCTGCGCCTCCTTCCAGCCCTTAGGAGCTGTGCCAGCTCATCCATCCGGTGAAGCATCGGAACGATCGGGCCGTACTCCCTGGTAAAGGCCTCATCCCCGTCCCCTGCGCTCTTCAGGATCTCGTTTACCGTCTGATACGTCATGCGCCGGTTCGTGCGGATCACGCTTTCGACGATCTCATGGTCGATGATATTTCCCTTCGGATCGATTGTCATCACGCAGCTTAACGTCAGCCGGTCCTGCGCTTCGTTCAGGGAACAGATACCATTGCTCAGGGGCGTCGGGAGCATCGGGAGCACGCGGTCCACCAGATAAACGCTGGTACCGCGTTTCAGCGCCTCCTTGTCAAGAGCCGAGCCCTCCTTCACATAATGGGACACATCCGCGATATGCACCCCCAGAATATAGTTTTCCCCTTCCATCCGGAGGCTGACCGCGTCATCCAAATCCTTCGCGTCCTCGCCGTCAATGGTCACCATCAGCGTATCGCGAAAATCCACCCGCCCGGAAAGCTCACCCTCGGAAACCGTCTGCGGAACCTTTTCCGCCTGCTTCACCGCTTTGTCGGGAAAATCCACGGGCAGCGCGAAGCTCTTTATCACAGATAATATATCGACACCGGGCTCATGTAAATAGCCTAACAGTTCAATGATCCTTCCGTCGGGGGAACGCCTCTCGGAGCCATACTCCAGGATCTCACAGACAACCTTCTGCCCGTCGGCCGCGTTCAGGGAACGCTCAAGCGGAATGAAAATATCCCGGAAGATCTTCGGATTATCGGGTATCACAAAGCCATAGCGATTGCCCGCCTTTTCAAAGGTGCCAACGATCGTCGTTTGCGCCCGTTCAAGGATCTTTACTACCACCGCTTCCTTTTTCGGGCCGGAAACGCTTCCTGTCAGGCGAAGCTCGACCCGGTCGCCGTGAAACGCGTTTAAGCTGTTCTCCTCGCGGATATAATAATCCTCCGGTTCTCCCTCGACCTCCGCAAAGCCGTATCCTCTGGATGAGGCCCGGTAAATGCCGGTGATCGGCGTAATCTGTTCTTCCGGCAGGGAATACCGGCCGCGTTTTGAGAGCTGGATCTTTCCCTCCCCCAAAAGCTCGTTCAGGGCTTCCTTCAGAGCATCCCGATCCTCCTTTTTCACCTGCAGAAGAACCGCCAGCTCCTTTTCCTTCATCGGAACAAAAGAAGGCTCCCGCATCAGCTTCTGTATCAGTTTTTTCTGCTGTTCCTTCCTTTCCATACGTGCCATCCGGATCTGTCCGGTAAAAAAAACACTCTCAAGTCAGAGGCTTGGGAGTGTCGTGAGTACCAGTTCACATGCAATCTTTCCTTAGAAGTTCTTCAGGTTCAGTATAACCGCCAGCACCAGAAACGCCACTGCCAGCCATTTCGTATACTTCACTAACATTCCTTCCATCGAACGGCCCTTATTCTTGCCCCAATAGGTTTCCGCCATACCGGAGATCGCGCCGAGACCGGCCGACTTTCCCTCCTGCATCAGTACGATCGTCGAAAGCACGATGCAGACCAGTATGAATAAAATCGTCAGAATAATTCTTAAAGCGCCCATGATCAAAAACCTCCGCTATATCTTTTACGCTGTCCGCGCCGATCTTCCTGCGGATCGTGCGCTCAGGCATGGATCTTTACTTATGTTTCCAACAAACAAAAGTCAGTTTACCATATCAATTTCCAAAATGCAAGCACTTTCTCCCGTTTTCCGCCGCTCATTCGTATAAATACCGGTCCATAAACACGCCATGCACAAATTCCCGCTGCTTTCCCGCGCCGCTGCCGGAGCAGGTGACAAGCGTTGCGATATTATCATACTCGGTCACAGGAACGTTACACTCATGCTGCGAATTTTCCAGCGCATGCCGCACGTACTGGCGGTATTCCTTAAACGTGTTGCAGGTCCAGTACATACTGGAATCCGTTGAATCCAGCTAGTAGGAAAAGATCTTATACCGGTAGATCCCGTCCCGCGTAAAGATATAGAAATACGGATCGGATTCATAAAGCCCATCTTCCCTAAGCAGCCGCTTTAAAGACCCGAACATCGAACCGTTTTTCATATTATGGCCGTATATGAAGGTATTGCGGGAGGTCAGATCGGGGTTTACCTCCCAGTCCATAAAGATGCAGCCTGAGCTGTTGCTTTCATTTTCAAAGGTATGATGGAGATAATATTCGTTTTCCCCCTCTTCGGGGTTCTGCACCACCGGATAGCTGATCCCCACCGATCCTACGTACAGCCAGGCGACAACCTGGTCGTTGACCGACGAAAGACCGTCAAAATCCACCGCGATATCCGGAAAATCGCTGCGGTTGAAATTGCGCTTTATTTCATCCGTGACTTCTTCCTCGATGGCCACGGAGCCTAAGGAGGCATCCCCCAGAGAAACCGTTTCCACCTTGGAGGTATATTTTTCCAGGGAATCATACTCGTTCTCTGCCACCTTGTACTCTCTGGCGGTCTTAAAGAGCATGAAGCCCGATAAGAAGATCCCGAAGACCGCGATCGTCAGCACGATCATCTGCGATTTTGTCAGATCATTTCCCATACCTGTTTCCTCTGTTGCGCCGATTTGCTTTTCTTCATTATAGCAAATCGCGCAGGGCGTGAAAACTTGATTTTTGTGAAAAAACCATGACGAAAGCCCGGCGCCCGCTTGAAAGCCTTATCGCGCAAAAGGAGCCTGCGGTCCGCAGGCTCCCTTGCGCTATACATTTATTTTATTATGCGTTAACGATCTTCCCGAAATCAGCCTTCAGCGAAGCGCCGCCGATCAGACCGCCGTCGATATCGGGCTTTGAAAGAAGCTCCGCCGCGTTGCCGGCGTTCATGGAGCCGCCGTACTGGATACGCACTGCCTCCGCCGTAGCGGCATCATACATCTTTGCAATGAGGTCACGGATCAGCTTGCAGACCTCCTCCGCCTGATCCGCCGTAGCGGTCTCGCCGGTTCCGATCGCCCAGATCGGCTCATACGCGATCACAAGCTCCTTCACCTGATCCGCCGTCACGTCCGTCAGATCCCATTTGATCTGCCTTTCGATCCATTCCTTATAGGTGCCGGCCTTCCTGAGGGCCAGGGACTCGCCGCAGCACAGGATCGGCTTTAAGCCTGCCGCGAACGCCTTCTTTACCTTCGCGTTGATCAGTACATCGTTCTCGCCAAAGATATCTCTTCTCTCGGAATGGCCGATAATGATATACTCGACGCCCGCGTCCTTTAACATCGGCGCGGAGATCTCGCCCGTGAACGCGCCCTTGTCCTCGATATAGAAGTTTTCCGCGCCCACATGAACGTTCGTGCCCTTTACCGCTTCCGCCACGGGAACGATATCGATGGCCGGTACGCAGTATACGACATCCACAGCATCATTTTTAACCAGATCCTTTAATTCCGCACAAAGTGCCACAGCCTCACTGGGGGTCTTGTTCATCTTCCAGTTGCCGGCAATGATTCTTCTTCTTGACATGTTCCTATCCTCCTAAGTCTAACGTTCATCAGCCGCTACGACGCCCGGAAGCTCCTTGCCCTCGAGGAATTCAAGGGAAGCGCCGCCGCCCGTCGAGATATGGCTCATCTTATCCGCAAATCCCAGCTGGTTGCAGGCCGCCGCGGAATCGCCGCCGCCGATGATCGTTGTTGCGTCGGTCTCCGCCAGAGCCTTCGCTACCGCGATCGTACCCTTGGCCAGGGTCGGATTTTCAAAGACACCCATCGGTCCGTTCCATACGACTGTCTTCGCGCTCTTAGCCGCTTCCGCGAACAGTTCCTGGGTCTTGGGTCCGATATCCAGGCCTTCCATATCCGCAGGGATCTTATCGGAATCCACATAGCTGACCTCTACCGGTCCGTCGATCGGATCCGGAAAGCTCTTTGCGATACCCGTATCCACCGGCAGTAACAGCTTCTTGCCGAGCTTCTTTGCCTTTTCCATCATTTCCTTGCAGTAATCAAGCTTCTCGTCGTCCACTAAGGATTTGCCGATCTCATAGCCCTGCGCCTTTAAGAAGGTAAAGGCCATGCCGCCGCCGATGATCAGCGTATCGCACTTCTCCAAGAGATTATTGATCACGTTTAACTTATCCGCCACCTTGGCGCCGCCTAAGATCGCGACAAACGGTCTTACCGGATTTTCCACCGCGTTGCCGAGGAAGTCGATCTCCTTCTGCATCAGATATCCCACTGCGCAGTTACCGCCCTTTTCACGGACAAACTTGGTCACTACCGCAACGGATGCGTGCGCTCTGTGCGCCGAACCGAAAGCGTCGCAGACATAGTCGTCGCAGAGATCCGCAAGCTCTTTCGCAAACGCCTCTCCCGCGTCGCCGGGCTTCGTCTCTTCCTTGCCGCGGAAACGGGTATTCTGTAACAGTACCACATCGCCGTCCTTCATCTTGTTTACGGCGTCCGTTGCCGCCTGGCCGGTTACGTTGTCATCATTGACAAATACAACTTCTTTGTTCAGCTTCTCGGTCAGCTTCTTCGCGACCGGCGCCAGGGATTCGCCCTCGTTGGGGCCGTTCTTCACCTTGCCAAGGTGCGAGCAGAGGATAACCTTTCCGCCGTCGTTGATCAGCTTCTTGATCGTCGGAAGCGCCGCGTTGATACGGGTCTCATCCGTGATCTCGCCATTCTTTAAGGGTACGTTGAAATCGCATCTGACAAGTACTCTCTTGCCCTTTGCGTTAAAATCATCTACCGATTTCTTATTCAGTGACATCTCTTCTCTCCTTATCCTGGTCTGAAAACAGACCGAAAAATTAATTGTCCCGGTCCTTTCGGACCGGGACCGTTTAAAAATCTCTATCAGCCTAACTCAGCAAAGTACTTGATCGTTCTGACCATCTGGCTGGTATAGGAGTTCTCATTGTCATACCAGGAAACTACCTGAACCAGGTTATCCGCGCCTACCATGGTCTGCGTGGAATCGAAGATGGAGCCATAGGTCGATCCGATGATATCGGAGGAAACGATCTCGTCCTCATTGTAACCGAAGGACTCGTTAGCAGCCTTCTTCATGAACTCATTGATCTCTTCCTTCGTTACGGACTTCTCAACCGTAGCAACGAGGATCGTCGTGGAACCGGTCGGGGTCGGAACTCTCTGTGCGGAACCGATCAGCTTGCCGTTTAACTCAGGGATAACAAGGCCGATTGCCTTTGCAGCGCCCGTGGAGTTCGGAACGATATTGATAGCGCCTGCGCGGGATCTTCTTAAGTCACCCTTTCTCTGCGGGCCGTCAAGGATCATCTGATCACCGGTATAAGCGTGGATCGTGCTCATGATACCGGACTTGATCGTTGCCAGATCGTTCAGAGCCTTTGCCATCGGAGCGAGGCAGTTCGTCGTACAGGAAGCAGCCGAAATGATTTTGTCATCCTTCGTTAAGGTCTTGTGGTTAACGTTATAAACGATGGTCGGCAGGTCATTGCCGGCAGGAGCGGAAATAACCACCTTCTTGGCACCGGCGTTCAGATGCGCGGTTGCCTTTTCCTTGGAGGTATAGAAACCGGAGCACTCTAAAACTACGTCTACGTTCAGCTCACCCCAAGGGCAGTTGTTCGCATCGGGCTCTTTGTAGATCTTCAGTTCCTTGCCGTCAACCGTAATGGAATCCTCACCTGCGGAAACAGTATCAGCCTTCGCGTACTTACCCTGCGAAGAATCATACTTCAAAAGATGCGCCAACATCTTCGGGGAGGTCAGATCGTTGATCGCAACGACTTCATAACCCTCTGCACCAAACATCTGACGGAACGCGAGACGACCGATACGGCCAAAACCATTGATTGCTACTCTTACTGACATATTAAAATCCTCCTATATAGAATTGCATAATATTAATTTGCCACAAAGTATTGTAACCAAAACCCCTGTAAAAAACAAGCCTTATTTTGCCGGGAACGCAAAGATTTAGAGAAAATTAATAAAAATCCGCAGCATCATCTCCACTCTCCGCCCTGCAGCACGCCCTGGTAGCTGCCCTGCTTCGCGGTGATCTTAAAGCTTAAGGTCTTCATGCCGGCATAGTCCCCAAGGCCCCGGAGCGTCACCTTCGCGGTGCCCTTCTTGATATTGCCGGAATAAGAGGCCACCTCGAAATCCTTGCCGGGAACAAGCGCCGTGCCGTTTACGTAAAGGATATTCTTAAAGCTCTCTAACGGCAGTGTGACCTTCTTGCCGGTATACTGCTGCGCGGGCAGCTTTCCGCTCACCTTGGCCTTCCCGAGGCTTACATTACTCTTATAATACCGGAAGGAAACCGTTTTCGTACCGGTATAGTTCTTAAGGCCTGTGACAGTCACCGAGGAGACGCCGTTCTCATCCGGCGCTTTCGGCGCGCTCACCGAATAATCCCTTGCCTGCAGCTTATTCCCTTCGGTGTCATAGATCGATACCGCAGGCTTCTTATTGCCCTTCTTGCTCTTCCCCGTATCGGCGGCAACCACGGTCAGGCCGCCTATATCCTGCTTTACGATCGTAAAGGCAAGCCTTACGGAGGAAGAATACTTCCCGGTCCCCTTTACCGTGATCCGGCCGGTGCCGGCGGCCTTATTACTGCTGTAGCTGATCGTATAGTCCTTCCCCTTTTCAAGCACCGTATCCCCGTCCTTTACCGTTACCGCGGGCTTTACCCCCGAGGCGACATAGGGCATGCTCTTATTATAGACATAGCTGAAGCCATCCCCTAAGGACAGCGCCCGGCCCTTCTTAATCTGAAACGTTCCCGTTATGCTGCCCACATAGCCGCCCTCGTTTTCCTCGACCGCGGTGAGCACTACCGTCGCCGTGCCGGGATTTACATTATGCAAAAGCTCCGAGATCTCATAATCCTTCCCATAGGTCAGCGTCTTTCCGTTTAGCGTGACCTTGATCCCCGTGGGAGCCGGTACGATCTCCTTTCAGGTATAGGTATAGGTCTTCGGGCTGATCGTGACCTTCGCCTTTGAAAGCATTACCTTCTTATCCGCGGTCACCGTGATCGTCGCGGTCATGGAGCCCGTAAAGTTCTGCGTATCCTTCGGCGTGATCGTGGCCGTATAGGTCCCCGCGTCCTTGACCGTTGCCGGTGAATAGCTTACGGAGAACAGACCCGCATCCAGTTTTTTCCCGCTTGCGGCTTATCCTCATAGAATTATTATCCTCAGGTTTTGAAAAGCCCTCGAAGATTAAACCATTCTTCGGAAAAAGATGAGGATAACAATTATCAAATGTGTCATCATAGAACCATCAAATTTAAGGCCTGAATTTCCTGAACTATTACACTAAACCTTGCCTTTGATCCTTAAATTTTGATCCTTGACAACTTTATCAAGATCCTTGGCTCGTAATCCAAGGTGCTTGAGCATGAACTCGTCACGTGCGCTAAGGTTCATTACAAGC
>JAILQQ010000051.1 GCA_024698885.1 Lachnospiraceae bacterium | reverse complement strand
TCGCCTGCCTGCTCCAGATCCGCCGCTATCTGCGAGAGCCGGTCGGCTCCGACAAGCTTGGCAGAGCTTTTGACGGCATGGATTTTCATCGTAAAGTTTTCGATATCGTTGGCGACCAACAGCTCGCGGATCTCATGGATACTGTCCAAGGAAGACTCCGCAAACCGCCGGAGAGTATCCATAAAGACCGAAGGGGATCCGCAAAGCTCCAGGGCACTGTCGATATTCAGATCCCTGTTCTTATAAAGCCATTCCGGAATCTCCGGCTGGTTCTCTTCCTGCGCCATTTCCTCGTCGAGAACCACCTTTTCGATGGGCAGGAATTTAAGGAGCATGGCTTCCAGATCAATGGGCTTGACCGGCTTCGGAAGATATTCATCGAATCCGGCATCGAGATATTCCTGCTTGGCACCGGCGAGGACATTGGCCGTCAAAACGATGATCATGGTTTCCGGCGGGCAGAGATTGCCGCTTCGGATCCGATTTAACGTCTCCACGCCATCCATGACCGGCATCCTGGCGTCTAAGAAGATGATATCGTAGGTTTCCGAAGCAAGCTTTTCGAGGCACTCCGCACCGGAAAGGCAGGTATCCACCGTGATCTGCGTTTTCTTCAGCAGATTTTTGATGACCTCCAGGTTCATCGGGGTATCGTCAACCACGAGGATCTTTGCGTCAGGCGCTAAGAATGAGGAGTCGGCGATATCCCTTTCATACAGCATATCGCGGATACGCTCCCGGAAGTTGCCAAGAGGCTTCGGATCGATGATCTTCTGCGGGATCACCACCGTGAATTCCGAGCCGACCCCGTAAACGCTGTACAGGGAGATCACGCCCCCCATCATTTCCACCAGGGTCTTGCTGATGGAGAGCCCGAGACCGGTTCCCTCTATCGTATTATTGGTCTGCATATCGACCCTTTGGAATTTATCAAAAATGTTTTTCTGGTTTTCTTCCGTGATCCCCCGGCCCGTATCCTTGACGACGACCTTCATGAAGAGCATATCCTCGCCTTCCCGGGAATAGCTGACCGTCAGGTCGACCTTGCCGGAATCCGTATATTTTACGGCATTTGACAGAAGATTCATCAGGATCTGCTGCACCCGCATCTTATCGCCGTAGAGTCTGTCGGGGATCGTTTCATCCACGGAGATATCAAAGGCCAGGTTCTTCTGCTCCGCCTTGACCATGATCATCTGGTAGACATCATTCAGAAGGCTGCTGAGCTCATATTCATTGAGGAGGAGCTCAAGCCGTCCCGCCTCGATCTTGCTGAAGTCCAGGA
Organism: Lachnospiraceae bacterium; assembly: GCA_024698885.1. GTDB lineage: Bacteria > Bacillota > Clostridia > Lachnospirales > Lachnospiraceae > UBA2868. The sequence continues at coordinate 3,578 of JAILQQ010000051.1, read as the reverse complement.
TATCGTTGACCAGGGACAACAGACTCGTACAGGCGGTATCCGCATTGCGGGCATATTCCTTGATCTGCTTTTCCCGCGATTCCCGCATGATCATCTCATTCATGCCGAGGATCGCGTTGATCGGCGTACGGATCTCATGGGACATATTGGCAAGGAAACTGCTTTTAGCCTGATTCGCAAGCTCCGCTTCTCTTCTTCCTTCCTCAGCCTCCTCGATCCGGCGGTTTTTCGCGTTAAGCTGCAGGATCACGATGGCTGTTCCCGAGGAAACGATGACGATCGCTAACATCGCTATGATGAAAACCCGGATGATCGGCCGCATATCCTGGATGGCGTCCTGATAGGGAACGCATCCCGTGAACAGATATTGTCCGCTGCCGGAAAGCGCCGCAAAAAGAAAGAAACGGCCTGCTCCCGGATCCCGCTCGCTGACGGTGATCTGCTCCCCCGGCGCCAGAGCTTCGGTAAGCGTTACAAAACGATCCGGAGAAACCGGTACGGGTTCGGCGCTTTTCACCAGAATTTCGCCCGTATCATGCCGGGAGATACTGTATGTAACGTTTTCATAGTGCATTGCGAGGATCTCGCTGAGCGTCTCCGCGGCGTTCCCGACGGAGCCGGTGCCGTCAATGTACTGCACCACGATGGCCGCGTACGACGAGATCCGCCGGTCGGCTGACTCGGAAAGCCTTCCCTGCAGCCCGACCCACGCCAGAACACCTGTCGCTACGGCAAAAACGTAAATGCCGAGGATAGCGGCGATCCGGATCTGGTTCTGCCGCTTATCCTTGGACTGATTTTCGGTTTTTGACTTGTCTGTCGGCGAATTATCGTATATAGTAAACAAAATTCACTGCAACCTGCCGTTTATTCGTAATATAATAAATACTCTGTACTTTCTTATTTTATTATAATTATAGTATTATTGCAACGAATTATTAAAATCTGTATATATTATATAGCCGTTTGCAAGCGGCAGGGGATATGTGTTATACTCATATACAGTTGACGCTTTTGACGCCTCAATCATATATGAAAGATCATCAGAAATCATCAGAATGAAGGAAACGTTTATGATTCGAAGCATGACCGGTTTCGGCAGGGGTGAGAGCACCGAAGAAGGCCGCAGGATCACGGTGGAAATGAAGTCGGTAAACCACCGCTATCTGGATCTCAATATCAAATTACCGAAAAAGCTCAGTTTTTTTGAGGCCTCCATCCGGAATGTCCTGAAGGAATATACGGAACGGGGCAAGATCGATGTCTTTATCACTTTCGAGGATGACGGCAGGGCGCATTATAACCTGAAGTATAACCCGGATATCGCCCGGGCCTACTACGACTATATACAGCAGATGGCTTCGGAATTCTCCCTGGAAAACGATCTGACGGTTTCCAGGCTGTCGCGCTACCAGGAGGTGTTCTCCCTGGAAGAGCAGGACGCGGACGAGAAGGAGCTCTGGGCGGATATGGAAAAGGCACTCAGAGCGGCAGCTGCAGAGTTTGTGGCGTCAAGGGAACGGGAGGGCGAGCACCTGAGGCGGGACCTGACCGGAAAGCTTGAGGAAATGCTTGCGCATGTGACCTATATCGAGGAGCGGGCGCCTGAGATCATAGAGGAGTACCGGAAACGTCTGACGGACCGCGTAAAGGAGCTGCTTTCCGACGCGGCCATAGAGGAATCCCGTATTCTGACGGAGGTGACGATCTATGCGGACAAGATCTGCATAGATGAGGAGATTGTCCGCCTGAAAAGCCATATCGGCAGTACGCTCAATGTGCTGAAGGAGGGCGGGAGCGTCGGAAGAAAGCTTGATTTTATCGCCCAGGAGATGAACCGGGAGGCCAATACGATCCTGTCAAAGGCCAATGACCTTATGACCTCCGACCGCGCTATTGAGCTGAAAACCTGCATTGAGAAGGTCAGGGAACAGATACAGAATATAGAGTAGGAGATGACATGGCAGAAAGAGGAATTTTGGCGGTCGTTTCCGGTTTTGCGGGCTCCGGCAAGGGAACGATCATGCAGGAGCTGCTTTCCCGTTACGATAATTACGCGCTGAGTATTTCCGCTACGACGAGAGCGCCGCGGGCCGGAGAGGAGCATGGCCGGCACTATTTTTTTGTCAGCACGGAGGAGTTTGAACGGATGATCCGTGAGGACGCGCTCCTTGAGCATGCCCGGTATGTCTCGAATTATTACGGGACGCCGAAGGCTTACGTGGAGGAAAAGCTTTCGGAGGGAAAGGACGTGATCCTTGAGATCGAAGCGCAGGGCGCGCTGCTTGTCCGGGAAAAATATCCCGATGCCGTGCTGTTGTTTGTCATGCCGCCTGACGTTAACGAGCTTTACCACCGCCTGAAGACCAGGGGGACGGAGACCGAAGAGGTGATCAGAAAACGGATGGCAAGGGCCGCTGAGGAGGCGGAGCTTATCGTGAAATATGATTATCTGGTGATCAACGATGACCTGGACGAATGCGTCGCCAGGGTACGTACGATCCTGCAGGCCTCGCATGAGCGGACCGGCAGACAGGCGGAGAGACTGAATACGATCAAGGAACAGTTTAAGCTTTTTTTGAAGGAGGAGAAATAAATGCTGCACCCATCCTACAGTGACCTGATGAAGGTAGTCAATTCGGAGGTGGAAGAGGGAGAACATCCCGTCGTCAACAGCCGCTATTCCATCGTGATGGCAACGGCCAAGCGGGCCAGACAGCTGATTGACGATGCGCCTACGCCGATCGCGCATGCCGGCGATAAAAAGCCGTTATCCGTGGCGGTGGAGGAGCTGAACGAAGGGATCATCAAAGTGGTTTCGGACGAGGAAACGGATCAGGCTGAATGAAGATTTTTATGGCATCCTTAGGATGCGACAAGAATCTGGTGGATTCCGAGGAGATGTTAGGGCTTTTGGCCGCGGAGGGCTTTTCCGTAACGGATGACGAAAGAGAGGCGGAGGTGATCATTGTCAATACCTGCGCCTTTATCGGGGACGCCAAGGAGGAAAGCATCCGGACGATCCTAGAGCTTTCCGCCTTTAAGAAGGAAGCGGGAAACGCCGGGAAATGCCTTGCGCTTTTAGTGACCGGGTGCCTGGCCGAGCGGTACCATGAGGAATTTAAAAAGGAACTGCCGGAGGTAGACGCGGTCGTCGGGACCGGCGCCTGGGACCGGATCGTTCCGGCCGTAAAGGAGTGCCTGGCCGGCAAAAGCACCGAAATGCTCTCAAAGGACCACCATATTATTCCGCCCACCGGAAGGCGCATGCTTTCGACGGGCGGTCATTTTGCGTATATGAAGATCGCGGAGGGCTGCGATAAACGCTGTACCTACTGTATCATCCCGACTCTCAGGGGCTCTTATCATTCGGTGCCGCTTGAAGAACTGACGGCCGAAGCGGAGCGCCTGGCAGGGCAGGGCGTGAAGGAGCTCATTCTCGTTGCGCAGGAGACAACGGTATACGGTGTGGATCTCTACGGCGAAAAGGCTCTGCCGCGGCTTTTAAGGGAGCTTTCCCGGATCGACGGGATCCGGTGGATCCGCCTGATGTACTGCTATCCCGAGGAGATCACGGA
>JAILQQ010000053.1 GCA_024698885.1 Lachnospiraceae bacterium | reverse complement strand
AGCTTCAGCTCATTCCGATCCGGACCGCTTCTCAGGGCCGGATCATTTCCGCCCCTCCCATATACGGCCTCAACGGCGTCGGGATCCTTACGCTGCCGTCCTCGTTCAGGTTGTTCTCTAAAAAAGCGATCAGCATGCGGGGCGGCGCCACCACGGTATTGTTCAGGGTATGCGCAAAATATCTTCCTTCCTTGCCGTTCACGCGGATCTTTAAACGTCTGGCCTGCGCATCCGAAAGATTCGAGCAGGAGCCAACTTCAAAGTACTTCTGCTGCCTCGGTGACCAGGCCTCCACATCGATGGACTTGACCTTCAGATCTGCCAGATCTCCCGAGCAGCACTCAAGCGTCCGCACCGGGATGTCCAGGGATCGGAACAGATCCACGGTATTCTGCCAGAGCTTATCAAACCACATCGGGGATTCCTCCGGCTTGCAGACCACGATCATCTCCTGCTTCTCAAACTGATGGATCCGGTAAACGCCTCTTTCCTCAATGCCGTGCGCTCCCTTTTCCTTCCGGAAGCACGGAGAATAGCTGGTCAGGGTCTTTGGCAGCTCCTCCTCGGGAATGATCGTATCAATGAATTTTCCGATCATCGAATGCTCACTGGTGCCGATCAGGTAAAGATCCTCTCCCTCGATCTTATACATCATCGCATCCATTTCCGCAAAGCTCATCACGCCGGTAACGACGTTCGAACGGATCATAAAGGGCGGTACGCAGTAGGTAAAGCCCCGATCGATCATAAAATCCCTGGCGTATGCGAGCACTGCCGAATGAAGTCTCGCGATATCCCCCATCAGATAGTAGAAGCCGTTCCCGGCCACTTTTCCGGCTGCGTCCAGATCGATGCCGTGAAAACGCTCCATGATATCCGTGTGATACGGAACCTCAAAATCCGGCACCACCGGTTCCCCGTAGCGCTTTACTTCCACGTTCTCGCTGTCGTCCCGGCCGATGGGTACCGACGGATCGATGATATTCGGGATCCGCATCATGATCTCCGTGACCCTTTCCGTGAGCTCCGCTTCGTCCTTTTCAAGCGCCGCAAGGCGTTCGGCATCGGCTGTCACCTGCTTTTTGACCGCTTCAGCCTCCTCTTTTTTCCCCTGCCCCATCAGAGCCCCGATCTGCTTCGAAAGCTTATTGCGGGCAGCCCTCAGGTCGTCGGCTTCCTTTTTCGCCGCCCGGGACTTTGCGTCAAGCTCTATGACCTCATCCACTAACGGGAGCTTCTCCTCCTGAAATTTGTTCCGCAGATTCTGCTTCACGACGTCCGGATTTTCCCGGACGAACTTCATGTCCAACATGATCATTTCTCCTTTCTGCGCCGATTTGCTCTGCAAATCGTGCGCCTAGGCATGATCTTCAGATCATGCCGATTCGGTCTGCAAGCAGACCGAATCATTACCTTTCTTCACTATATAAAAATAGAACTCTCCGCATCCGACAGACGCATACCGATCTCATAATGCCCGTTTCCGTCGTTCTGATCCACGAAAATGGTCGCCCGGTACATACGCCATTCCGGCACGGCGACTGTCTTTGACATAAAATCAAAGATATGCAGTCCCACACCTTCCTCGTATTTCTGGATCAGATCCGTTCTGCTGACCCGTCTCTTCACCTCCGCGAGGTTCTCCTCCGCTACCGTCATGTCAAAGGCCTTCAGGAATTCATCATAGGTAAAGCCCTCCGGCAGTCCGTAAGGCTTTAAGATCTCAAAGGCCTCCGTATTCAGTACCCGGTTATCGGTCAGATCGGCTTCCAGGTAAAACTCCGCCCCCTCCCTGACCATCTTGTCATACTGTCTGGATTTCCACAGCAGCCGCTCCAGATCAAAGCCCTGCGACAGATCCTTAAGGATCCCGATGGCATATCTTTTTCCTTTGATGCCCTCGGGCACGAAAAAGGATATATTGTACCATTTATGGGTCTTTTTATCATCGACCGTCACCGGGATCAGAAGCGTCCGGCTCACCTTCTTCTCTCCGGCCTTCAGTCTTGCAAACATATCCCTGACCGCTTCATAATTCATGGTGCCCTTTTTCAGTTCAAAGCGGATCAGCATGTTCTTCTCCGCATCATACAGGATCTCCCGGACGTAGGTATTGTCCTCTCTGCGGCGGTAGCGGTCTATGATATCATCGTCGATGTAGTACTGCCAGACAGACATATGCGTCTCGTCATTGTCGCCCCGGCAGACCGCTGAGAGCATGTTTTCAATGCGCATTCCCGCATCACTGGCATTTTCAAGCAGCACGATATCGATCTTCACATCCCGCCCCAGATACTGCAGGGAGCAGGCGGCAATGCACTTTATGACCGACCGGTCGTCACGCACAATGTCATATTCCTTCGTCGCGAAGGTTTCCTTCGCTACGATGGCATCACGCACGCTGCCGCTGAAGCTGCCCACATCCGCAAACCGCACATGGGGGAGCAGATCCGCCAGAGTCTCCGCTTTCATGGCTTCCTCCATGGTCAGCATATGCATCTGTAAAAACCGATCGTTGATATACGAAAGCTCGCGGATGGAAAGCGTCTCGTTATTCTCCAGGATGATCCGGGCAATACCGGCGATACTGTCTTCAAAGAAGGAGTTCAGCTGCTGGCGCAGCAGTACGCTTTTCTTCAGCATGTCGACCGTCCGCTTTTCGACCTGCATGCCGTAGAAATCAATGATACGCCGGACCCGCTGCCTGACCAGGTTCTTTTCAAAGGGCGTCCGTACCGCATCGATCACACCGTTTCCGATATACGGCTGTGTTTCTTCGATATTATCAGTCTTTGCGATGATGATGACCGGCACCTCACTGAAAAAGGATCTGGCCTTTTTCTGCTCAATCAGAACATCGCATTCCTCCGGCAGAGACTCATAGTCGACCATGATCACGTGGGTATTCGAAAAGCTCCTTCGCAGATAGGACAGCGTCTCCTCCGCGCTTTCCGTCCGCGTGATCTCCGCCTGGTTATCCATGATAGCCAGAAGCTCGCGCGCCTTGTTCTCGTCCTTTGACTGCAGAAGGATCCTGTCATAGACATGGATACGGGTATCGGAAAGCTCTGCCTCATTCTGTTCAAGCTTCTTTGCAAAATCCGCCGCCTGCAGAGGCTTGTGGAAATAATAACCCTGGATACAATCGCAATCCATGTTCTTTAGCATTTCGTACTGGTTGCCGGTCTCCACGCCTTCCGCGACCACCTCGAGATGGATGGTCTTTGCCATCTGGATGATGCTGTAGAGAATATTGCCGGCCCGTTCGGAGGTATCGATGGAATCCATGAACTTCATATCGATCTTCAGGATATCCACGGTAAAGTCCTTCAGCATATTGAAGGAGGAAAAGCCGCTGCCGAAGTCATCCATCAGGACCTTATAGCCATAGCTGCGGAACTGATCGATGACATGCATCAGCTCCTCCGGCTGATCCATATAGGCGCTCTCCGTGATCTCGATCTTTAAGAGGGAGCTGTCAACCTTGCAGCGCTCCGCTATGCTCTTCAGATCGGAAAACAGCCCGGCATTATAGAAATCGATCCGGGAAAGATTGACGGAGATCGGCACAAGCTTCTTTCCCGCTTCTCTCCGCCTTTCCTGAAAGCGGCAGACCTCCTCCCAGACAAAATAATCAAGTCTCGTGATAAAACCGTTTTTTTCAAAGATCGGCACAAATGTTCCCGGCGAAATCAGGGAGCCATCCTCTTTTTTCCAGCGGATCAGCGCTTCGGCGGAAATGATCTCGCGGGTATGACTGTCCACAATGGGCTGATATACCACAAAGAATTCCCGGTTCTCGATGGCCATCTCCGCTTCCCGGATCATCTCCTGCTCAAGCAGAAGCGCGTCCCGCATCTCCCGCGTGAAATAATTCATCCGTCTGACGTAGCTGTCCTTGACGGCCTGCAGCGCCATGGTCGCCCGGTCGCAGGCGATGGCAATATCATCGTCCATGGGCTCGAGCTTATAGATGCCGGCATGCATATAGATCTTATAATCCAGGGAGTGCCATTTCCGTTCGGCGGTCAGGATGTCAACCATCCGTTTTTCGTTGCGCTCATGATATTTCTCTGTCGTGCAGGTAATAAAATGATCCGACTCAATCCGGCCGTAGAGCTCGTTCGTACCGTCCATCTGTTTGCGCAGGTAATCGGCGAATTCTATGATCAGCTGATCGCCGATCCGTGAGCCGAACATCTCGTTGATGGCCTTGAATTTATCGATATCCCAGATCATCACGACGTAAGCCTGCTGCGGATTCTGTTCGATCATCTTGGAGGCCTCGATAAAAAAGGTCTCTTTATTATAGATACCCGTCAGCATGTCGATCTTGGCGTTTTCCTGATAGATCGCGATCTCCGCCTTCAGATCCGCGTTGGCGGTTTCCGTACTCGCAAGGCGTCTGATCGCCAGGGCATAGTGCCGCACGCCCTCCCTGACCGTAAAGCCCTTGACGCTGAGCTCATAACGCTGATAATCCCATTTCGGCGTCATAAGTCTCACGGGGATCCGGTGGATCGTCTCGCCGTCAACAATGGAATCAAGAAGCTCCGTAAAGATCCCGTAATCGGAAGGATGGATCATGGTCTTTACGTTCTTTCTGGCATGGCTCAGATCATCATGCTCATCATACCCAAGCAGGCGAAGCGCATTGGCCCCGATATACTCGGTAAAATACCCTTCGTCATAATACAGGGAAACATAACCGAGTCCCATCGCGGCAAGCAGCGCCATGGCCCGTGAAGTATCGTTAAAGGCATTTTCCAGCGTTTCGATCCGGTCCCACAGGAAGGTATGTACGTCATTGTCGATCTGCCTCTTGATCCGGGCCGGATTCATCGGCCGGCGGAAACAGTAATTACAGCCGAGTGCGATGGCCCGGTTGCCAAGAGGCATCCCCGGCCCGTCCGCGATCACCCCGACTAAGATCGAACGATAGTTTTCGTCATTTTTGACATACGAGATCATCCGGAGGCGTTCCTCCACCTCACTGTTCAGGTTTAACAGAACGATATCAATGGGCCGCTCCGCCAAAAGATCCTTCATATACGAAAGATCCGGCGACTGATAGACCACATAGTCCTCCTCCAACAGAACCGCCAGAGATTCCGTTTCCATATCCACCGCGGATACGATCAAAATGGTAACCCGTCGACTCGCCATCCCTTACCTCCTTGGGCCGATCTGCTCTGCTGCGCCGATTTGCCTTGCAAATCGTGCGCTTAGGCATGATCTTCAGATCATGCCGATTCGGTCTGTATACAGACCGAATCATTTCCTTATGACACCTCAATCATTCAATGGAGCTATGATAGCTCTGCAGCGAACGTACCTGCGCCTTATGCTGCTGCATGGACCGTATGCCGGCTGCCGAGGCCTTGGCCGCCGCCATTGTCGTCACATAAGGGATCCTGGCCTTGATCACGCCCTTGCGGATATAGGAGTCATCCATCGCCCCCTTCTTGTCATCCGGCGTATTGATCACCAGATCCACCTCATGGTTGGTGATCGCATCCAGGACATTCGGCCGGCCCTGCTGCAGCTTAAAGGTCTTCACGGCAGGGATCCCCGCGTTCACGATCATATCACAGGTACCGCCGGTGGCGATGATCTTAAAGCCGCAGTCGTGGAAGGCCTTTGCCACCTCCACAAGCTCCGCCTTATCCCTGTCGTTTACGCTAATCAGAACAGTACCGGAAAGAGGTAACGGCGTCTGTGTCGCTTCCTGTGCCTTGTAATAGGCTTCCCCGAAGTCCGCGGCAAGGCCTAGCACCTCTCCCGTAGAACGCATTTCAGGCCCCAGTAGCGGATCCACCTCCTGGAACATATTGAAGGGGAACACAGCTTCCTTGACGCCGTAATGGTTAAATTTCCTGCCCTTCAGCTGCTTAACCGGAGATTCCTTTCCGGTAAGCGGCATGGTGATGATCTCGGTAGCAAGCGGCACCATGCGGATGTCGCAGACCTTGGAAACAAGCGGCACCGTCCGGGAGGCTCTGGGATTTGCTTCCAGTACATATACCCTGCCGTCCTCAATGGCGTACTGCATGTTCATAAGGCCCGAAACATGCATTTCCTTCGCGATCCTTCTCGTATAGTCCTCAATGATCGCGACGTTTTCCGGCGAGATGTTGATGGAGGGAAGCACACAGGCAGAATCACCGGAGTGGATCCCCGCAAGCTCGATATGCTCCATCACCGCCGGTACGAAAACCTCTTCGCCATCACTGATGGCGTCAGCTTCGCATTCCAGCGCATTCTGTAAAAAGCGGTCGATCAGGATCGGGCGCTCCGGCGTAACGCCGATCGCGTTGGCCATATAGACCTGCATATGCTCATCATCATGAACAACCTCCATGCCTCTTCCGCCCAGGACATAGGAAGGCCGCACCATCACCGGATAACCGATCCGGTTCGCGATTTCCGTAGCCTCCTTAACGGAAACGGCCATGCCGGACTCGGGCATGGGGATCTGCAGGCGGTCCATGATCGCCCTGAACTGGTCTCTGTCCTCCGCCAGATCGATGGTTTCCGGGCTCGTGCCGAGTATGTTCACGCCGTTTTTCTTCAGATCCGCCGCCAGATTTAACGGGGTCTGACCGCCAAACTGCGCGATCACGCCAAGAGGCTTTTCCTTTTCGTAGATGCTCAGAACATCCTCGAGCGTTAGCGGCTCAAAATACAGCTTGTCCGAGGTATCATAATCCGTGGAAACGGTCTCGGGATTGCAGTTGACGATGATCGTCTCAAAGCCCAGCTTTTTTAAGGCCTTCGCGGCATGCACGCAGCAGTAATCAAACTCAATGCCCTGACCGATGCGGTTCGGTCCGCCGCCAAGGATCATGATCTTCCTGCCGTTTTCATTCACCCTGCTCTTTTCCGTAATATTATAGGAGGAATAGTAGTAGGCGCTGTCCGGGGTTCCGCTTACGTGAACACCCTCCCACTCTTCTTTAATGTCCTCTTTATATCTCATATTTCGGATATCGTCCTCACTGACGTCAAGGATCCTGCTCAGATATTTGTCAGAGAAGCCGTCCTGCTTGGCCTGCCGCAGCGCTTCAGGAGACGGCAGACTGCCCGCGTGCTTCTTCAGGGTCTCCTCCTCCTCAACAAGCTCCTTCATCTGCTCTATGAAGTACGGCTTGATCTTCGTCAGCTCATACAGCTCTTCCACCGAAGCGCCCTTTCGCAGCGCCTCGTACATGATGAACTGCCGCTCACTGGTCGGTACATGTAACAGATTCAAAAGCTCCTTTAGCGGCATCCCGGCAAAACCCTTTGCATCCCCCAGGCCGTACCGCCCGATCTCCAAAGACCGGATCGCTTTCTGGAAAGCCTCCTTATAGGTTTTTCCGATGCTCATCACCTCGCCGACGGCACGCATCTGCGTTCCCAGCTGATCCTTCGCGCCGTGGAATTTTTCAAAGGCCCAGCGCGCGAACTTGATTACGATATAGTCGCCGTCCGGCACGTATTTATCAAGCGTCCCGTACTTTCCGCAGGGAATATCCTTTAAGTCGAGCCCCGCCGCCAGCATGGCGGAAACAAGCGCGATGGGGAAACCGGTCGCCTTGGACGCAAGCGCCGAAGAACGCGAGGTACGGGGATTGATCTCGATCACGATGATCCTTCCGTCCTTTGTATTCCTGGCAAACTGCACGTTCGTCCCGCCGATGACCTGGATCCGGTCTACGATCCGGTAGGCCTGCCGCTGTAATTCCTTCTGCACATCCTCTGAGATCGTTAACATCGGCGCAGAACAGAAGGAATCCCCCGTATGCACGCCCAGAGGATCAATATTCTCGATAAAGCAGACCGTGATCATCTGTCCCGTGGCATCCCGCACGACCTCAAGCTCCAGTTCTTCCCAGCCGAGCACGGATTCCTCCACTAAGACCTGACCGACCAGGGAAGCCTGCAGCCCTCTTTCACAGACCGTTTTCAGCTCGTCCACATTGTATACAAGGCCGCCGCCCGCGCCGCCCATAGTATAGGCCGGCCTGAGCACGACGGGGTACCCGAGCTCCTCGGCGATCCTGAGGGCGTCGTCAACGGAATATGCCACCTCCGAACGGGCCATCTCGATCCCGAGCTCCTTCATGGTATTCTTAAATTCGATCCGGTCCTCTCCCCGCTCGATCGCGTCAACCTGAACGCCGATGACCTTTACGCCGTACCGGTCAAGGACCCCTTTCTTATACAGTTCCGAGCAGAGATTCAGACCGGTCTGGCCGCCGAGATTCGGCAGCAGCCCGTCCGGCCGCTCCTTTTCAATGATCTGCGTCAGTCGTTCCACGTTTAAAGGCTCGATATACGTCACATCGGCCGTTTCCGGATCCGTCATGATGGTCGCCGGGTTCGAATTGACCAGAACGATCTCATATCCCAGCTTTTTTAACGCCTTGCAGGCCTGGGTCCCGGAATAGTCAAACTCGCATGCCTGACCGATAATGATCGGACCCGAGCCAATGATCAGGATTTTATGGATATCCTCTCGTTTTTTCATAATCATCTCCCATGCAAGGCAATAGCTGTCTTTTACAAGACAGCTATCCACCTCGTATTATTACTATTATTTTCTAATTAGCCGGGTACCTTATCATTATCGTCGAAGGGATCCCCGCAATTCGGGCAGAATTTCGGAATATTGGCAGGATCCTCCGGTTCCCAGCCGCATTTATCGCATTTCCACTTAAAGGTCGCGCTGTTCGGTCTCGGTTTGCCGCAGTTACTGCAGAATTTATTCTGATTCACCGCACCGCAGGAGCAGGTCCAGCTGCCGCTGTCCTCCGGCTTCGGTTTGCCGCAGCCCATACAGAATTTTCCGGTATTGCCGCTCTGTCCGCAGGAACAGGTCCAGCCGCCTGCCGCAGGTGCCGCCTGTGCCGGTGCCGGCTGCGGTGCAGCTGCCTGCTGCTGCTGTTGCTGCTGCGCGCCCATCGCAAAGAGATTCGCCGCGTTCATCCCGCCTGCCTGACCGGCCATATTCATGCCGGCAAAGGCCATCATCGGGCCTGCGTTCTGGTTGTTGGCCGCTGCCACCATAGCTTCCTGCTGCGCGCCGGCCAGTCCTGCCGCCGCCAGAGCGGCGTTGGCGTTTGCCTGACGCATTTTGATCAGCTTCTCGTCCTCTTCGGAAGCGCTTACGCTGTTAACACCGAAGGAAACGACCTCAATGCCCCGAAGCTCCGCCCATTTCTGGGAAAGGACCTCATTCAGCGCATCCGCGATCTCGGTGGTATGACCGGGCAGCGCGCTGTAGCGGATCCCCATTTCCGAGATCTTCGCAAACGCCGGCTGCAGTGCCGTCATCAGCTCCGTTTTCAGCTGCGAATCAATCTGGTCTCTCTTATAATCATCCGTCACGTTTCCGGATACGTTTGTATAGAAAAGGATCGGATCCGCCAGGCGGTAAGAGTATTCTCCATGACAGCGGATCGAGATATCCACATCCAGTCCGATGTTCCGATCGACCACCCGGAAGGGTACCGGATTCACGGTTCCGTATTTATTGCCCGGAATCTCCTTCGTATTCAGGTAATAAACTCTCTGATCCTTCGCGGTATCGCCGCCGAAGGAGATCCTTCTGCCGATCTTTTTAAAGGTATTGACAATATTGCTGCCAAGGCTTCCGTAAAACAGACTCGGCTCGGAGCTTGCGTCCCAAACGAATTCGCCGGGATCCGCGCAAAGCTCTACGACCTTACCCTGATCCACGATGATCATGCACTGACCGTCCGCTACCGCCACGATCGAGCCGTTGCTGATAATGTTATCATGCCCCTTGGTATTGGAGCTCTTTTTCCCCGTCGTCTTTAAAGCACGGCGTACCAAAACATCCGCCGGCAGCGCTTCACAATAAAAATACTCCCGCCACGCATCGGCCAGACTGCCGGATGCAGCGGCTCCTGTCGCCTGTATTAAACCCATAACTGATCCTCCTGTTTCCTGAATTCTCCGCGGTTCCCCGGGAACCGCACATCATTACCAGTATTCTACCATGAATTCAAAACATTTTCCACACATTCCTTCTCATATTTCCGAAAGGCGTCCATGAGGTTTCGGTCTCTCGTCATAAAATGATACTGCCTGTCAAAGCGGGCATAATAATGATCATATTTCCCCCGGATGAGAAGCCGGAACCGTTTGTCATTCTCGAAATCATCGAGGCATATCCGTGCGTGCGCCGTCAGAAGCCGGTAATCTCTTTTCCTGTAAACAACGCCGAAATGCTCCTTATTGCACTCCTCGAGGCAGATCAGCGCGTTATCATACTCCTCGAAAAAGGAAAACAGCTTCCCAAGCTGCAGCATCGCCCAGGTATACATCTCGGCGCCCCGCCCGGTTTTTTCCGCCAACATCGAATAAACCTCGTAAGCCCGCTGGTATTCCCCTTCATTAAGCTCGGAGAGTCCTCCGGCAAGGAGCGTTTCCGGAGATTTTCCGGTATCCTCCTCGTTTCTGACCTGGACAAGCTTAATACTCTCGTAGCGCTTAAGCGGGCGGACGGCAGGCAGCGCCGCCGCCTTTTCGGTCACGATCAGCCCCGCCGGCGTCTCCTTTTCCCCGATCCGCTTCTGGTGGTTTTCCCGATAGTAGTGCACGCCGATACGCATGCAGGCTTCCTCGTACTCCGGATAATTCTGGGAGATCTCCGAGGCGGCAAGCTCCACCACTCGCCGGTTTTTCTCGTAAAAGCTGTTGTCTAAAAGGCTTCGGTAATAAAGCTTGATCTCACTTTCAAAATTCTTCATCCTCCGGTCAAGCAGCGCGTGACCGATATGCACGTAGAAATCCCGCTTGTCCTTCCGGACGGCTGCATTGCAGCGGTTATAGAGCAGCAGAGCCTCGTCATAGCTGCTGGCAAAATAATAGAGCTCCGCCAGCGAGAAAGCCACATCGGTATAGGCATCCATGGACGAGTCGATGTAGCGCAGCATCCGTTCATATTGCCGCATCGCTTTTTCATCCTGACCGCTCTCCTTATAGTAGCGGGCGTCATTCTCCCATTCCCTGAGGCTCCTGTTGATATCCTCCACCATTTCATTGTCGAGGATGAACTGCAGCCCCTGCTCATAGGTGATCTGCGTCGTGTCGTGAAAAAGGCGCATATTCTGGCTATTCCAGACAAGCGACAGCCCGAATTCCGACAGCATCTGGTTGGTTTCCAGAAGGATCCCCTCAAATTCCATAAAATTAGAGAATGGATCTATTTCAAACCATTCTCTGTAGGCGTCGTTGATCATCTTGACAAGCCGCATGGAAGCGGAATCCGATTTCAGAAAACGGGGTTTTGTTTTGGACAGCCGGAAGGTCCTGTACGGCGCCTCCAGCTCTGCCTCCCGCTCCACGGGGTTTAGGCGGACCGAATCGGCGCCCCCGAGCAGGATAAGATCATCACCCGATATGATATATTTCCCGCAGGATCTGAACAGCTCGTTCAGCGTGACCGCGGTTTTATAAAGCCGGACATCCAGCTCCTTTCCAGCCTCGAAGTAGATCATGCCGGATCATTTCCTCCCTGCGCCGATTCGGGCAGCTCTGCTGACCGAATCATTTCTTTTTCTACGGTTCAAGCCTCAGCCGGTGCGTCAGCCGGAAGATGTGTCCCGTCAGCTCCTCCACGAGCAGATCCATGTTATAGATGCCGGCTCCGACGGCCATCGCGGCATTATCCATATAGCCCTGCTTGTAATCATTATTCCGGTAGCAGTCATAAACCTTGTTAAGCAGCGTTTCGCTGCCGATCAGGTTATCAAATTCAAACTCTCCCGGGCCATGGTTGATCACCTGCTGATAGCAGTCATAGTAGTAATCATCCAGATTATTGAGCACGTCGTCCTGGGTCTTACCGATCTCCTCAAGCGTCCGCATCCGGTTCGGATTATCCTGGGACGGCTGAGGGGTATCCTCCGTCCGGTACTTCGTGCCGTTGCAGGGCGGCAGATTGACGGAAAGCTCCCTTCTTATATGCGTCGAGGCGTAATCCCGGTCTGTCTTGTTGAAATAATCGTATTTCCCTTCCTCGGAATCATCCCAGGTAACGTCCACGTTGTAGAATCCGTCGTCCAGCCCGACGATATTCCAGGCGTGGTTCTCTCCTGCGTATCCGGTACAGTAGTAGCACGGGATCCCCATCTCCATCAGGACATGCTGCATCGCCCGGGAATACCCGGCGCAGACCGTGGAGCCGTTCACCAGGGCGCTGTAGGCGCTTTGGTTCATGCGGGACGATATCTGATAGGAAACCGTATCGATCAGATGGTCATGAACATACTGCTCCCTCCCGTAATCGGTGGTCAGAGGAGCCGCGCCGTCGATGATCTCCCGGGTCTTCTTGTCAAACTGCGCCTTTGAACCGGCGTAATCATCCGCGGTCTTGTTAAAGGTCAGGTCCACCTCCACGCAGGTCCCGTCGCTCTTGTATTTGCAGGCATAGCCGGTATCCAGCCAGAAAAGCTCCGGATGGTCATTGTAGACGGCCATAAAGGTATTTAACATATCCCTTTCCGACAGGCTCTCCACCGGCCGGAACTGGCGGTTAAAGCTCTGGGAATTGGCATAGATCTGGCGGTACAGATGCTGGCCCTTGTCATCGAGCATATGATAGTAGGGATAAAACAGCGGATCAAAGGAAAGCCCGTCTCCCTCTTCCCCGTAGCCAAGCTCCTTTGACAGCTTTTCCGCTTCTTCGTCGGTAATATCCTCGATATCCTCGGTAACCGGCTGGTAGCCCATACGGCCGGCTACGCTGTCGGGGATCACGATATCCGATTCAGACGGCGGAACATAAATATCGGAAGAACCGTGCAGAAGGGCGTCCGAAAGAGGATCGAGCGGTTCCGGCTCCTCCTGCGGCGCTACCGTTTCGTCAGCTCCGGTATCGCTCTCGAGGTCGGCGGGGATCCCGCTCTTTTTCCGATCGAGGATCGAGGTTCTCTCCGGCATATCCACCGTATCCTCCGACGCGTCCCCGGTCTGGATCTTCCTGCCCTTTAACAGATCTGAAATTTGCGATGAAAGCTCGGGTTTAACGGCACACAGGATGATAAATCCGGTCAGCAGGATCAGCAGACCGATAATCCCGTACCCGATGCCTTTAAGAATCTTCATTTGACGTTTCCCTGCGGTTGTCCTTCTTTAAGAGCCGGTAAAGCACGATATATCCGTAGAGCATCACCGGCACGATGATCGTCGCCGCGATGCTGGCCATCAGCATTCCCTTTGTATACGAGGAATCTGTAAGCGCAAAATACAGCGTTAACAGATACATGCCCGCCAACAATACTGCTCCAAAAAGAGCAAAGATCCGCTTTACCATTTTCTTCCTCTCCTCTTTATATCATATCACAAAATAAAGAAAGAGAACAGATATGCGATCTGCTCTCTTCTTTTTCCGTCCCGTTAAGGGGAAAACCGGAAGCAAGTGCAGGGAAAGGGACTTGAACCCTCATGATATTGCTATCACACGGACCTGAACCGTGCGCGTCTGCCAATTCCGCCATCCCTGCGAATGAGTTCCTTTTCAGCAACTACGGATTGCCTTTCAGCAATCCGTAGTATACTGCACATTGAATCATTTTGCAACTGTTTTTAAATTTTTTTCTTTTTACATGAAACTGCTGTACAGACTGCCGGTATCCACGGCCGCGTTAAACGTACCGCCCGCATTATAACCGGAAAGCTTGTTCAGACCGTTCTGCGCCGACTGTAAAATCGAGCTGGCGCTCATCTGCACGTTGCTTGCGTAAGAACCCTGTCCTGAGAACAGAGATTTCAAAGTGCCCGCGTCTGCTTTCTTCAGAGTATCCTCATCGATCGAAAGCGTATTGTCCTCGTTGAGCGTAATCCCTGCCTTGTTCAGCAGATTCTCATTGACATTGGTAGTATTCACCATGTTAAACGCGCTGCGCAGAACCGGCTTGCTTGTGCTGTCGCCGCCGTTCTTCACCATCGCGTTATAGTTGTCAACGAAATTGTTCACGAGCTTCGAGATCTTCTCCCGGTCCAGATCGGTCATCTCGTTCCCGTCCTTATCCTTGGTCGTGATCTTCGTCTCAAAAAGCGACTTGTTGTCGGTAAGGGCCGAAGCCGCGCTGCTCAGCTTCGAAGCAATGTTCTTCGTGCTCATGAGCTCGGTCTTCTGCGTCTTATTTGCCTCCGCCTGCTCAGCCTTCGTCTGCTTGGAGCTCTTATCGGTCCCGTAATAGGACTTGGCCAACTTCGCGTAGCTTCCGTTCTTAATGCTCGCGTAGT
This sequence comes from Lachnospiraceae bacterium, assembly GCA_024698885.1. GTDB lineage: Bacteria > Bacillota > Clostridia > Lachnospirales > Lachnospiraceae > UBA2868. Next base: position 2,164 of record JAILQQ010000053.1, on the reverse strand, counting down.
CCGCTAACAGAGTTCCGGAAGAGCTTACACCGGAGGTATTTTGGGACGAATTACCGGATAATGACGAAAACAGGGCGGAATAATCTGTAGAACCGCTGATTCCCATTCCTGCCATATTCATCACTCCTTTGATAATTGTTTACGGCATCCCTGCCTGGTTAATATGCGCCAAAGGGCATAAACGCCCTTTTACATATCCTATGATACAACGGCCGAAAGCGAGTGTCAATAAAAATTCCCTAAAATCATAAGCCAGCAAACCTGAAATTCTGCGCTGCTTTCCCGCAGCTCATCTCCACTCTCCGCCCTGCAAAACGCCCTGGTAGCTAGAAGCTTCTGCTGGTCTTCGAGCATGGTATGCATGCTGCGTATAGCCTCTGTGTTTTCCGTGGTCTGTATTGAAAGCCGAAGAAGATCACGTTGTGTGACCAGGCTCTGCGTCTCGATGATGTAATCCTTCATTGCCTTAAATGCCATTACAAGAGCACGGCTCTGTTTCACAGCAAGGCCGCCACGCAGAACCGTCATCAGTAAGTAGACTCCCTGCTCTGTAAAAGCATGTGGATTATACTTCACATTAGAGCCACGACCTGTTCCTCTGTTCAAGGTGAAATTTTTGCACCTTGAAAGTTCCTCCACCTCTGCATCTGTCAATTGGAACATGAACTCATCGCCCTCAAATCTGTCGGCATTGTTCTTCACCTGACGACTAAAATTCTTAGTCTCATATCCGTAAATAGCTGCAAGGTCTACGTCGAGCATCACCTTAACACCCCGGACTTCATATATCTTGTCCCGAATGGTACGCTCATCAATGATGGCTATTTCCGCCGCAATTTCTTCCGTATTCTTTTTATCGCTCAAAATGATATCTCCCGTCTGGTACACTCGTTAAAATAAGCAAACTTATTATTCCTTCAGTTCAATAGATCCTTGCTATAATAAAACATGGAAAGTAGCATGAGCTTAACCGGGTATGTACCCAAGAATCGACAGAAACGTCGTCATGCTAACAGGCTGTGATGCCCTTGAATCAGATAAAGTATAACATAGCAATATTCACAAAGCAATGAGTCAAAGTTGTAGCAAAATCCCGGCTCGATTTCAACGAAAATCTCGCCTCGTCCGTCGCCGGTGCGGCCTATAACCTGACGCAGAAGCAAGAGGGATTTCCCCGTGTGATCAAGAGGCCGTTGACTAAAGGCAGGGCGAGCCGGCAGATTCCAATTCTCCGATTTTCTCTCGAAGCCTTTGAATCTCCGCCTCCAGAACCTTCCGTTCTGCCTCTCCTTTTTCTAACAGAGCCTTCCGTTCTGCCTCTCCCTTGGCTTCGCCATCTGCAAAGCCCTCTGCGTATCCCTCGTCGTGCTGTTCTTTATAATGCTCTAATAATGTCATATAATCCGACCTCCATTTCACATGCCTGCGGGAAAGCTCTACCTCTCTCTGAAGCCTCCGGGATAGTTCCCCTTTCGTTTCGCGTTTTGCGATATAATTCAGAAAATCCCGCATCTTCTCTGAGCAGTCGTCCACCATGCCCTCCGCACAGAGAAATATCTTATGTGCCCCATCCTTCAGGCGGATCTCCTTATCTTCCATGCAGATATTCTCAAAGGAATACAGGTGCCGTCCCTTTTCAAAAGCCGCAAATTTACAGATGAAGATAATATAGTTTTCCTTCAGGTCATTATAATCCTTTCCGCTCCCTAAGTTATCGAGATCGATCATCCCCTGATAATACCGGGTTCTCTTCGGCAGATTGCTCTTTGGAACCGTCTGCATCTCAATATCATAGATCACATTCTCCTCATCCTCAAAGAACACATCAAACCGAACTCCTTTTCCATCATGGGTCATGGAGATCGGTTTCTGCTCCTCCACCCTGAGGAGACTCTTGATCTTGCGCCCGGTGATCATTTCTGCCAGTTCAATACATAAATCCTCGTTTGATGACAAAATGCGGCAGAACAGAAAATCATCCGTAAACTCCAATTCATCATAGTCTTTTTGTTTCATATACCCTCCTTTGACAGATATTATCCGCAGGAGCGATATATTTTGGCAGCTCCTGCTACTAAAATAGGTGAAATAGCATGAGCTTAACCGGGTATGTACCCAAGAATCGACAGAAACGTCGTCATGCTAACGGGCTGTGATGCCCTTG
>JAILQQ010000028.1 GCA_024698885.1 Lachnospiraceae bacterium | reverse complement strand
GCGATCCTAGACCGGCAGTTCCCGGCCATCTTATTTCCCCGAACCGTAAATGAGTACGGTGAGCTCGGCGTCATGTATCCTTATATGTTCCTGGTATTTCCGGCTGTCTTGCGCATATGCCGTGTTTCCCTGCTTACCGCCTATGATGTTACGATCTTCTGTACAGCGGCTGCTGTGGTTTCTGTCATGTACTATGCGCTGCGGACGCTGCAGGTTTCCAGCCTTAGTGCAGCCCTGTCGGCCACCCTTTACCTGCTTTCTCCCTCCTTTGTTCATGCGGAAACCGATAACGGTGCTGTTTTGGGAAATGGGATCTCCTATATTTTTATACCGCTTGTCATCGCCGGCCTGCTGCACCTTTTACAGGGCAACGGGAATAGATGGCCTCTTCTGACCATCGGCTTTACGGGACTATTGCAGAGTCATCTGGTCACAACGCTTCTTGTGCTTGTCTGCGCCGTACTTTTACTCTGTATTCTGATCCCGGTGCAGCTTTCCAGAGGCCGGGGACGTGCGGTGACGGATTGTATACCCGACTTTCTCAAAGCCGGTATCTGGTGTCTTCTGATCAATATCTGGTGGATCGTTCCGTTTCTCTATTATTACAAAAACGGCAACCTGTATCTCGGCGCTCTCGGAGAAGGCTTCTGGACCTTTGACCTGCCCTCTTTCATTTCCTATGAGTCCGGTCAGTATGCCATCATCCTCTGTATATGGCTGATCGTAATGATAGCGATAGCATTCTCCTCAAAAAAGATTTCGGAAAATGTATATTTTGCTGCAGCTCTGTTTCTGGTTGGTCTTGTGTTAGTGGCTGCGTGTACGATGATCTTTCCCTGGGATATGCTGCGACGTCTGTATTTTTTCCGGTTCTTCAGTAATACCATGCAGTTCCCGTACCGGTTTTTCTTTGCCGCTTTTGCTTTCCTGATCTTTGGGATCGGCATGCTGGCTGACAGGATCAGGATGTGGCTCGAAAAAAAACAAAAATTCCTGCCCTATTGTATAGCGATGTTATTTATTCTTCTGCCTGTTCTGCTGTATGATAATCATATCATGAAGGAATACAGCAGTCCGGACCGGATCTCCTACACGGTGATCACAGGGGATATCGCGCCCTATAAACAGAGGGAGTACCTTCCTCTCGGGACAGAGGATGAGTATTTTTCGGGAAGGGATTACCGGCTTTCCGATGAAAATGCGGTTCGGATCACGGACTATCAGAAGCGGGGTGACAAGGCGGACTTTGTATATTATTATATAGAAGGAAATGAGCGGAAAGAAGAATATATTGAACTGCCGCTGTTTTTATACCCTGGCTATCAGATAAGGCTTTCAGAGGGCGCGGTAACGCTTCCGACAGAGTCCGGGAAAGAAAATCATATGCGGATTTATCTGCCGTTTTCGAAAACGGAAAAGAAGGTGGAAGTTTTCTTTACCGTCAATCCTGTTTTTACGTTTCTGACCGTTTTTTCCGCCCTGGCCTTTGCTGCCATGCTTTTTTGCATCAAATCGGACAGGGAGATAGTAAAAGAAGAGAAGGAATAAAATAACAGTGCTATGATTGTAACATGCTTATGTTTTTTTCTGATGGCAGGTGTTTTTTTTGCCACAGGACTTATGATCAATGAATTAATAATTCGTGTTTTTCATTATCGCATGAAAAGCCCGGATGCTTTCGTGATGGCCGGAATCGTCTTTTCTACGGTATATGCGGAAATCATCAGCCTGTTCTTCGGGGTGGGGAGCGTCGCGTTGGTTCTGCTTCTTTTAATCAGCCTTCTTTCTGTGATCCTGTGCCGAAAGGAAGCGAAGAGAATAGCGGCCTCGCTTCCCTGCGCAAAAAGAACAGCCATGATCCTTCTGCTGCTTGCGGTGACCGCGGTCATTTCAGCGATCGCGTCCGCGGAACCGCTGGATTATGATACCTATCTTTATCATGGCCAGGCGATCCAGTGGATCGAGAGGTATGGCACCGTTAAGGGCCTTGGGAATCTTCACCCCCGCTTCGGGTATAACAGCGCTTTTATGTGTCTGCAGGCGCTTTTCAGCATGAGCTTTCTCGGCCGTTCTCTGCACGAAGTAAATGGCTTTATCTGCACTTTTATGGGGTTCTACGCGCTTGCGTCCCATTCCGCTTTCTGCCGGAAGGAAAGAAATACCGGTGCCGATCTGA
>JAILQQ010000019.1 GCA_024698885.1 Lachnospiraceae bacterium | reverse complement strand
AATGATCCGGTCAGAAAACTGACCGGATCGGCATGAACAGGTTCATGCCTAAGCGCACGATATGCACACAGATCGGCGCAGGGAGGACGATATGAGAAAACTGACGATCCGTGCCATGATGATACTGAGCCTTGTTCTGGCCGTATCCCTGACAGCCTGCGGCAGCGCAGAGGATAAAAAGCCGTCAGCCGGAGAGGCTGTTTCAGAGGAGACATCAGAGAGCACCGAAGAAAAAACGGAGGAACCGGCCGCGGAAGCGAAGGAAGAAGCAAAGGAAGACGCCTCTTCGGAGGCTTTCCGAATCGGCATCGTAACGGGCTCCTTTTCCCAGTCCGAGGATGACAGACGCGGCGCGGAGGCTTTTCAGAAAAAATACGGCGAGGATAACGTAACGCTTGCTATTTATCCCGACAACTTTACCGAGGAAATGGAAACGACGATCCGGACCATCGTCAATCTGGCCGATGATCCGAAAATGAAAGCCATCGTCGTCAATCAGGCCGTAGACGGGACGACGGAAGCCTTCCGTCAGATCCATGAAAAAAGGCCCGATATCATCTGTATCGCCGGCGAAGCCTACGAGGATTTTTCCGATATCGGTCCGGTGGCGGACCTTGTGGTAAACTGCGACTTCGTAAACCGCGGCTATCTGATCATCCGTACCGCGCATGAGCTGGGCTGCGATACCTTTGTCCATATCTCCTTCCCCCGCCATCTTTCCTATGAAACGGTTGCGAGACGCGTCGCCGTGATGAAGGCTGCCTGCGAGGAATTCGGCATGAAATTTGAAATGGAGGAAGCGCCCGATCCTACCACGGACGTAGGGGTTCCCGGCGCGCAGAGCTTTATTACTGAGCATGTCCCCGAATGGGTCAAGAAGTATGGGGAAAACTCGGCCTATTTCTGTACAAACGACGCCCATACGGAGCCTCTGATCAAGGCGCTCCTTTCATACGGCGGGTATTTTATCGAGGCTGACCTTCCCTCTCCCCTGATGGGATATCCCGGGGCTCTCGGCCTTGACCTTACCGCGGAGGCCGGGGACTTTGAGAAGATCCTTTCCAGGGTGGAGGCTGCCATCGTGGAAAAGGGAGGCGCGGGGAGATTCGGTACCTGGACCCGCTCCTACGGCTACGCGGTTTCGGCAGGCCTTGCCGAGCATGCGAGAAACGTGATCTTGGGAGAAAGCGGGTTAAAAGATATCAATGATATTTCAAAGGCCCTCGGCGTATTCTCACCCGGTGCCGAATGGAACGGCTCTGCCTATACGGAAGGCGGAACGGGCAACAGATCGGACAATACCTTCTTGATCTATCAGGATACCTATATCATGGGAGATCCCGGGCATTACATGGGTTCGACAAAGGTTGAGGTGCCCGAGGAATATCTTGCGATCGAATAAAGGGCGGTCATAATGGCTAACGGCGGAAAAAGCAGCGCAAAGGAATACGGAAGGAAAAAACACAGTATGATCGTACCGCTCATACTGGTTTTCCTTTTTGTGGTGGCAATGACGCACTATACGTCAAAGCTTATGTACAGCAATGCGGTTTCCAATTCCTACGCGGTCATCGAGGACAAGATGCTCAATATCTCCTCCCTGATCGAAAACCACTTAAATACCGCCGAAAACGTCCTGCACGTCACCGCCGATGCCGTGCACCATATGCTGATCAGCGGCAGCACCCCCTCCCGGATCCATGAATTCCTGGTGGAGGAAACAAATAATGTGTCGGAGCAGTTTGACGAAAACTATAACGGAATCTACGGCTATCTCATGAGCCAGTACATGGACGGCTTAAACTGGGTCCCGCCGGAGGGTTATGATCCGAAGACCAGAGACTGGTACGTTACCGCGATGGAGGGAGACGGCGACGTGGTATTTGTCCCTCCCTATATTGACGCGCAGACCAATAATATGATCATTTCCGTCTGCCGGATGCTGCCGGACCGCCAGAACGTCATCTCTTTGGATGTGCAGCTGAAGGGGATCCAGTCCACGATGGACGAGCTCGACGTAAACGAAAAGGGCTACGGCTTTGTCATAAACAGTGAAGGGGTTTTCATTGCCCACCGGAACGAGGAATTGAAGGCGACGAACATCGCCGATATCCCCGGAGGGGAAGAATGTTTCGATATCATAAAGGAAACAGGCACCGGCAGCTTTTCCTATACGATGAACGGCGTAAAGAGCACAGTGTTCGTGAACGCCATCATGAATGACTGGTATGTCGTGATGGTGGTCAGCAATCACGATCTCTATGCGGATGTCAGAGATCAGATCGTGATCAATGTGATCATCTATATGCTGGCCTTTTTCATGATCGCCGTCTTCTATTATATCGGGCACAGAAACGAGCAGAAATACACGAAAAACATGGAAGAAATGCGGCTCGAGGAGCAGAAGGCATCCTATGAAAGAAGGGTTCTGGAGCTTGAGAAGGATGCCGCCAACGCTTCCAATAAGGCAAAAAGTGATTTCCTCGCCAATATGTCCCATGAGATCAGGACCCCGATGAACGCTATCATCGGGATGGACGAGATGATCTTACGCAGCGCGCCGGGAGAGCCCATCAGAAAATACGCGCTGGATATCCAGAGCGCCGGAAAAACGTTACTGTCCATTATCAATGATATCCTGGACCTTTCCAAGATCGAATCCGGCAAAATGGAGCTGATCCCCGTGGAATACAGCTTCTCCTCCGTCATGAACGACGTGGTCAATATGACGATGAAAAAGGCGCAGGACAAGGGTCTTGCATACAATCTGAACGTCTCGGAGGATATCCCCTCCGTGCTGCTTGGGGACGAGATCAGGGTCCGTCAGGTAATGCTGAACCTCATTAACAACGCAATCAAGTATACCCCCGAGGGAAGCGTATCCGTCGAAGTCTCCTATAACCGGGAGACGGAAAAACTCCGCGTAAGAGTTATCGATACGGGGATCGGTATAAAAAACGAGGATCTCGGCAGGCTTTTCGGCAGCTTTGAGCGTCTGGAGGAGGAAAGGAACAGGAATATCGAGGGAACGGGCCTCGGGCTCAATATCACCATGCGTCTTGTCAGCATGATGGACGGCACCATCGGCGTCATAAGCAGATACGGCGAAGGGACCACCTTTACGGCGGAAATGAAGCAGACGGTCATCGATGAAACCCCTGTGGGAGATTTTGCCCAGAATCTGTTAAGACTGCAGGAGCAGACGGAGGAATTCAAAACGGCTCTGATCGCTCCGAAGGCCCGCGTTCTCGTTGTTGACGATAATGATATGAATCTGGAAGTCATAGAAGGGCTTTTGGAAGAAACGAAAATGAAAGTGGTAACGGCGGAATCCGGCCAGGAATGTATCGATATCCTGAGGGAGCAGACCTTCGACATCATATTCCTTGACCAGATGATGCCCGGCATGTCCGGGATACAGACTCTGGAACAGCTCAGAAAGGAGCATCTGGCGGATGACACGCCGGTCATCGTCCTTACCGCGGACGCTATCGTAGGAGCCCGGGATAACTATATAAGCGAAGGCTTTTCCGATTATCTGAGCAAACCGGTCATGTATACGGCACTGGAGACGATCCTGTTTAAATATCTGAAGCCGGAGCTGATCCGGAAGAATGAAGAAACGGCAGAAAAGGCGGAAACGGCAGAACCCGGTGAAAAACCGTTGGTCATCGCCGTCAGCGATTCCGCGGATAAGCTGCGGGAGCTCAAATCGCTTCTCGGAAACGATGTGAAGGGCGTATTTGTCAAGGATAACGACAGTGCTTTGAAATACCTGGAAAAAAGGAAATCTAAGGATTCATGAGTCTGAAGGATGTTCTGCTTATCATTCAAAATATCACCATATGCGGGCTGTTTGTCGAAAGTCTGATCGTTATCCGCAGATGGAAAAATACACTGCATCTCTATCTGCTCTTAAGCTGTATCGCTTTACTGGTCGACAGTATCGGTTATAGCTTTCAGTTAACGGCTCACACAGCGGAATCCTATATCACGGCCCTTCAGTTCTCCTATGCGGGAAGGATCTGGGTCGTCTATCTGCTGTTTTTATTCATCGCAGAGCTCTGTCATGTCAGACTGCCCGCCACTTTGAAGGATATCCTGTTCCTTGCCCACCTCGGCATATATATTTCCATCGCGAATCTGCAGAAGAATGCCCTCTATTACACGAGCTATACCTTTGATCCGGACGGCATTTTCCCAAGGCTCCTTCACGGAAACGGTATCCTCCATCATTTTCAGATGCTGATGTCGTGCTGCTATATCACAGCGGGCATTACGTTTCTGATCAGCTCCTTCAATCGGGAAAAGAATCCTGTGGCAAAAAAAAGGGTTCTGATGGTACTCCTTGCGACTGTCGCGGAAAGCCTTTGCTTTGCGCTTCAGATGATCGGCATACCGGCCCTTACGGCCTCGTATGATATCACGATGATCGGCTTCTTCATCGGAACGGTTTTCATGATGGTCGCGATCCTCTCCTACGGTCTTCTCAATACCAGCGAACTGGCGCGGGACTTTATCATCGACAGGATCTCGGAGGGGATCATCGCAACGGACCGCTACGGCGACATCCAGTATTTCAATGAGCCGGCTCAATCGCTGTATCCGGTGCTCAGGTTCGGACAGGCGACGGTTCCCGAGGAAGTTTTGGAAGCTGTTGCAAAAGGCGAAAACGTCATTGTAGGGGATCGGATTTACGGGCCAGAGGTAAACGACCTGGTATACAAGGGGCAGAATTACGGCAGGATCTATGCCTTAGTGGATGAGACGGAGCACATCCGGTATATGGGAGAGCTTCAGAAGCAGAAGGAGATCGCCGACAGCGCAAGCCAGGCAAAGAGCAGGTTCCTCGCGAATATGTCCCATGAGATCCGCACCCCCATCAACGCCGTTCTCGGCATGGACGAGATGATCCTTAGAGAGGCAACGGAAAAATCCATCCGTTCCTATGCCGCGGATATCATGTCGGCGGGAAGGACGCTTCTGTCCCTGATCAATGATATCCTCGACCTGTCGAAGGTGGAGGAGGGAAAGATGGAGATCCTGCCCGTGCAGTATGATCTTTCCCCGCTCGTAGGCGATCTCGGCAATATGATCCGGGACCGGGCGGTCAGAAAAGGTTTAAAGTTTACCGTTGAGGTGGAGAAGGAGATCCCGCATATCCTGATCGGCGACGAGATCCGGATCAGGCAGTGCGCCCTGAATCTGCTCTCCAACGCGGTAAAATATACGGAAGAAGGCTTTGTTCAGTTAAAGGTTTCCGGAAAAAAGAAGGACGATAAGCATTTTCTGCTATCAATCAGCGTAAAGGACAGCGGCATCGGCATGCGCCAAGAGGACATGGAAGCCCTGTTTTCGCCCTATCAGCGCCTCGAGGAGAAGCGAAACCGTACCATAGAAGGCACGGGGCTCGGCATGAGCATTACGAGGCAGCTGCTTTCCTTAATGGAGAGCGAGCTGGTCGTCCAGAGCGAGTACGGCAAAGGCTCCGAGCTTTCCTTTACGGTGGAGCAGGAGGTCGTGAAATGGGAGGAGATCGGTGACTGTCTGCAGAAGACAGGCGGATTAAAGGAGGAAAACTACCGCTATCACGAGCTGTTCCATGCACCGGAAGCCAGGGTCTTAGTGGTGGATGATACGGAAACAAATCTGACGGTCATGAAAAGCCTCTTAAAGAAAACAGAGATCCGGATCGATACGGCACTGTCCGGGCGTGATGCCCTGACCCTCTGCGCGGCAAACGCCTATGACCTGGTCTTTATCGACCATATGATGCCGGATATGGACGGGATCGAGACCCTGAAGCGTCTCAGGGAATCGGGATCGGATATCCCTGCCGTGGCCCTGACAGCCAATGCCGTATCGGGCGCCAGGCGGATGTATATGGAGGCAGGCTTTACCGATTATCTTTCAAAGCCCGTAGAGGGAGAAAGGCTGGAAAAGCTGTTAAAAAGACTGCTTCCCGAAGAGAAGCTCAAAGAGCCGGAAGAAGAGACAGAGCCTGTCTCTGCGGGAAACGAGGAAGGCAGAGCGGGGGTCCTTGTCATTGACGATGATACGGCGGTCTGTACTCTCATAAAGAACATTTTAGAGCCGGCTTATGAGGTGCGGGAATGCCTCCTTGGGAGGGAAGCGCTTCAGGCGGCAAAGGAATTCTCGCCGGCGCTTATCCTGCTTGATATCCATCTGGCTGATGGCAACGGCTTTGCCGTGATGGAGGCGCTTAGAAAGGACGAAGCGACCGAAGAGATCCCGGTGCTTCTTCTGACGGGAGATAACGATACGGAAACCGAGGAAAATGGCTTTAAGAGCGGCGCCGCGGATTATATCCGAAAGCCCTTCTCCCCGGATATATTAAAGCAGCGGGCCAAACGCATCATTGAGCTCTTCCGCTATCAGAGATCCATTAAAGAGGAGGTCGAGCGCCAGAGCAGCCGGAGCAAACGACTGACAAGAGAAATGATGATGGCTCTTTCCAAAACCGTGGATACCAAGGACCGCTATACGAACGGTCATTCCCGGCGGGTAGCGGCCTACAGCGCGGAGATCGCAAGAAGGCTCGGGAAAACCGGGAAAGAGCAGGTTGAGATCTATGAGATCGGATTGCTTCATGATATCGGAAAGATCGGCGTGCACGAGGATATCATCCATAAGAACAGCAGACTTACCGAGGATGAATTCCGCGAGATTAAAGAACATACGCTGAACGGATATGAGATCCTGAAGGAGATCGTGGATATGCCGAAGCTGTCGGAGGGCGCCAGATGGCATCATGAGCGCTATGACGGCACCGGATATCCGGACGGCTTAAAAGGAGAAGAGATCCCGGAAACGGCCAGGATCGTCTGTGTAGCCGACTGCTACGATGCCATGACCAGTACAAGGACCTATTCCCGGCCAAAGGAAAGGAGCGAGGTACGGGCAGAGATCGCGCGCTGCCGCGGCACCTCCTTCGACCCTAAGATCGCCGATGTCATGCTCCTTATGATCGACGAGGATACCGAATACCGGATGAACGAACGGACAGAGGGAAGCGACGTCTGGAAGGAATACGGGAGGCTCTGGAAGAACGCGGTCATGTTCGAAACGGAACCGGCGCCCGGCGTAAATGAGGAGCCTGCACTGCCGGTCTTTCTGAACGGACTGAAGGATCTTGACAGGGAAAAGGGCCTGAAAAACTGCGGCTCCGCGGAGGGCTATCTGTCGGTGCTGACGGTATTTCATCAGACGGCACAGGCCAAGGCGGCCGAGATCGAAAGCCTTTATGAGCAGGGAAATATAGCCGACTATACGATCCGGGTACACGCTCTGAAAAGCTCCGCGCGGATCATCGGCGCGGACGGCTTATCGAAGCTTGCGGAGAGCCTTGAGGAAGCGGGAAAGCAGGAAAATACGGATTATATCAAAGAAAAAACCGGGGAGCTTCTCTCATACTACCGAAGCCTTGACGCAGAGCTTGCAGCTCTCGATGAGCAGGACGCGTCTCTCCCGGAGATCGAGGAAAAGGCCCTGGCAGAAGCCTACCGTACCATTTCGGAGATCGCCGCCTGCATGGACTATGAACTGATGGAGGGGATCCTGAAGGATCTGAGGAGCTACCGGCTGAAAGAGCAGGATGCAGACAGAATAAAAACGATAGAAAAGTGCCTGACGGAGCTTGACTGGGATAAAATAGAAGAGACCGCAGCGGAAGCACTGAAGCAGGGAGGATAAATCGCATGGAATCCATGGATATGAAGCAGCAAAGCGAAACGGAGCTTATGGAAGATCGGGGACAGACGGCAGAAGCCGGAAGGGACAACGCGAAGGTCGTCATCATCAGCGTCGCGGAAAGCTTTTTAGCCAAAAGCCTGATGACGAAGCTGGCGGGCGTGAATATCAGAACGGAATACGCCCGGGCGGATATGAAGGATATCGAGGCGCATGCGGATGGTATGCAGCTTGTCATCCTCTTTCTCTCGGATGATATCGATACCGTGCCGGAAGCGCTTGTTTACCTGAAGGATACGGTCTGCGACAAGGATCTGGGGCTGATCCTGATCGGTGAGGAATCCCAGTATGAGCTCGTGAAAAAGACCATACCGCAGCAGGCCGTGACCGAGTGGTTTCAGAGGCCCCTTGATATTGAACAGCTGATCAAAAAGGTCAGCACCTATATGGACGAAAATACGGGGGAAAAGCGGAAGAAATCCATCCTGATCGTAGACGATGATATCACCTATATGCGGACGGTATACGAATGGCTGAAGGGCAGCTACCATGTCGGCATGGCGGCAAACGGCGTTCAGGCCATCAGTTATCTGGCGAAAAACAAGGCGGATCTGGTGCTGCTTGACTATGAAATGCCTGTCGCAAACGGTCCGCAGGTCCTTTCGATGTTAAAGAACGATTCGGAAACCGAGCAGATCCCGGTGATGTTCTTAACCGGACACGGCGACCGGGAAAGCGTGCTCTCCGTCGTCGGCCTGAGCCCGGTGGATTATCTCCTGAAAACGATCGACAAACCGGCTCTGCTGAAGAAGCTGTCGGATTTTTTCGAGAAAAATAGGAAATGATTCGGTCACTTTTGTGACCGAATCGGCATGAACTGAAGTTCATGCCTAAGGAGCTGTGCAGAAATAACATTACAAGATTGCGCAGGATTTTTCTTCGAGATTGTTTTGCAAGATGAAGGAGCATAGCGGGCTATGTGACTGAATCTTGCAAAATGAGATCGGAAAAAAAGACAAGCAAGATGTAAGGTTATTTCTGCACAACTCCTAAGCACACGATTCGCAAGCGAATCGGCGCAGACGGAAATGATTCCTAATTATTATCATACATCTACTACAAATATGGCTTCCTGATAATTATCGCTGCTGTCGTAGGTCCCAACGGTGATCTCAAAGGTTCCTGTGTGGTTTACCGCTACGCAGACCTGGGCGTTGCAGCTCTCCCCGACCGGGACCTCCTGCGGATCATAGGGAATATCCAGGTTATAGCTGTAGCCCGCATCCCCGGCACTGTCTGTGACATCTTCATCGAGCCAAAAGATCAGACCGGCTTCGGGGTCGTTAGGATCCGTATAGCCCTCATTTTTATAGGTATAGTCGATGAAATATACCGCCTGCGGATTTTCCGGGGAGGCTTCATCTCTGATCTCCGTGGGCAGAGCCGCGTTGATCACAAGACTCCACTGCCCGTCTACCGTCCAGCGTTCCCCGACATGAAATTTCTTTACATTCTCCTCCTCGCTGTCGCTGGTATCCCCGCTTTCCGGAACGGATTCGGTATTGGTATTCCCGGCGGCACTGGCCTGAGAGGTCGTTTGCGTCGTTTCGGAGGAACCCGTCCCCGGATCGGAAGGATTATTCCCCGTTCCCGGATCAGACGAGCCCTCAGGCGGCGCAGGAGGCGTTTCCTGAGACGACGGATCGGGATTCTCCGCGCCCTCTGCCGGTGCAGGCTGATCGGAGCCTTCCGGCAGCGCAGGAGGCGTAGAAGACGGCGCTTCGCCCTCCGGGGACTCTTCCGGTATCGGGGCCTCTGTCACTTCACCGTCACCTGCCGGCATTTCCGCGGGCACTTCCGCAGACGGCTCCTCTGCCGGCACCTCTGCCGGCACCTCTGCCGGCACCTCCGCCGTCAGAAGTTCAGAAGAAGAGGTACCGTCGTCACGATACCCCATCGCCTTATCATATTCTTCCCGATAATATCTGAGCGAATCCTCGTCCCCGCATCCTGAAAGCGTCAGGATCAGAGAAACCGCCAGACAGATCGTTAGTATCCTTTTCATCATCTCATTAAGAAGCCTAAGTATTCGTGGTTGTCTGATTACCGGAACCGTTATCGGACTGCTGTCCGTTCTGCTGTGTCTGCTCAGTCTGCTGCGTCTGACCACTCTGCTGCGTCTGGCTGTTTTCCTGTGTCTGACCGGTCTGCTGTGTCTGGCCAGTCTGCTGTGTCTGCCCTGTCTGCTGCGAATCTGAGGTTACGATTGACGCGTCAGTCTGATTCCCGGCAGAAGAGCCGCTGCTTCCGGACGATGCGGTGTTTCCGCCCGTGCTGCTTCCGGAAGAGGTATTCGCATTATTGCCGGAAGACGCGCTTTGGCTGTTGGACGAGCCGGAGGACTGCTTGTTCTTTGTTTTCGTGTCAGCCTTTGGAGGCTCCTGTAAGAAATTATTGAAATCCGTGATGGTAAGGCTTCCGTCCAGATCCCAGGAAACCATGACGGAATGATTTTCCGCCACAAATATCCGGAAGGTAGCTGCTTCGACCCCCGGTCTCCAGATCTGGAAGAAATTATACAGCGGTTTAAATTCCATCGGATCCTTCACTTCCCCGGAAAGCTCGATGTTATCCACTAACTGCCCGGCAGCGTAATAATTGGCGGTGATATGCCATTTGCTGTACAGGGCATAGGGTGCGGTAAAGGATACCATTCCCACCATGGAATTATAATCCACGGGTCTGCCGGTAGATACGATCGAAAAAGCCGGGATCCCGTTAATGATAACATTGTAGGCCTTCTTGGCCGGAATTTTTACGGAAATCGGTATCGTAGTCAGCCCCGGATTCAGGTATACATTGGGAAAATCCTTGTTCAGGCCGGTATAATAAACGGGATTATAGGCGGCGGCATTAAAACCGGAGGCGTTATAATTATTCAGATTAAACAGACTGTCCGATCCGACGATGCCGTGCTCCCAGTCATATTTCGCCTTTTCCGTGGCGGAAACGGCACTGCTTAACCGCTGCTCGGCAGCACTGATCGCCGCGTTGTAGTTAGCGTTTGTCTGCGCCAGCGTTTTAACGGAGCCCAGATACTCTCTTGCGATCCGCTCCTGCTCCGCTCTCGCGTTATATATCTCTTTCAGGCAGGTCATGAGCAGGCCCTGCGTCGCCTGATCCATGGTCGTATTGCTGTCCGCGTAAGCAATGACCCGAAAAGCCGGCGTTTCAAAAGCAAAGAGAACCGCCAGAAGAGCTGCGCATAATTTTAATAAATATCTCTTTTTCATAGTATTGTATTCTCCTGATCTATCGTAATAAGAACGTAACTGTTCAAGACGGGCCGCGTATCTGTGCAGAAGCCAAAGCATTCTGAACAGATGCAAAATACCCGGGTTACATAATAATATAGTAACATTGGCGCATTTTTCGGTCAACCACTACAAATAGGGGTGCAGGCGCCTTTCCTGTCCAGATGATGATCCCTGCTCCTCCTGTGCCATACTGTTGACGGTGAGCACATCCGTACCCACCTTTTCCTGGAACCTGACATCATGCTCAACTAACAGCATGGTCGGTTCATACCTTAAGATCAGTTTTTCGATCTGCATCCGCGAGAACACATCGATATAGTTTAGCGGTTCATCCCAGATATATAAATGCGCCGGCGTGATCAGACTCGCGGCGATCAGTACTTTCTTTTTCTGTCCCTCGGAAAAATCCTCCATATTCTTTACGAACTGCTCCCGTCCGAGATCAAGCTGTCTCAGGACCGCAAGAAACAGGCTTTCGTTAAGCCCCTGCGTCTCGCAGAACTTCTGCAGGGAGCCTGACAAAAAGGAAGTATCCTGATTAACATACGATATCGTCATGCCGGACGAGACGTCAAGATCGCCGGATACCAGTAATCCGGATCCCCCGGCATACCCGCCGGCATGCGTCTTTTGCAGGATCGCTTTTAAGATACTCGATTTTCCGCATCCGTTATCACCGGAAAGAATGATCCTTTCCCCCCGCTTTACCTGAAACCGTAATCCCGAAAACAGTTCCCTGTCAGCGCCCTCATACCGTAGTGACAGGTCATACGCATTGATCAGCATTTCCTTATGGAATCTGAGAGGCTCCAGTTTAAGCTCGGAAACCTTCTCGATATCCTGTAGCAGACCCTCTTTCTCCTCGATCTCACGGTCGATCCGCTTCTCATAGGATTTCACGCGCGCCTGCATCTTTTTTGTTTTCGCGCCGATGAAAGCTCTGGTCGAAATACTCCTGTCATGCTCCTTAACCGGGTCAAAGCCTATCTTTGTGTTTTCGTTCTTATCCGCCCACCTGCCGCTTCTGTCCGCAGCACTTTTCAGCTTGCCGATCTCCTTCAGATGCTTTTCGTTTTCCGCCTGCAAAAATGCGTCCTTCTTCTCCTTGTTCTCCCACCAGGACGAAAAGTTGCCTGACTGAACCTCTATGAAAGTACGGTTCAGCACAAGCACATGATCGCATACCCCATCAAGCAGATCCCTGTCATGCGAAACAAGGATAAAGCCTTTTTTGGAAGCAAGATACTCTTTCACGATGTCACGCGCCCTGCTGTCCAGATGGTTTGTCGGTTCATCGATCAAAAGAAATTCATTATCTGCCGCAAACAGGACCGCGAGCATAAGCCTTGTACGTTCGCCAAAGCTCAGCGTCCCAAACGGACGATACAGGCATGCCGGATCCATTTGCAGTTCGCTCATCTGGACAAGCACCTGCCACAGTTCGATCTGCGGCTTCCATTTTTCAAAAAGCACCGCGGCATCCTTTGTCAGATCTGGTCCGGATACCTGATACGGGAAATAATCAAAGCGTGAATCCGCCTTGATACTGCCGCGGTAATCGTATCGCCCCATCAAAAGATTCAACAGGGTTGTTTTACCCTTTCCGTTCCTGCCGATAAGTCCCAGCTTCCAATCCGTATCCATACGGAAAGTCACATCCTTAAAAACATCATCGGCACTTCCGTCATAGGAAAATGTCAGGTCTGTCACCTGTATCTGTGCCATATGCAAAACCTCCGGCTTCTATCTATTGTGCTTTTCCCTGTGTCTTCTGCTTTATTTTCAGGCTCTTCAGGTACTCCTTCTGCTCTGACGTTATCCGGTAGCTTTCGACGGACTTCTGAATGGCTTTATTATGCGTCCATACATCGAGGCGATGCCCCTCTATGTATGGTAATATCTCGTCATACCGTTTGGCCAGTGCCGTCGCAAAATACCAGGCAGTCATCATATTGATGTAATATTCGTCCGATCTTATGCCGGCCACCAGATCCGGATATGCTGCATCAAAGTCCTCGTCAAGGAAATGCTCCATCAGCATCCCTGTAGCGAACCTCACCGTATAGGTCCTGTCAGAACGGAGCCATTTCTTTATTTCCTCTGAGAGCTCCCCCCGGTGCTTCTTAAAAACCTTCGGGGACATCTGGTCACAGGTTGCCCAGTTGTCCACATAGGGGAGAAACCGGTTTACTTCGTCAATGCAGCTGCCATAGTCCTTTATTTCCGAAATAATGAAAGCATGCAGCTGGTTTTCATCAAAGTACTTATGCGGAAGGTCATCCAGAAATAAACGGATCTCCTCCGTTTTTCCAAGCTGCTTTGCCAGTTTACGAAGCTCAGGGGTCCTTACGCCTATAAACACCTCCACCGGCGAAGTCGGTATTATTTTTGCCTGCATATCCCTGTATTTCAGATCCTGTTTCGTAAAAAGCTCATTCCTGATCTCTTCTGTTGTCATGTCCTTCCTCCTCTGTTTTCGTCTGTATTTGTCTTTTATAATGCCTGCAAACTCGTAACTTTTATTTCCACTGGAACCGATTGAGGTCTACCTTCCCGTCAATAACGACGATTCCTTCCGCTTCCAACAGCTTTGCCTGTGCTCCCGGCCCGCCGAAAGCAAATTCACCGGCCAGTTCTCCTTTTGCGTTCACAACACGGAAGCAGGGAATGTTATCCGGATCCGGGTTTTTGTGAAGCGCGTTGCCGACTGCCCTGGCCATCTTCTTATCGCCGGCAATTTCCGCAACCTGCGAATATGTGGCAACATGGCCGTATGGTATTTTCTTTACCGCTTCATATATCCTCTTTGAAGGACAATCGCTGATAAGATCATAACTCTCGGCAATCATGAGCCTGATATCTTCATCCGGGATACTTTCATCCAGAATGATCGTATTCCAGTGGTCCTTGTTCTGGTGATATCCCGGAATGACGGATTGATAGATTTTTCGCCAGAAAAAAGCCTTGTCCGGATCACCCTTCACATTCAGATTGATATATCCGTCTCTTTCATACGTCCAAAGAAACGCTTTCTTGTTTCCCTTGTATCTGACCAGCTGCCAGTTTGGATCATGGAATGGGGCATCCTGAAATGTATCCGGGAAAGAAAGCCCATATTCTAATGCTTCATCTCTTGTTTTCATAAAAATCATATGTCCCTTGTTTCGACTTTGCTGTCACCATACCGTTTGACCATATCAACCGAACTGCCTTTCCAGACATCTTACCTGCTGAGACTGCAGCAGACCTCGACGTTCTGTTGCGTGGGTAAAAATCTAATTATCAGTATTTCTCATATACCTGGCATCTTTGTAGGTTCCGATCTTCTTGATCTTTTTTTCCTTCAGCATCTTCCCAAGGACCAGTTCAACAGTTTTTACGCTGACATCCGGAAGTTTTGCAATAA
>JAILQQ010000256.1 GCA_024698885.1 Lachnospiraceae bacterium | reverse complement strand
AATGCTGCTCATGCCGTCGCCTCCTTCAATCTCCGGCCCGGGGTGAACTCTTTCCCGTCCTTGTATCCTGTCGCAAAATCGTCGCTGTATAATTCCTTTTCAGCTTTCGCTCTGAAATGACCGTTCTCCATGCCCTCCGTCTCCTCCGTGACCTCTTTCGGGATTGACATCACCAATCCCCATCCGGCTTCTTTCTCTGCCTCCTGTTCCCTGTAGGCATCATCCAACCCTTTGACGAATCCGTATCCATAGCTGTTGCAAAATTTCGTGATGTACCTTTGTGGATATTCCAAGTTTTCCAGCCTAACCCTTTTCGTTCCGGCAATAACATAGTTATAGGCATATTTGAAAATCTCCGTACACACCTCCGCATCTTCGTCAAGCCCTACGAAGCAGATGTTATTAGTCTGCCTCCCTTTTCTATGCTGCCGGTAACTCTGACAGCAGTAATGCGCTCCGATTATGGCCGCAAGGTGTACAGTCCACGGGTTTCTTCTCGCGCCGAACTCCTTATTCAGTTTTATCTTATGTGTTTTCTTCATCCTCGCCCCTCTCTTTCCTGATCCGCTCGACAGTCCGCATTATCACCTGTGCGTTTCTTTCGAGGGTATCAAGATCGCTTAACAGAATTCCCGCCGATAGTGCGGCATCGAGTTCCTGCTTGTACCTGTCTATCTTTTTCTGCCAGATCTCTGGATCGGGCTTTTCCCGTCTGCCATTGCTCCAAACGTGTCTCATCCAGTCTAAGTCCCAATTCCAGTCAAATGGATCGAGCCCGTGGTCTCTTAACACCTCCCTGATTGCGTTCAGCACCTCTAACTGGTGTTCCCGGCTTTGCAGTTCCGCAAGCTTCTTTTCTGCCTCTTGTAGTCGCTCCGCCATTTTGGATCCAAGTGCGTACCCTATCCCTTTCCTGTCTCTTTTATCTTGCAGGTAATCCGCTGCATACTCTTTACGACTGTTGTAAAACGGTATCCGATCCTGTTCCAACCGGCTATATATCAAATACTTGTAGACGTCTATCGGTTCCTCAATATCCCTCCAGCGTGCTTTCTGCTTTGTTACGAGCTTTCGTGTTCCCTCCCGGTTGTAATAAATCAGCCCTACGTCATCCGGCAATTCTGTCTTTTCTATCAATCCTTTAGGAACGACGAAATATAATTCGTTGCAATATTGCTTGTAAAGGTTCCACTTGTTGTCTCTTAAAAAGTCGCTCCGGCTCACCTTTACTTCGTAAATCTTTATGCATGGTTTCGTGTAGCTCCGGGTCATTGCAAAGCCGTCAAACATCAGTAACCCTTGCGCCGGCGGGAAGTAGGTCGAGCCGTTCTTAACCTCTGTTAGAAAGAAATCTTTGTCGTGACTTTCTGCCAACGCTCTTTTAATCTCCGTGGATGTTATGCGCTTCTTTTCCTCTTTCTCGATGATCTCAGATACATCAACGCTCATTTCCCATCATCCTCCATCTGAAAAATCATGTTCCAAAGGTATCTGATCACGCCCAGCATTGCCGCTTTCGTCACTCCGTTGTGGGTTTCCATCCCGGCTATTATCTTTATTGCTGTTCCTTTTTCTTCGTCCGTGTACTCCGGGCTGTTGATGTTGTAAAATATCGCCGCTGCTTTTCCGTGATTCACGTTTGCCCCTCCTTTTTGTCCTGCTCGATTATGTCGCACCACTGTAAAAAAGCTCTTTTGATCGGGTTTAGGTTCCCATCATCCGCCCATCCTGCAAACCCTATAAACCCGTCTCTGTTGAAGCTTATACACTCCCGGCGCTGAAAATATTGTGAGTTCATATACAGAAAACAGGTTATCAGCGTTCCGTTTGTCGCTTTCCTTATGTCTACCTTTCGGCTTAGGCTCATGGTACTTACGGAAGTCTCCCCGGCCTTGTTGCTTTTCTTTAATTCTCTGTTAAGGAGCATAACGAGCGTCAGGACATCACCCTCGGTTACATCTTTGTATGTAAGACCTTTGTTGCAAAAATAAGCTCGTGCTTCATCATTTGTGCATACAGGCTCAAATCCTCTCGTTGACATTCGTGCCTCCTCTAATCCTCAAACACGTAGTATTGTTTGCCCTGCATCATGTACCCGAAACAAAGGTTTCCGTTATCGCACACAAGAGCTATTTCATCCTGCGTTAAATCCGTCTCGTTCTTGATTATGCGGTATGTGGCGTGGTTGTAGCCTGCCGTCCTCTCGATGATGAGGTCAAAATCCTCCTCGTTTATCTCTTTATTGTTGAAATGCTCGTGCCGGTTTACGCGCCACTTCTCCGTGATCTCTTTGTAGGTCTCCCGGTTTGTGGCGGCCTTTTCTTTCTCGTTTTCCTTGAAAGCCCATTCACTATATACTTTCCCCATCCTTGCACCTCTCTTTCCTGATCTCCTCGATCCTCCTCTGGATGTCTTTCGCGTCCCTCTCTATGCTTTCGAGGTCGCGGTCTCGGAATCCCAGCGATAATGCGCTATTCAATTCCTGCTTATAATTGTCTATCTTCTTCTGCCAGACCTCCGCATCCGGCTTCTCGCACCGCATAGTCGCCGTTGACTTTCTGTTTTCAATCATCGTTGCCATCTTCTTCACCTTCTCCCGGCGACTCGTCCTCTATAATCTTAGTTCGATAATGAGTCCCGACAATCTGCTCCAACGTGTAAAGGGCTTTCATATCCGTATACATCAGGTTCCAGATATCATGTATCTGCCCTAGTCCGACACCTTCAATCCATTCGCCACTAGAAGTCTTGCTTTCCTGATTGATAGTGTACTTCCAATGCGTGTAAATCGAACTTGCGACCACTTGCAAGGCGATCCTGGCATCCATTTCGGCTTCTTTGCTCCAAACGCGACCCCAGTTCTTATCTGCTTTTTGGCTCATTTTCCGTCATCCTCCCCTCTCGCAATCTCATCCTCCATTTTCTTTATCTTGTCCTTCAGATCAAGGATCCGATCCGCTGCGGCAAGAGTCAGTGACCGCAGCTCCCCACCTCTGGTCTTTGCATAGTCACGTAAGAATCTTGCAAGATTCAGGTCGCTCATATTTTTGAATTTACAATCCTCCATTGTTTTCATCTTTTTCCTCCTTTTCGCTCGGATCTACTCCTTCATTTTTTTGTGTTGCAGACCCTTTCTTTAAAGCCAGGATCAGCGCATCTTCTCCTATATCACTTTCCTTTGCTTGCTTTTTCAGGCATTTCTGCATAGCCTTGTCGTAATCATATTCAATCTGCTGAGAGATTCTGTCTGCCATACCCAGGAATCTGTTCCGGTAGTACGCATGCCACTGAATATCATCCCGTTTGACTTCATCAAGTCCTCTGACATAATCCCGAAGCATAGCAACTATCAGGACAAGATCTCCATATGGAAGGGATACCTCATAATGTGAGATAGGCCTTGATTTCAGATTGATTACACCGGTGATCTCAACCGGATCATCTTTCCCCTGGAGGCTTTCGAGGTAATCAAACAGATTTATTTGCACAGGTTCATTCAAGACAATCCCTCCTTTAAAGCACATTCCGTACAAAGCAGCGTCATTTTCTGCGTCCGGGCCAATTCGTCGGTTCCCTTCGGTTTCCAGCACTTTGCTTTGCATTTCGGACACGTAAATGTTGTCCATCCGGAGCGTCCATACGGGACATTCTTTTTCATCGGCATCATCAGGATCCCGCCCTGTTCGTCCTCACACCTCGGCCATATCTTAATATTCATAAGATCCTCCTTAACTATGCGTTGCCTCATAATTCTCGATAGCCCATTTATTTCCGGTCGCGTATACTGCTGCTTTCGTTCGCTCCTGCGGCGTGGCCTTTCGGTACTTTGCGAAATCTTCCAGAGCCTCCTTCATCCCGCAGACATCGCAGATCATTGTCTTGTTGTCCCTCCGGGACAGAGCCAGGAGCCTTTCATATTCTTTTCCGCACTTCGGGCATTTCTTCACATCGCACCTCCTTAGTGAAACGGGATTATTTCCCTGCTGCTGCCAATGCAACCGGTAATATCAGAGTTAGGAAATCTGATTCACCGTCGCGGATAATTAAGGGCATTTTCGGTCCCGAAAAGGAAAGCTCTACCTCTTCGCTGTCAAAAGCCTTCAGGCACTCCGTCAGCAGGCGGGAATCAAAGGCAATCGTCAATGGGTTTTCCATATCTCTGATCAGCGGTACCGATTCACTGTAATTAACCGTTGAAACTGCTATGCTGATACTGACAGCCTTCTCGGCCAGCTCCATCCTGACCGGAGTATTGGTTCCAGCCGTCATGCAGGCACGCGCTCTGTTGATCGCATCAACCAGACCGGCTCTTTCTGCTACCGTCTTCATGGTTCCTTCTGTTACAGCCTTTTCGACATTGAAGAATTCCCCGTTTACCAGTCTGGTAGATACCTCGCATTCATCCGTAATGAAAAGTGCCCCGAATTCGCTGTGTTCTATCGTGAGCTTTCCGGTCAAGCCGATGGATACCAGCTTTTCTACTGCGTTTTTCGGGATAAGAAGCTCAAAATCTCCGTCATATTCCACCTTGTCCCAAGCGATGATATGCCCGTCCAACGCAATATAGTTCAGCTTTCCGTCTTTCGCCCTCAGACAAAGAGCGTTCATAGTGTTGTGGGCCGTGTCCGCTATTGCGAATGCCACTCTACGCAGTGAAGCCACAAAGCTCTCACTGTCAAGTTCGAAGGACTGTGTCCCCTCCGACTTCGTGACACTCGGTCTCGGATATTGATCTGCTCCGGTCGATGCAAATTTGTTTTTTATGCTGCCGATCCTGATCGTTATGGATGCTTCATCTGCCTTGATCTCCACCTCGCCATTCGGCAAATTGTTGATCAGGTCAAATGCACGGGCGGGGATGATAAAAGTCTCGCCCGCAGAGGCCTCTAATTTCACCTTGACGGCTGTTTCCATATTGTTAGCTATTAAATAACCATCTTCAACCAAAACTCCCTGTATGGCTTCCAGAGGCGTTTTCTTCGGTACCGTGCTCTTGATTCTGTTGATCTTCCTTGCCAGCTCTGATTTATCTATCTTCATTGATTGTCACTCCTTCCAGAAATAGGATTGTCCGGTTCTGGTCGGGAACCTTGTAAGGATCCAGTTCCCGACCTTCTGCCATATACTTATGTCCGTAAAGCTCCTTCATCTGCTTCCAGACCGCCCACGGCACACGGTAGAATCGTTCCAGATTGATCGAAACGATCACAAAGCATCGCGCTTTCATAGCCTCGTATCTGTCGAACGTCTCCCACTGTGCCTCCGTAATGGCGGACTGTTTTATCCGGTCTTTGTCTGTATGCTTCGCGTCGAAGATGATACAGGAACCGTCGCAGAGCGTTCCCTTGAAATCAGGCTGGGCCTGCTTCATGTAATAGGCTATAAATTGCCCTGTCCCACGATTTCCGTATGGCCTGATCGGATGCATCGGCTCCGGAGTTTTCTCAATGCAGGCATATCCTTTGTCCCAGTAATAATTGCAAGACTGTGAAATATACCGCTCAAAAATCTCGCCGGACGCTCTGTTCCTGGCTCCTGTTATCTGCCTTCTAGCATCAGCCATCGCATACCTCCAACCTGGCTTTCAGGATCTCCCGGATATAGTGCAGCTTTGTGATGCCTACGCCACGGATTTTCCCGATATCCTCAATGATCCCTTCAATATCTACCGGATCTTTTGGGGTCTCCGGCCGGATCACTGTAGGAGCCGTATGGCAGGTCTCCACATATTCAACCAGCTGCTTATCAGTCATTTTCCGGAGCCTGACAGCTCTTTCGTGGATCCTATTCTCGTCTGCTGTCCTTCTGCAACTTCTTTTCATTTTGTTTCTCCTCCTTTTCCCCGATACCATCTGCGGTTGCCAGGATATCGGCTGCATTCAGTCCCAACCTGTCACAGTGCTTTCCGAAACATTCCCTGCAAAGGTAGCAGTAATGCGCCGCCCCGAGACCTCTCTTTGTTTTGGCCATAAGGCCTACCATGTCGCGTTTCTTTTTTTTCGCCTTACAGGCTTCACAATAGCCATACAACTTCCGATCCATCTTCTCGCTTATTGCCTTGTGCCGGAGCTCAGGAGGATAATCTCTGCGCATTTCATCCTCGCCGACAATACGGATAAGGCTGTCCTTCATGAATACAGGAATGTTATTCCTGTCAGCGATCTCCACGATATTTCTGATCCACCCTGCATCCGGGATAACCTTTCCCTTCCGGTTTCCCGTCTCGGCTCCGATAATGATCCACTCCGGATATCCTAATCCTCCATAACCTCCAAAGTCTGCCAGAATCGGTTCTATGGATATAAAGCTGTGGTATTTTCTTGAAATGCCGTAAAAATAGGGTTTTCCCGGATTTGTCACGCTGGATCCGTACCAGAAGTTATCACCACTCGGCAGCTTCCCTTCATTTGCCATCTTGACCAGTCTTCCCGGGTTCTTGGTGAGGAACATATAGTTATGCATCGATCGCTTTGCGCATTCCGCTAAAATCTCCTCGATCCAGTAATCCGGCACCCATTCTCCGAAAACATCAGCCATAGCCCCGACAAAGATATTGTTCCCCATCTTTAAGGCATCAAGTCTCTCGAATCGGTAACTGTGATATGTCGGTTCAAAATTGAAGGGATATACCAGCGGTTTCCCCGTTTCGTTCAGCATCGGCTTATCGAGAACATAAACGGGATCCCCTCCGTCTGCAGCCTCTACCATTCTGTAATCTGCCTTTGCTGACTTATTGAGCCTTACATCTCCAGCGAACCTGGCCGTCATTTTTCTGGCATAGCAGTATTCGCAGTCGTGCCGGCAACCGGTGATCGGATTAAACGTATGATCACACCATTCAATTTTCGATCTGTTCATCGTCCTTTTCCTCCCAATATTCTACGAAATACTTTGTCTGTCCCTTATTCCCGGGCCGTTCCTTTCCAATTCTGACCGCGTATCCAGATTTTACGAGAAGCCCTACAAGGACACTCCGGTCTTCATCATTCAGCTTCGAGAGCAGATTATTTATCCTGAATCTTTGTCGTTTCATACCCCTACTCTCACCGCCTTTCTCTGTTCAGCCCTTCGATTTTCGGCATCGTGCATGATCTGCTCAAAGGCTTGGGTGAATGCCTTAACCTCCGGCGTCATGGCCACATTGCGAAGTCCGCGGCACTGATAGACCTGATCGTTTTTCCATTCCATCGTGTAATACGGCTTTTCCGGCTCTTTCTCCTTCCGAATAAAGAATATCGATGTTTCTCCCCTGGCCACCTTTTCAATATAGGTTCCCACGCAATGATGGAGGGTCTCTCCTTCGTTCTTGATATCCTGAGCATCTTTCGGAACCACCAGGACCAGTCCTTTACCTTTGATCGAGAAAGCATCGGTAGTTCCATGGTTCTCTGAAAGGATATCCGAGAGAAATGCCCTGGTCTTCTCCATTTCTTTCTGTGCCTGTCTCTCCCTGCGCTTTTTCTCCGCTGCCTTCTTTTTATCCTGCAATGCCTGATATTCCCCGGCTGTTCTGTCGTGAACCTTCTTGAAATTCTTCGGAAGGTAGATAAAAAGGTTATCGAGGTCGTATTTCAGTTCTGTGCACCAACCGATATACTCCACCCAGTCCTTTGCCAGATTCTGCTTCCTCTCGATCCTCGGATCCTTCCGCTCCGTGAAGCGCATATAGGAATACTGCCAGCACCCGTTTTCCCCGATAGGATAATTCTCGCTTTCCTTCTCGATGTACCGTACAATCTTATGAAGGGAAACCTTGCGTTTAGCCTTCTTTAAGAGCTCCGTGTTGCATCCGAAGGCCTCATAATACTCTTTCAGCTGTTCCGGTTTAAACTGGATCCCATCGCGCTGAGCAGCCTGTAAGAGCCTTAGCGCCCTTTCGTCCCCGTCTATCGCCTGAAAGATCCTTGTATTGACCTTATTAAGGCCGAGGATTTCATAGATGGTCTTTCCTTTGTAGTTGATGGCATCGCTGTTGTTGAAATATCTGGAATCCAGAACATACCTTGCCAGGTTATTTAGTCCCATCTTGCAAAACCATTCTATAGCCGGGAACTCCTGAAGAGCCGTTACTGCCCTCTCATATTCGGCAACAACCGTCGGATCATTCTTTGATAAAATCTCTATTGCGGAGTATTTCATCGGGGTATCGAACCAAGCCTCCGGAAGGTTTCCGGGATAAAGCAGGCTGGAAAGGCAGGGAATCTTCCCCATGTCGTGGCACCAGCGTATTTTCCCTGACTGCCTGAACTCCGTATACTCGTAGGAATCTCTTTCAGCTTCCCCATTTTCTCCGAACCTGTAAAAGGTTCTGCACACCTCGTCGATGTATTCCCGGGACTTTGGAAGTTCATCCCTTTGATATATCCTTGATACATGAAAATAGCGCCAGATAAATCCTCCATCCCTCGGATCGATATAGCCGATATACCTTTCATCTCTCAGGTGCGTTGGGAACTTCCCCTTCGCCTTATACGTGACATGCTTTCCGCATTTCGGACAAACGCCCTTTTCATTGTTCCTAAGCCTGACCTCTTCGCGGGCTACAACCATTTTCTCTTTGCAGCAGGTGCAGGTGCACTGTGCAAGTTTCTTTCCGAATGGACTGTAAATCAGGTACTGGCTGAAGCTCATTCCTTCCTCCCGGATCCAGTCCGTAAACTCCTCCGGGACAGGGCTGACTGTTTCCATCAGCGCATCAATCGGATCAGTCTCTTTTCTGTGCTTCTTCGCCAGCCTATCGGCCTTGACTGCCTCCTGAAATCTGTAGATCGAAGTCCACGGCACGTGAATGTCTTCTTTTTTGGCAAACTCCCGAAAGAATTCACGGATCACATTCTTTTCTTTTTTGCTCCGGATATAAACCAGCTCCACATGATCCCAGGAATGAGTTTTGTGGTTCCAGCAGCTTTCAAAAAGGCTGAAATCCCGCATATTGTAAAACGATGATGTAAGCCACCTCACCTTATCGGTATCAAGCTTCTGTGTGATGTAATCATCCTTTGAGAGGAACGTCCGGAATATCGCTTCCCGTTTTCCTTTCTTCAGATCTTTTACCGGGTAGACGTATATCACCAGGATAGTCCCGTCCTCCGTAAGCTCTGCCGTGATAATATGTCTTAAGCCGCCAATACGATCCGCAATATCCAGCATATCGCCTGTGGCCTCCTGTCTTGGCAGGGCGGATAGTTTTCTCTTGTCCATCTCTTCCCTCCTACAATCCCATCATCGAGAAGAGATCCATCTGACCCTCAATCTCCTTGGGTTCCCTCTTCGACCTCTGCGGCTCTGCCTTTGGCTTTTGTGCGACATCTTCCGGTTTTTGATCCGCGTTCGCTGCCTTTTTATCCGATTTCGCTGCCTTTTGATTTGCGTTCGATGCCTTTCCGGATTTCTTTGCCTTTGCTTCACGCGCTTTGCGCTGCTCCTCGGATTTCTTACGGATTTCCTCCTGTTTCTTTTGCCTCTCAGCCTTTTCCGCCTCTTCCTTCCTGTCGTCCTTGTGGTAATAATCCTCAGCCCACTCATAGACGGTATCGTCACGGACAACAGCCCTGTTATTCTTCTGCTGCTTCCTGGCCTGATCGTAAATGTAGCTGTAGCATTTTTCCCAGGTCTTATGCTCCTGCATAACATCCTCGGCCAGGCCTTTATCTTCATCGCAACGCTTCAGGAGATATCCGATCACAGGCTCTGCAAACTTCTTATCCTTTGCCTCCTTCAATTCCCCGTTCAGCTTTTTGGCCGCCTGAGCTTTATAGTCCTCTTCTGCCTGAGCGACGGTTTCATGCTGTAATACGTTCTCTTCCATCCGTTTCCTCCTCCTGTTCTTTGAAATCGAAGAAAAATGTATAGTGCTCTTTTTCCACTGTTTTTACCGTGGTCCCGGTTCCACCCATCAATCCCAGAAACAACTCTTTTGTTCTCAGCATTTCCCAGACCTGGGAGAAAAACATCGGTGTCAGCCATAAATCCTGTCCACCTGTCTCCTGCGGAAAAAGGACGTGCCCTGTCTGAGGGTTTGTAAGGCTGTTCCCTATCGTGACGTAGCCCGGACATCCGAGTAACGACAACTGGATGTATGCCATCTTGGCCACCACCGGATCCAGATCCTGACCGGCAAATACGACGCAATTCTGGTAATTGACCCGTATCTGCCTGAAGGCTTCCGCCGCTGCTATCATCATTGCCCCGGCGCCGATGCAGGGATCGCAGATCGAGATATAGCCTTTCTGCTCGATCACTCCACGGCACTCCTCTCCGATCTGCATTTTTGCCATGAGCTCGCAAACGTGATATGGCGTAAAAAACTGGCCGTGCCAATGGCTCCCGAGTTCAAGGCTCATATACAGCTTTCCGAGAAAATCCTGATCCGGGTTATCGTCAAGCTCCCTTACAATGATCGCAAACATCTGCGCCGGTATATCCACGCCTCCGAGGTCTTTGATGGCTCTCTCGTACTCTTTCTCCCTCTTTTCAAAGTGCTCTGCCCTTCGGTCTACCGCATTACTGATACTGCAGGCCATAACTGTCATAAGGTCTTCCCATACCTGCCAGCTACTCTGGGCGTATGTCAGGCTTTTAAACAGCTTCAGGAATTCTTTTTCCCCGTCCTCCATCCGGTTCATTTTGATCTTTGCCATTCCATCACCCCCTTTACCTAAGCCGATAATTCAGCTCTTTGCCTAAAAGCTGGATGATGTTTCCACGGCACATTTCAATGATCCTACTCCCAATCGCCTCGTCAAAGGCCAGAAGCTGCTCCGTCATGAGCTCTGTGGATATAACGAGCGGAAGGCTGTTCATATACCGGTGGTTGATCAGCTCATAAAGGATATTGGTATCCGATTCCGTGACTCTCCCTTTAAGCAGATCATCGATGTAAAGCACCCTCGCTTTCGAATACCTTTCAAGTTCCCTGCTGTACCCCTGCTCGTCGGTGATATTCTGCTTCATTTTCGTGACGGCATTCCGATACGGCATATAGGTAATCGCTACACCGGTGGCCAACAGGCTATTGCAGATCGATATTCCGAGGTGCGTCTTTCCTGCTCCTACCTGACCGCAGAACAGGATGGAATTGTTCCGGCTATGCTCCTGCTCCGGAAAACTCTGGACATACTTCATAGCCGTTTTCTTTGCCCGCGTCAGGATCTCGCTGTTTCTCGTATCAAAGGAGCTGAACCGCATTCTCCTGAATTCCTCAGATATTCCGGAGTTCTGTATCATCCTCCGGCTCTCTCGGACCGCCCAGCAGTCGCATCTTTTTGAGTACAGATATCCTTTTTCGTCCGTGTACTCAAGCCAGCCGCTATCCTTGCATTTGGAGCACTCATACTTCGGTTCCTGCTTCGGTAATGATTCCGGTCTTACATCCCGGATCTGATTGAAGATGTCCTCATACACGGGGATCACCTCCCGTCCGATTCAGGAACTCTTCCCTGGTCTCGTTTACAATTCTGTCCAAGGTGCTCTGGTCATATTTTGAGTTTCCGCCGGCTGTCGCATATCCTCTCACGTGCCCTTTGTTCTGTTCCTTAGAAAGCCAATTGTTGATGAATCTGCCTATCCCTTTCGAGGTCTTTCTCTTGGCCGGATTCTTCAGGCACCATCCCCGCATATTCCGGAATTCCTGTTTGATATCAACGGCAGGATACAGTCGTACGAATTCATCATAATCGGACTGTGGAAGCCTGTATTCATCTCCGTTGTTCAAGGGCAGGGCTTCGACGTCTGCCAACGGCTCGGGAGCTTTCGGAGAAGGCTCCGAGCAACCATCCGCATTGGATTCCGATTTGGATTCGGATTGGATTGGATTACGGGAACATTTACAGTCACTTGCATACATTTGTATGCAAGTGTTGTCATATTCCGGATACTTGCTTCTCTTCGCCCTGACATTCTGATGTCGCTCCCAAGTTACCAATTGCAGGGTCGGTCGTCCCTGTGCCTCATACACTCGGACCAGCCCTACCGCCGATAGCTTATTAAGAGCTTTCTCAACATCCCTCTCTGTTATGTCTTTCAGCGGAAAACACGTATTCTTTATAATTTTTAAGCGAGCATCATAGCGGCCATAATCGTCGCAATTCACTATCAGCCTATAGAACAAAACCTCTTCGAACCAAGACAGGGAATCAATTTCTTCACTCCGACAGATACTTTCTTTAATAATTCTGTTCGGCACTCTATCACTTCCCTTCTCTCGGGCGATGCTGCAACACCGCCCATTGCTCTACTGGTAAATAACCTTGCTCCCCTGCTCCGTCTTTATAACGTCCAGGTTCTGGGGAAATCTTGCCTTCATCGTCGGATCGTGGGTTATGGCCATGATCTTTATGCCGTCATACCGCCTCTGGATCGTTTCCAGAGCGTCGCAGTACGCCTGAATGCCATCACTGTCAAGGAACGGCGGCTCGTCAATGAACAACATTCCGAGCTGGATTCCTGCAGAGGATGATTTGATTTCGGCCAGAGAGAGGATAACGGACAACGACGCCTTGACCTTTTCTCCTCCGGATTTCGACAGATACGGGAGCGGTGCTTTTCCGTATTCCTCGATAAAGATATCCAGAGCAGCTTTCTCCTTCCCATTCTCCTGAACCATTTCCGTCCGGAAGGAAACCCCCATCTTGCCGCCGGTCATTTGGCCGAGGATATTGTTCGCAGTGCTTTCCAGTATAGGAACGATCGTCCGGATGATCTGATGCGGGATCCCGTCCTGACTGAACGCCATTTTGAGCGTATCGTAATCAGCCGTTTCCTTTGCAGTTTCCATTATCTGAACCTGTAACGCTTCTCTCTCTTTCTTCAGGGCCTCAGCCTGGGTAAGCTTCTCAGTCAGGCTTCCGATACTCATATTGATCGCTTTAATCTCCTGATCCAGAACTTCCAACTGCCGGTTCAATGTATTGACTTCCATCTCCTTTTCAGACAGCCCTGTGGTCTTCATCATTTCCCGGGAAAGCTCCAGCTGTTTTACAGAGATTTCTTTCTCCTGTTCGGCGAGCTGCAATTCCAACTCTGCTACTCTGGTTGTTGCATTGGAGAGCCTTTCTTTGAGAACAGGAAGCTGCTTTTCCTGTTCGAGCCAGGGACCCAGTGAAACCATTTCAGCATCAAGCTTCTGCGCTTCATCAAATGCCGCACGGTACTGTTCCAATTCCGTTTCCGAAGTTCCTCTCTCCAGCATGGCTTCCTCGAGTCTCAGATCAAGATCGGCCGCTTTTGTCTGCAGATTGTCGATCGACAGCTGGATCATTGTCATTTCCCGCGATCTGTTTTCGGCCTGCTTTGCTTTAGAGACATAGGGATAGAGCTCTGTACATTTTCTTTCGATATCAGCTTTTTTTTCCGGATCATACCGTATTGCCTGCTTTTCTTCTTCTGCCCTTGTGACAGCTTCCATGCAACCGGCCAGCTCCTTTTCAAAAGCTGCTCTCTTCCTGTCGTAATCTGCCTGCTCCGCCTCCAGATTCGTCTTTGCGGCCTTTGCTTCCTTCAGGAACAGGCAATCAGCATTTTCAATATTGATGCACCCGCTTGCGGAAAGGATTCCGATCTGCTTCCCGTAATAGCTCTTCACGGTCGCCAAATGCTCATCAAGGCTGTTGATATCTCTCTGAACCCTGGCACATTCCAGCCTGGCCTCAATCACTTCCCGGTCGGCATCCCTGTACTTCATTTCCAGTAAGATCTGTTCATCAAGGAGAGCTTTTGTGGCCTGATACTCCTCGGCCTTTTGGAGGATCTCCTCCTCTGCCGCCGGATCATATGCCTGAAGCTTGGCCTTCTCAGATTCCAGTCTGACCTTTGTGAGCTTCGATTCATCCTCTAAAGCAGTAACAGTGCGGGTCAGCTTCGCGACTTCCAGCTGCTTCGAAGTAAAGAGCGTTGTCTGTTCCTGAAGGTCTCTCTTTTTCCCGTCCAGCTCCCGATATCTTGCAGCCTTTTCTGCGATCGTCTCTTCCCTTTCCAAGGCTGCGGAGCAGGACGCTATAATGTCTTTCTGATACCCTCTATTTTTCTCTGTATCAGCCTTCTTGCCGCTCAATGATGCAATACTATCCGCCAACCTGTTAGCCCGTTCCTGAGCCTCCTGCAAAGAGAGAAGTTCTACCTTTTTAGAGTCCCTTGCGGCTGTGACCGCCTTTGCTCCTGCTTCCTTTTCCTGCAAGCGTATCCTTTCGGCCTCCAGTTCAACCTCCGGATTTCCAAGGCTTACGATCGTTGCTTCATGAATAGCAGCCTTCTGGGCCAGATCCCTTTTTCTGGCTCCGCATTCCCTCGCCAGATCTGCGGCGTTCCGATACATGGGATCGTATACACCGAGCCCCAGCAAAGTACCAAGGATAACCATACGGTCCTCTTTCGGTGCCTGAAGGAAAAGGCCATACTGATCCTGCATAATCAGGGCGCACGATTTGAAGGTCAGGCAGTCCATACCGATGAGGTTTTCAATCTCATTCTGTGTGTCTACAATCTTTTCCATAGAACGGTCCTGCCACTCTCCATCCAAAAGCTCGGAGATATTTAACGTGGCTTTTCCGGACTTCGCCCTTGTCCTCGTTACACGGAAAGTTTTGTCACCAATGCGGAAGGTAAATATAATGGCCCCGGATTTTGCTTTCTCGTCATTCCTTACCCAGAAAGCATCCTGCTTCTTTCCGCCCTCTCTGGAATCTTCATAGAGACAGTCAACGATAGCGTCCATAAAAAGGCTGCTTTTCCCTGCTCCATTTGCGCCGTTGATCGTGCAGAAGTTTATGTCCTCAAAACTAAACTTCTCGGACTCATAGTTGCGATAGTTTCTGACCTCAATCTCAACAGGCTCGAACAGTCCGAAAGAACTGGAAACAGACAATCCCGCTTCGGCCCTGGCTATGATCGGCCGTGCCTTCAGGATCAGCTCCTGTATCTTCTCTTCCGGAACCTCCTTCTCTTCCAGATACCGACGAAGGTTTTCTTCCGGATCCCCGGTGCCGGACAGCACTGTGCGGTTTACATTCTCCTCCACCTTCTCTGGAAGAGTTTCCCAGATATGAAATGCTCCGTCGTCATACAGCACCCTGTCGAGCTTACTCTCATTCGCTTTAAACGCCTTATGATTCTCCAAAGAGCACTCATAAAAGATCCTTACGATCTTATCCTGTACCGATCCATCGTAACGCCAGTACTTCATGGCGACCGCATCTATATCGCCTGTGTTGATTGCGGTTATGTCCGGATCCGTAAAATGAAACGTGATAAATTCTCTGTAAGGAGTTTTGAAGAACTCCGAAGACCAATACACGCGGCGCCTTCTAACGACATCGTTTCCAAACTCATGGATCCAGAAGCCTCTCTCCTGGCCCTCATCATTAAAGTTCAGAGCATTGATTGCTCCGGAATAAAAGCAGTTCGGGACATTGTCTAACTTCTGTGGCCTATGAATGTGCCCCATGGCAACCAGATCGAAGCCAGCTCCGGACAAAACGTCTGGCGGCAGGATCGGCTCAAACTGAGTAAGCATCATGAGCTGACCGCTCTCAGCATTGCATCCGGGTATCGTATAGTGGGACATAAGAATGCTCGCCTTCTCTGCATAACATTCGGCTTTTAGTCCCATGACGATATTGGACAGCTCCTTCGTAAACACTTCATGCTCTTTTTCCTTGGACAAACCTGGATTCTTTGCCCTGAAAGTTCCGCGCTCAAAGCCTGGCAGTACCGCGATATCAAAATCCCTTAAGGATATAACCTGTGGTGTTACGATAATCTTTACATTTGGGACAAGCTCGAAGTGAGCGGCCAGTTCCTCAAAAGCCTCTGAACTATCATGATTGGGCGTTCCGCGCATCACGATCACGTCTTCTGCGATCTGTGACAGTTCCATTATGATATGCCTGGCCTGAAGAACCTCCTTATGACTCCGTCCCTGCCAGATCTCAGCACGATCAAAAATATCTCCGGATACCAGAACCAGCTCCGGTTTTTCCTCTCTGGCCACATCAACCATTCTTGCAAGGCAATTCATCGTATCCAGAGAACGGAGATTAACGCCGTCTTTTTCCGGTCCTTTAAACGATCCGATATGCCAGTCGGCAGTATGCAGTATCTTCATCATCCATTCCCCCTTTCCAGCTTCTGGCACTTATAGCAAAGAGGCCTTCCCATCTTATCTACGGAATAATCCCAAACCTTCTGTGTGATCTGCGCACCGCACCTGTCGCAGCAATAATCCTCCGCTCTGCTTCTTCCTTCCTGAACTGGTTCTTCGACAGCTACAGGCGTCTCCTTATAAGTACCGTCCACATACTGATCAAAGTTCTCACCGTCTGCAGCTTCGATGGCGGCCTGTTCCGGAACGCGGCTTTCGATCTGCTGAATCGTCGGAGCCTTTCCGAACAGCCTGTTTGAAGAATCAAACATACTGCTGATCGCAGCCTCCTTCACGTCCTCGTGATTAAGGTTCGGAACCAGATAGGCCACAATAAAAGGCTTCCTGAGTTCCTCAAGGGAGTAGGTTCCTTTGATGTGCAGAGCCGTCCTGATAGCTCCGTTCAAAGCCTTTGCCTCGCAGATCTGGGGATAATGCCGCAAAAATTCCTTTCTCTGTGCAGGCGACATATCGTCTGTTTCGTTATCCAGGATGATCTCCTTCGTATCATCCACAAGAAGATCAACACCCGTCAGCTGAGGGACCCGGATCGTGACCTTGAAAGCCACGTCCCGATTAGAACAGCTCCCGCACTGAACGATTTTCCCGCTATGCTGGTTTACGGCCACGCACTTGGCACAGGTCGTAGGTGTCGTGTGCTCGCTGGAAACCATCGTGATCCCGGCTCCGTCAGCCAGCTTCTTTAATCCGTTTTTGGTGATCGCATATGCATCGGGATGAGCAACCCCTTTACTGTCTCTCCAGGCCTTCTTTTGGATATAGACATCCCCGGCCTGCGGATCGGGGTTCAATTGTACGGTCTGAATGACCGGCGACATGATATCCGGAACCTGCGTTACTACAGATGTATTTCCGAGAAAATTGTATTTCTCGGCCGGATACTGTTTTGTGATGCTTAATTCGTTCATCTTCTACCTCCTATTGAAAAAACACTTGCTTTATTGAGCGGAAACGCTTACAATAGGAAGTGCTTTGGGGCGCTCTGTTCTTTGGAACGAGTGCTCTTTTTCCATATTGCTAAGTGCTCTGCTCAATTCAATCGTAAATTCGGAAAATGCATTGCTTTTCACATACTCCGCTATGAGCTGCGCGAGATACCACGGCTCCAGAACCATGGTTTCTTCCGTCTGCAGATATATGTACATCTGCTTACATTCAGCCTGTATATAAGCCCTGTCGAATGCATCATCCGTGATTTGAAACCCTATAAGCTTTTCTGCTTCTTTTCTTACAAACTCCATGCCTAACCCTCTGCCTCTAATAGCTGAAAGAATACTTTTCCTCCGGTGGCCTTTGCCCAGGCTTCTACGTTCTCCTTTGTGCTGCAATACCGGTCAATGCAAAGTCCTGCCTCTATAGTTCCCCGGCTATCCTTATCCTTCCGGATCCTTGAGTGTATCCCGTCTCCGGTAGATGCTCCGTAGCCGGTGTCCAATATCTCGTAGACTCCAAGGCTGTGGCCAACGGTATACCCGTTCCCGGTCGGAATCGCCTCATAGATGATGCAGGTCTTTCCGTACCATTCCGGAGCCGCTGCAACGATCCCTTCTCTCGGCTTGTCTCCGTGGCTGCATACCGTACCATAGCAGTAACCTGTCGTGTCCATCAGCTGCAACGAGTTCGCCTCGATATAACTTTCTACAAGTTCCTTACAACTGATTTCTGATTCTTCTGCACGGACATCTACCGTCAACAGCGACGCCGTTATGACCGTTGCGAAGATCGCCTTTATGAAACCATATCTAACCATTTATACTGACCCCCTTCTTCGATTTCCATTTCCGGCATCGAAGCCAGAATTTCTTTTTCTTTATCTTCCCTTCTGTCCTCGCAATCACATCTCTCCCCCGGATCAAGATTGCTGTGGCAGAAAGGACATACTCTGAAATACATCACACCACTCCCTTCCTATCATTGAAATCCAACACCCTGTTAACTTCGTCGATCGGTACCCCGAACATTTCTGCAAAAATATACTTGTTGGCTTTGCCCTGAGAAAACGGTAGCATGCCGTTTTGCTCGGCTTTGTGGTTCGCCTCCCTGATTTGAACGGATGCCTTGCTCTTCTTGCATCCCATGATCATCATTACGTCAGAAACCGATACATAGATTCTTGTTGGAATTCCGATAACACCAGGAGCATCCATCGTACTTCCCTTCATTTGGTCCTCCTTTCTACTTCTGATTCTTTGTAACCCAGATTTTCAGATTCTGCGCCACCTCCTCTAACTCTTCGAGATTTTTAAGAACTTCCTGCATATCCTCCTTTTCCTCTTCCGTGACCTTTCCGTCTTCCGCTATATCCAGCAAGGCGTTCTGCGTATCTTCTATCCTTCGGAAAATCGAAAGGGCTTTCAGCGTTATCCGATCCAAATCCTGTACCTTCGCCTTTGGGAGATTGCATCCAAGCGGACAGCATCCTTTGCAAAAATGGTTCCGAAGCTCCGGAGCTCCATATAGATCCGCCATTAGATGAACCTCTTCAGGGTAAGGGGTGGTGATCCCGCTTTCGATCCGGTAAAGCCTGCCACGATCAATCGACATGATATCCGCAGCTCCTTCCCGGCTTGAAAGCATCTCATTGTGTTTTGAGGCCTTTATTCTCGCCTGATAAAAGGCGTTGGCTGCTGTTTTCTCTGCTAAATTTGACATTTTCTCATCCATCCTTAT
This sequence comes from Lachnospiraceae bacterium, assembly GCA_024698885.1. Classification (GTDB taxonomy): domain Bacteria; phylum Bacillota; class Clostridia; order Lachnospirales; family Lachnospiraceae; genus UBA2868. The sequence goes on along the minus strand of JAILQQ010000256.1, from coordinate 19,902 downwards.
TTAGTAAAATAGAACACAGAACATATAGTTCTATTCGTGGGTAAAAAAAATTTCATCTATGCTCTTTCCGAGAACAGTAGAAATCTTTTTTGCTGCTTTCATTGAAGGACTTCTCTGGCCACTTTCGATAAAATACAGGTATCTCAACGAGAGACCCGTTTCTTCCGACACTGTTTTTATCGATATTTTCTTGCCTTCCCTGATATCCTTCATAGCGTTTGTTTTCATGGGCAACCTCCTTTCACACGTAGTAGAACTCGTAGTTCTTTTTATAATATATAGAACAATTTGTTCATTGTCAAGTATTTTTTTAGAACTTATGGTACAATTCTCTTATGGGGAGGAAATAATTATGGATAACGATATAGGAAACGCATTAAAATATTATAGAGAGCTCCGACATATGACCCAGGCTCAATTGGCGGAGAAACTCGGTATCACACAAAGGAATGTATCTTACTATGAAAGCGGAGAACGGATTCCTCCAGCAGATGTATTAAAAAAAATAGCAATACTGTTTAATATTTCCGTCGATTATTTGCTTGGACTCAAAAAATACGGATTAGATTCAGGGGATTGCTCTAATCTATGGTATGAAGAAGGAGAGTTTAATTGGTATATACGAAGAACTGCGGAAGCAAAAGGCATTTCCTACGAGCAATTGACCGAAAGAACAGAAATAGATCCAAATCGGATGTCGGAACTGTGGTGGGGAAAAACTCAGCCTATTGCCGAGGAATTGATCCGTATTTCTACTGTCCTTGATGTATCTATTGATTATTTATTGGATATGTCGCAGCGGGAGAAGATCACTCCGGAGGAGGATCTTATTCTACGATATTATCACAACGACCCAGAGAACGTGATGTTTTTACTAGAGTCCTTCTGTTCACTGAATAGAAGGAATCAAATCATGATTTTAGGTCAGACTCTCCAAATGGCAGAATCCATAGGGGTTGATTCAAGTGATATTACCTCTTCGGAAAACGGATATCCTTCGAGTGGTACCGAAGGACCCACGAAGAAAGGTGCCTAGATGTTCTTTCTCGTTGCAGCGAGAAAGCATACAAGAACCAGGATGTTATTGTTCATATGAGATCGAATTTTTTTTCATAATGGGAAGGGGCATTACTATGAAGAAGTTATTTTTTATTCTCGTGCTCATATTGTCAATATGTACCGTTGGTTGCGAGACAAGTTCGGAAGTTACAACAGAAGAAAAAGAAGCTCCGGTTCAAGAAGATGTAGCGCTTATTAATGAGCGGGAATCCGAGGAAGTAGCGGAACCGACTCCTGATTTAACGAATGAGGCTTCCTCCCAGGATGATCTTCCAACGGACGCCCAAGTGGAAACGTCTTCAGAAGATATTGCCGCTTCTGGCGGAGATGTTTCTCTTGAAGAAGAAAATGCCCTTTCAGCGGCAATACAACATTTGAAATACTCTGCATACTCCTATGATGGTCTGATTGAGATGCTCCTTTACGATGAGTATCCAGAGAAAGCCGCCACTTATGCCGCCGACAACTGCGGAGCTGACTGGAATGAACAGGCATTAGGAGCAGCTGAAAACCATCTAAAATATAGCGCGTACTCATATTCCGGCCTTATCGGCATGTTAACCCACGACGGTTTTTCTGAAGAGCAGGCTGTTTACGGAGCAGACAACTGCAAGGCCGATTGGAACGAACAAGCGCTAGGTGCTGCTATAAATCACTTGAAATATAGCGCATACTCCTACTCCGGCCTTATTGATATGTTGATTCATGATGGATTCACAGAAGATCAGGCAACCTATGGAGCAGATAACTGCAAAGCCGATTGGAATGAACAGGCTCTCCTGGCAGCTCAGTCTCACCTTAAGTATTCCTCTTATTCTCGTGATAGTCTGATTGATATGCTGATTTATGATGGCTTTACTTCTGAACAAGCTGAATATGGTGCTTCTGAATCAGGATTTTAATGGAGGATCTATGCCAGCTTACAAATATACCCTTAAGGGCGGCCGTACCCAGTGGTACGCCGCTTTCTATTATGTAGATTGGACGGGCCAGCGGAAGCATCACGTCAAGAGGGGATTCTCTACCCAGCGAGAGGCCAAAGAATACGAGAAGACGTTCCTGGATCGGAATAAGGATAAGAGTGATATCCTCTTTTCCAGTCTGACGGAGAATTATTATGAGGATATGAAAAGCCGGTTGAAGCCAACCACAATGGAGAGCAAGCATTTCCTTATTGATCAGAAAGTTCTTCCGTATTTTAAAGATCTGAAGGTATGCGACATAGACGTCCTTACAGTACGGAAATGGCAAAACTCCCTTCTTCAGATGAAGGACAGGAACGGAAAGAAGTTCAGCCAGACGTATCTGAAAACCATTAACGATCAGCTGTCGGCCATAATGAATTATGCCGTCAAGCATTACGGTCTACCAGTGAATCCATGCCATCTAGCCGGGACCATCGGAAAGAAAAACTCCGATGAGATGGATTTCTGGACCGTTGAACAGTTTAATGCTTTCATAGCGGTAACAACAAAGACAGGGCTGCGAATTGCATATGAGGTTTTATTTTGGACCGGGATCCGATGCGGGGAGCTCCTGGCTCTTACTCCGGCCGATATTCTTCAGGGAAAGGAAATCAGCATCAACAAAAACTATGTGAAGATCAAGGGTGGATATGTAATTCAGACTCCGAAAACGGAAAGAGGAAAACGCACGATATCCATTCCGGACTTCCTATATGATGAAATAGAAGAATACATTTCCAATCTGTATGGCATCCAGAAAGAAGACCGCATCTTCTACTTTACGAAAGCAGCTCTCGAAAATAATATAAAAACCGGAGCAAAGAGGGCAGGCCTTCCGGAAATCAGACTCCACGATCTCCGCCATTCCAACGTGGCCATGCTGATCGAGATGGGAGTCGATATAATGGAAATCGCCCGCAGACTTGGCCATGAATCCGTCAAAACGACCTGGGACACCTACGCCCACCTGTACCCGAACAAGGATCGCGCCGTTGCAGATCGGCTCCACACCCTGCACGAGGAAGCGAAATACTCTGCAGATAGTGAGATTAAAAGGAATAATCCGCAGGACTGAAATAGTTCTGCGGATTATCCGGTTTTATATGACTCGAAAAACCTTTCGGAGCTCGTAATCTCATATGAATCTCACGGAGCGGAAATGGCCACATGGAAATGCAGCGTTTACGCGGCTCCACAGGCTTTTTATTATCATTCCATCTCCACCGTTGCGGGCGGCTTCGAGGTAATATCGTAAACCACTCTTGTAATGCCGTTCACTTCGTTGGCAATCCTGCTGCCGGCTCTTTCAAGCACCTCATAGGGCAGTCTCGTCCAGTCGGCGGTCATGAAATCATCGGTCGTCACCGCCCGAAGTGCAACGATATACCCGTAGGCTCTGGCGTCTCCCTTGACGCCGACGCTGAAGGAGTCCATCAGCGCCGCAAAATACTGATCCGGCGCTTTTTCAAGCCCCGCGCCCGCGATCTCCTCCCGGAAAATAGCATCCGCGTCCCGCAGCATCTCAAGCTTTTCCTCCGTCACCTCTCCGATCACGCGGACCGCAAGTCCCGGTCCGGGGAAGGGCTGCCGCCATACAAGCTCATGCGGGATCTGAAGCTCCGTGCCCACCTTTCTGACTTCATCCTTAAAAAGATACTTGAGGGGCTCCACGATCTCATCAAAGGAGATCACATCAGGCAGGCCGCCGACGTTGTGGTGGCTCTTGATCACCGCGGAATCGCCCTTACCGCTTTCTATGATATCCGGATAGATCGTGCCCTGCGCCAGGATATCCACATGGCCGAGCTTTTCTGCTTCTTCCTCAAAGACACGGATGAATTCCTCTCCGATGATCTTTCTTTTGGTCTCCGGGTCCGTCACGCCGGAAAGGCGTTTCAAGAAGCGCTGCTTTGCGTCAACACGGATCAGGTTCATGTTCATTTCTTCCCGGAAGGTTTTCTCCACCATATCCCCTTCCCCTTTGCGCAAGAGTCCGTGATCCACAAAGACGCAGGTCAGGTTATGTCCCACCGCCCGGTGCAGTAAAACTGCCGCCACCGAAGAATCCACACCGCCGGACAGCGCAAGCAGGAGCTTTTTCCCTGCTAATTCTTCCCGGTAGCCTTCGATCGCCTGCCTGGTGAATTCCTGCATGATCCAGTCTCCTCTGCAGCCGCAGATATCAAACAGGAAACGGCGGATCATCTCCTTTCCGAACCGGGTATGGGAAACCTCCGGATGGAACTGCACCGCGTAAAGCCCGGCCGCCTCGTTTTCCATCGCAGCACAGGGACAGTGCTCGGTTATGGCAGTAACCCGGTACCCCTCCGGCACCCGGCTGATATAATCCGTATGGCTCATCCAGCACACGCTTTCCTTTGGAAGTTCGCGGAACAGTTTCGACTCGGTCCTGGAATCCCTGATCAGTTGCAGCGTGACCCTCCCGAATTCACCGGACTGGCCCGCGGAAGCCACCTCTCCGCCGCCCATATACGAAAGGAGCTGTGCGCCGTAACAGATACCGAGGATCGGTATCCCCGCCTTCAGAATATCCGGGTCGCAGTGGGGAGATTTCTCATCATAAACGCTGTTGGGTCCGCCGGTAAAAATGATGCCCTTGTATCCCTCTTCACGGATCTCAGCCACCGTTATCTTCCGGTACGGCTTTATTTCCGCGTAAACCTGCATTTCCCTGACGCAGCGTGCGATCAGCTGATTATATTGTCCTCCGAAATCCAATACAAGTATCTTTTCCATATCAGATATTATACTCCACTACTGCCATAATTTGCATCAATCTGAGCCGGGCGAAGACAGTTGAGAAAACAGGACGCGGGCTTGCACGCAGGACTGTTTTTTCAACTGTCTTCATGTGGCGAAGCCACACAGCGAAAAAAATCCTCGGATTTTTTTCGCCCGGTTCATATATTATACTCCACTACTGCCATAATTGGCCAGTACCCGCGCAGAAGGATCGTTCACATCGCAGCCCTCCCACTCCCTGTTTGGCATCCAGAAATCCTTCACCATCTCCGCCTGGCCGGGATAGAATTTTTCGAAGATCTCCCGGTACATCAGGGATTCCTTCGTGAATGGCATCGCAAAGCTGTACTGTTTCCGCTTCTCCTCATAAGCCTCATCCGAGTACAGCTCTGCGGCCCTGTCCTTCAGCAGATCGACCATTGAATGTCCTACCGCATCGGAAAAGGCTGCCTTCTCCCGAAACAGGATATCCTGCGGCAGGAGCTCATCCGCCTCAAAAGCGTGCCGCAGCAGATATTTTCCCTTATTATATTTATTCAGCTTAAGCTCCGGATCGACAGTCATCACATACGCCGCAAAGTCAAGATCCCCAAAGGGTACCCTGGCCTCCAGAGAGTTCACCGAGATGCAGCGGTCGGCCCGCAGCACATCATACATATGGATCTCGGAAATGCGCTTGACGGCTTCCTTCTGAAATTCCGCCGCGTTTGGGGCAAAGTCGGTATATTTATAGCCAAACAGCTCATCCGAGATCTCTCCTGTCAGTATCACTCTGAGATCCGTCTGTTCATGGATCGCCTTGCAGACCAGATACATGCCCATGCTGGCCCGGATCGTCGTAATATCATAGGTTCCGAGCAGATGGATCACACCTTCAAGCGCCCCAAGGACATCCTCCGGCGTGATAATCACCTCTGTATGATCACTGTCGATAAATTCCGCCACTTCCTTTGCGTACTTTAAGTCGATGGCATCCGCCTTCATCCCGATAGCAAAGGTATGTATAGGGACATTACTCTCTCTGGCAGCTATCGCGCACACCAGAGAGGAGTCCAGACCTCCTGACAGCAGGAAGCCGATCCTGGAATCCGAGACCAGACGTTTTTTGACACCCGCAATCAGCTTGTCATGAATATTCTGACAAACGGTTTCCAGGTCATCCCGGCATACCGTCTTTACTGCGGTAATATCGCGGTAGCAGTGAAACGCGCCGTTCTCGTAGTAATGCCCCGGAGGAAATGGCATGATCTTATCAACCATGCCCGCAAGATTTTTGGGCTCGCTGGCAAAGATGATCGAACCCAAAATGTCATACCCGTAGTATAGAGGTCTTATACCGATCGGGTCTCTTGCCGCAATCAGACTTTTGCTCTTCCCGTCATACAGGATCAGAGCATACTCGGCATCCAGCATCTGAAACATGCCGGTACCGTATTCCTTATATAAAGGAAGCAGGATCTCACAGTCGCTGTCGCTTTCAAAGGAGTAGCCTTTCCCGATCAGCTCTTCTCGGATCTCCTGAAAACCGTATATTTCTCCGTTACAGGAAAGATAATTCCCTTCAAACTGAAAAGGCTGCATGCCCGAAGGCGTCAGGCCCATGATGGACAGGCGGTTAAAGCCCAGATATCCTATGGTTTCCCCGGCATCAGTCAGAGAAGCGATCCGGGTATCATCCGGCCCCCTTGATTTTGTCTTTAACAGCCCCTCCTTAAACGCATCAAAGGAGAACTGCTCTCCCAAATAACCCATGACGGAACACATCCCACTATCCTCCTTTCGGATCTGTGCAGAAATAACCTTACATCTTGCTTGTCTTTTCCTCCGATCTCATCTTGCAAGATTCAGTCACATAGCCCGCTATGCTCCTTCATCTTGCAAAACGATCTCGAAGAAAAATCCTGCGTAATCTTGTAATGTTATTTCTGCACAGCTCCTTAACAAAAAAAGAGGCATTCACTTAAGCCGAAACCTCTCAGCTTAAATGAACGCCCTTGCTCATTACTAAAGAATATAAAACGATTCTGTTTCGCTGTCAAGTGAATAAATATCCATTTACCATACCTTAAAGGTATGATAATCATTCGGTCACAGAAGACATTTGGACAAATTCGATGAACTTTGCCGCCAGACTGCTTAACGTCTTCTCTTTATCCCAGGCTAAAAGATATGTCGCCTTAATGAGCGGACGCAGTTCCTTTACCGTCACGTTTACCGTATTGCTCAGATCCATGCCCACAGACGCCGGGAAAATGGCAATGCCGATGCCGTGGGCCGCCAGCTCCAGCGCGTTTGAGGAGTGCGCGATCATCACCCGGTAGACGGGTTCCGCACCGCTGCGCCTGAACAGTTCATCGATCTCCGCACGTCTGGATCGTCTCGAGGGGATGATCAGGTCAACGTCGGAAAGCTCTGCCGGTGAAATGGTCCTCCTGCGGATCTTCGAAAGCGGATGATCGCCGGGAATGATCGCGACCCAGGGCTCCTCCTTAACAGGAAAGCCGTCCAGGATCTCCCGGTTGAAGGGCTCCATCGTGATCGCAAGCTCGATCATCCCTTCCTTCAGCCGGTCGGTCAGGTCGTCCGCGTTTCCGTTCCACAGTTCATAACTCACCCGGGGATAAAGCTGTTTGAATCCCGCAAGCCAGTCAGCCGCCAGAAAAGGTCCCGCGCCCTCAACCAGTCCCAGATAGAGCGTACCGTTGATACCGTTTTCCATTTCGGTGATCTCTTCCTTTGTCATCTCCGCGAGAGACAGCAGCTGGGCCCCTCTCCGTTTGAGCGCAAGCCCCTCCGGGGTAAGGGTGATCTTCCGCTTGCCCCTGACCATCAGCGTGCAGTTCAGCTCCTCCTCCAGGTCCATAATGGCCCGGCTTAAGGGCGGCTGAGAGATATGCAGTTTTTCAGCGGCTCTGGTAATATTCAGCTCCTCCGCCACCGTCAGAAAATAACGTATTTCACGCAGATCCATAGTAACCCTCCCTGCGCCAGTCTGCTTTTCAGACCGGATCATTTCCGTTTCCGCGCCGATCCGATCCACTTTTCAGGCCGGATCATGCGGTCCGAATTTATCATATCAAAAAGGTATCATAGTTGCAATAATATATGTATTTTATTTTTAAAAAACTTTGTGCTATCTTATAACCAGAAAGAGAAAACAAAAGAATTTCAAAAAAGTTTGAGAGAAAAAAAATAAAAAACATTCAGAAAAAGGAGGCAACGATCATGAAGAAAATACTTATGGCGATCACCGAGTTCTTAGAGGAATACTACATCGAATGTGAGCATGCGTTCCACTAAAAAAATCTCAATACATATCAGTTCAGAACCCTCTGGGCTCTGAACTGATATGCGGCCCGTCATGGAAGGTTTTGCTTCGCAAAAGGACGGACCGCATCGCAAAACCCACATTTTGGTACGCCCTCAGCAGCAAGTGCTTCGGGCTGTCCTAAACAGTTATCTCAATACATACTTAAGCGGGATGGGGGCTGTTCTGCCAAAGGCAGGCAGCCCCCTCTCTTTGTCACCATATAAACCTGTTCATGCCGATCCGGTCGGTTCTCCGACCGGATCATTTCCTCTTTTTCGCCGGTCTGCCTGCAGACCGTGCGCTGCTCTGAAGCCGAAAAAGGAGGGCCGCCGGCCCTCCCCCTTTTCATCTTTCCGCTATCCCTTTACCTACTGCAAAGGCTCCTTCAGCACCCATTCATTGCGCTCATTGCGCTCAAAGATCTCCGGATTATAAAAGCTGTCAACGACCTTCCAGAACTCGGTTTCCGTATATCCGCAGAAATCGCAGAAATCCCTTACGCAAAGCGGATCCAGATTCCCGTCTCTTTCCTTTACCAGAGCGACGGCCTCATCTCTGCTCAGGATGCCATAGCGCACGAGGCGCGACGCGTGATCGGTGCCGGAAGCATGTCCGAATTTCGGATATTTCATCCAGGGATGTACCATATACGCTCTGCTGTCCACCTGGTCAAAGTCCTGAACCTCTTCCGTCCGGCGCCATTCATGGGTCAGGTCATGGAAGCCGTGCTTCTTTGCGAACTGATAGTTTGCCACACTGTTCCAGGGAACAAAATAGGACACATAGATCGGATCGAGCTTATTGATCTCCTCCGGTTCCGGTGCCTTTAACAGGGAAAGCACCTTTCTGTCGATCCCCGGCAGGCTGCAGAGCTCGTCAAAATCGATCTCGGCGGCCACGCCGTTATTGATCTGCGCTCTGGCCGAATAGGTTTCCTCATCCTCTACCCCGCCGTATTCATGACTCACGTTTTCCCCATATACAAGTAACGGCGTATTGAAACGCAGGGCCATGATCATCGGGAAGGTATAGATCAGCCGGTCTACGAACCAGGTCGGCTTTCCGTACTTCTCAAAGGTATGGCGCATCACCGTCTTCTGCGCCTTGATATCCGGCTTCAGGCTGATGATCGGGCAACCAAACTCCTCCGAAAGATTTTTGATATTGTGCATGCCGGCGTCTGTCATGGGGAAATTATCCTCTACGCTGACTAAAATCGGATTCATGTCCAGCCGGTTCTTCATCAGATCCGTCTGGAAATGACTGTCCTTGCCGCCGCTGACGGCGATCATGCAGTCATAGCCATCCCCGTTCATTCCCCTGTACTTGTCACAGAGGCTCTCAAATTCCTTCCATCTTTTGTCCCAGTCCACCGTCTTCTGCGCTTCATATGAACGGCAGGCCGAACAGATCCCTTCCTCGTCAAACCGGATACCGGGCCTCGTGTCCGGCATCACACACCTCTTACAATACCTCATATTCTCCTCCTTTCCTCTACTCTACGTCCTGGAGAGCCGCGTAATCTTCCTCTCCGGTACGTACCTTCACTACATTGCGGACATCATAGACAAATATCTTTCCGTCGCCGATGTGTCCGGTATATAACGCCTTTTTCGCCGTTTCGACGATAGACTTCACGGGGATCTTGCTGACCACTACCTCAACCTTTACCTTAGGCAGCAGTGTCGCATCGATCTCAACGCCCCTGTACTTCTCGCCCGCGCCCTTCTGGATGCCGCAGCCCATTACCTGGGTCACGGTCATGCCGGTCACGCCGAGATCATTAAGAGCCTTTCTCAGCTGGTCATAGCGGGAAAGCTTCGCGATGATCGCCACCTTGTACATACCGCTGTCGAACATCGGCGCCGTGGGAGCCTGTTCCACAGGGACCGCCGCGTTGCGCAGCGCCGGCGATGCATTCTCAAATTCCGGCACGCCCAGATCCGTGTTTTCGTTAGCCTGCATTTCCATTCCCGTCACGTCCATGATGGAGAAGCCCGCATAAGCGGAGGTCAGGCCGTGTTCCGTAATATCCAGGCCTGTGATCTCCTCTTCCTCACTGACGCGCAGGCCGAAGATAGCCTTGATCATAAGGAACGCAATGATGATCGTAACCGTTGTCCAGGCAGCCGTCGCAAGCATGCCTACAAACTGTATCCCAAGGAGCTTAAATCCGCCGCCGTAGAACAGACCCACTAACTCATTGCCTTCTCTGTCCGCAAGGCAGTAGCCGGGTACCGTATTCGTGGACAGAAGACCTACCGCAAGCGTTCCCCAGATACCGTTCATCATATGGACCGCCACCGCGCCGACGGGGTCGTCGACATGGATCACATTATCAAGGAACCAGACACCGAAGACGACCAGAACGCCTGCTACCGCGCCGACGATGATTGCGCCGAAGGCATCCACGGTATCACAGGGTGCCGTAATAGCCACAAGACCCGCCAGAGAAGCGTTCAGACACATGGAAACATCTGGCTTTCCGTATTTCACCCAGGTAAAGATCATGCAGACCACAGTCGCCACCGAGGGGGCGATTGTCGTCGTCACAAAGATCGCGCCAAGCTGGGACAGATCCGTGGCGGCAGCGCCGTTAAAGCCGCACCAGCCAAGCCAAAGGATGAAAACACCCAGTGCGCCGAGAGGAATGTTATGTCCCGGGAAGGCGTTGATCTTTTCGATCTTGCCGTCCTTACCCTTCGTAAATTTTCCGATACGGGGGCCGACAATGATCGCGCCGATCAGCGCGCAGATGCCGCCCACCATGTGGATGCAGTTGGAACCGGCGAAATCATGAAAGCCCATCTGGGCCAGCCACCCGCCGCCCCAGGTCCAGTGCGCCTCAATGGGGTAGATCAGCGCCGAGATCACGGCAGAATAGACACAGTAGGATAAAAACTTCGTGCGTTCCGCCATAGCCCCGGATACGATCGTTGCGGTCGTTGCGCAGAATACCAGGTTAAAGACAAAATTTGACCAGTCAAATTCCGCGTAATGGGAAAAAATATCAAAATTGGGTTTTCCCAGAAATCCGCCCAGGATATCCTCTCCCAGAAACAGGCCGAAACCGATCAGGATAAACATAACCGTTCCGATGCAGAAATCCATCAGGTTCTTCATCAGGATGTTGCCCGCGTTCTTGGCTCTTGCAAAGCCGGACTCCACCATGGCAAAGCCTGCCTGCATCCAGAACACGAGTGCCGCGCCCGCTAAAAACCAGACGCCGTAGATTTGTGTGTTGACACTTTCCAAGACAGTTGATAAATCACTCATAATATTTCTCCTCCCTCTTTCTCACACTACCCGCCTGCCGTCCTCCTCTGCGCAGATCCGGCCTGTTTTCGGGCCGAAGGATTTCCGCTTCCGGCATAGTGTTATATTGTGATACGCGGCTGTAAACCGTTACAGCGACGTGTATCCCATTAGGAACCGGTCTACCTCTCTGGCACAGGCCCGCCCCTCGGCGATAGCCCAGACCACTAAGGACTGACCTCTTCGCATATCTCCCGCGGAAAAAACCTTTTCCCGGTCCGTGGCATAAGCCCCGTCGGTCTTCACAACGCCCCTCTCCGTGAGCGCTGTCTGAAAGGCTTCCGCCGTATATGGTTCACAGCCGGTAAACCCGGCCGCGATCAGAAGCAGATCGCAGGGAAGCTCCTTTTCGGTGCCTTCGATCTCCTTAAGCTTCCCTTTTTCAAAGCAGACCTCCACGGTCCGGATCTTCTTAAGCTCTCCCTTTTTCCCCGTGACGCACTCCTTTACGGTGGTGGAAAATACCCGCGGATCGCTGCCAAACACTGCCGCAGCCTCCTCATGCCCGTAATCCGTCTTTAAGGTCTTCGGCCACTGCGGCCAGGGATTGTCCGGTGTCCGTTCTGCAGGGGGCTTCGGCATCATCTCAAGCGCCGTTACGGATTTACAGCCCTGCCGTAAAACCGTTGCGATACAATCGTTTCCGGTATCTCCGCCGCCGACGATCACGACATGTTTGTTTTTTGCACTGAAAGTAGCCGCGCTCTTTGCCGGCCCGGCAGTTTCCCCGCCAAGAAGGCTCTTTGTTGCCGATTTCAGAAAATCTACCGCAAAACAGATGCCTTTGACCGAATCGGGGCTTCCGCAGGCAAGGCCCCGCGGCTTCTTCGCCCCGCAGCAGAGCACCACAGCGTCATAGTCTTTTAACAGCTCCTCGGCCCCGATATCTCTCCCTACGTCCGTATTGCAGAGGAAGGTCACGCCCTCCTCCTCCATAAGCTTCTGGCGTCTGGTCAGTACGCTCTTGTCAAGCTTCATATTGGGGATCCCGTACATCAACAGTCCCCCGATGCGGTCATCTCTTTCATAAACCGTTACCAGATGTCCCCTGTGGTTCAGCTGATCGGCCACCGCAAGGCCCGAAGGCCCGGAGCCGATCACGGCCACCCGCTTACCGGAGCGGATGGAAGGGATCCTCGGCTTCATCGTCCCTTCGGCAAAGGCCGTTTCGATGATGAACAGCTCGTTGTCATGGCTTGTGACCGGTTTGTCGTACTGGCCCAGCACGCAGGCCTTTTCGCAGAGAGCCGGACAGACCCTTCCGGTGAATTCCGGGAAATTGTTTGCTTTTAACAGCCGTGCCAGCGCATGTTCATAGTGTCCCGAATAAATCTCATGATTCCATTCCGGGATCAGATTATGCAGCGGACATCCCGTTACCATTCCCGCAAGCACCATCGCGGACTGGCAGAGGGGAACGCCGCAGTCCATACAGCGGGCGCACTGCTTTCTTCTTGCTTCTTCATCCATCGGCTTATGGAATTCCTCAAAGCTCTTCAGGCGTATGGCCGGCGGTATGCATTCGTTTTCTTCTCTCTGATATTCCAAAAAACCAGTTGCTTTCCCCACTTCAAACACCTCCGTGCAATGCCTTAAATGCCTCCAACTCCGCCTTTTCCGGCGAAAGTCCGGTTTCCTCGAACTGTGCGACAGCAATTAACATCTTTTTATAATCATGCGGGATGATCTTTTTAAAGAAGGGGAGCTCTCCGGCAAAATTCTCAAGCAGCTTCTTCCCGTAAGCCGAACCCGTCTCCCGCACAAAATCCTTCAGAATGGTCTCAAGCTCCTGTACATCGTACTTTTCCGTCACCTCCGAAAGCTCGACCATGTCCTTGTTCAGCTTCAGGTAGAGATCATGCCGTTTGTCATAGACATATGCGACACCGCCGCTCATACCGGCCGCGAAGTTCTTTCCGGTATCGCCGAGGATCACCGCCCGGCCGCCAGTCATGTACTCAAGGCCATGATCTCCGCAGCCCAGTGCCACAGCCACGGCCCCCGAATTCCGGATGCAGAAGCGTTCTCCCGCAACGCCGTCGATATAGCACTTGCCTGAAGTCGCGCCGTAAAGAGCCACGTTCCCGACAATGATATTGTCCTGCGCTACAAAACCGCCGTTTCCGGTTCCCTCCGGCACCGTCAGGACGAGCTTGCCGCCGGAAAGACCTTTGCCGAAGCCGTCATTGGCATCTCCCGTCAGCCGGATCGTAACGCCCTTCGGCAGAAAAGCACCAAAGGACTGACCGCCGCCGCCGAAAGCACGGATCACAAAGGCATCCTCCGGAAGGGAATTCCCGTACCGTCTGCTCACCTCGGCACCGAAACGCGTCCCGAAGGTCCGGTTCACGCTGGAAACCTTTGTCGAAAGCTCATGGACGCCGGCTTCCGCCTCTTTCCCGAGAAGTCTTGGTATCAGAAGGCTCTCATCAAGCGTATCCTGCAAATGAAAATCATAGATCTTTTCCGGCTCAAAATGTCTTGTCTCCGGCGTTCCCGAAATCTCCGAAAGCTCAAGGCCGTACCGGTCCTTATCCTGTCTCGGACGCAAAAGCTCTGTATGTCCGACCATTTCCTCTATGCTCCTGATTCCGAGGGATGCCATGATCTCCCGAAGCTCCTCTGCGATAAAGGTCATGAAGCGCATCACATGCTCCGGCTTTCCGGCAAAGCGCTTTCTTAACAGTTCATTCTGCGTTGCCACGCCGGCCGGACAGGTATCCTTATGGCAGACCCGCATCATCATACAGCCCATGCATACCAGGGCAGAAGTTGCAAAGCCAAACTCCTCCGCACCGAGTATCGCTGCGATGGCCACGTCCCGTCCGCTCATGAGCTTTCCGTCGGTTTCCAAGATCACCCGCTCCCTGAGCCCGTTTTCCGTAAGCGTCCGGTGCGCTTCAGACAGCCCTAACTCCCAGGGCAGTCCCGCGTGATGGATCGAAGAAAGGGGCGCTGCCCCCGTTCCGCCGTCATGTCCGGAGATCAGGATGACCTGGGCGCCGGCCTTGGCCACGCCCGAAGCGATGGTTCCGACGCCGGCCTCGGAAACTAACTTGACCGCGATCCGCGCGTCGTGGTTCGCGTTTTTCAGATCGTAGATCAGCTGCGCCAGATCCTCGATCGAATAAATATCGTGATGCGGCGGCGGACTGATCAGGGCAACTCCCGGCGTGGAATGGCGGGTATGCGCGATCCAGGGGTAAACCTTTCTTCCCGGCAGATGTCCGCCCTCGCCGGGCTTGGCTCCCTGAGCCATTTTGATCTGTATCTCCTGCGCATTGTTCAGGTATTCGATCGTAACGCCGAAGCGGGCCGAAGCTACCTGCTTGATCGCGCTGCTCTTTTCCGTTCCGAACCGCACCGGATCCTCGCCGCCTTCACCGGTGTTGGATTTCCCGCCGAGGCGGTTCATCGCGATCGCCAGGGTCTCGTGCGCTTCCTTTGAAATAGAACCGTAGGACATGGCCCCCGTCTTGAAACGTCTGACGATCTCGGAAACCGGCTCCACCTCCTCAAGGGGGATCGGCTTTTCAGCCGGAACAAGATCGAAAAAGCTCCGCAGGGTATGATGCCTTTTCGGATCATCCACTAAAGCGGTATACTGTCTGAAGAGTTCATAGCTGTCCTCCCGAACCGCCTGCTGCAAAAGAACGATCGTTTCCGGGCTGTAGAGATGGCTTTCTGCCAGGTCATTGCTCCGCAGCTGATGAAGTCCTACGGAATCAAGCGTCGTATCCGTCGAAAGACCGAGGGGATCAAAGGCTCTGTCATGCCTTGCCGTTACCTGCTCATCCAGCTCCCTTATCCCGATGCCGCCGACGCGGCTTACGATCCCCGTAAAATACCGGTCTGTAAATTCCCGGGAAAGGCCAACCGCCTCAAAGATCTTCGCGGACTGATAGGACTGCAGCGTACTGATGCCCATCTTCGCCGCGATCTTTACGATCCCGTTTAAGATCGCGATGTTGTAATCCTCAATAGCCGTGTGGTAATCCTTGTCAAGGATGCCTAAGGTAATGAGCTCGCTGATACATTCATGCGCCAGATACGGATTGACCGCTCTGGCACCAAAGCCTAAGAGTACCGCGAACTGATGCACATCCCGGGGCTCCGCGCTCTCAAGGATCAGCGAGACCTGCGTCCGTTTCTTCGTCGTGACCAGATGCTGTTCGGTACAGGAGACCGCCAGTAACGCCGGTATCGGCACATGGTTCTCATCCACGCCGCGGTCGGAGAGGATGATGATATTGGCGCCCTGTCTGTACGCCCGGTCTACGGCGATGCAGAGGGCATCGAGCGCCTTTTCCAAAGACGTATGCTTATAATAAAGGATCGGAACCACAGCGGCCGTAAAGCCCGGCTCCTTTAACGCCTTCAGCTTCATCAGGTCTACGCCCGTCAGGATCGGATTCTCGATCTGAAGCATTCTGGCGTTATCGCTTTTTTCACACAGAAGGTTGCCGTCCGAACCGATATATACCGTCGTATCCGTCACGATCCTCTCCCGCAGCGCATCGATCGGCGGGTTTGTTACCTGCGCAAACAGCTGCTTGAAATAATGCGAAAGGCACGGATGGCTCTCCGAAAGGACCGCGAGCGGGACATCGGTTCCCATGGACGCGATCTGCTCCGTACCGTTTCCGGCCATCGGCAGGATCTGGGTTTTAATATCCTCATAGGTATACCCGAAGACCTTATACATCTTATCCCGCGTTTCCTGATCATAATTCGGGATCTTATGGTTCGGGATCGTCAGGTCCTTTAAGTGCTTCAGATTCCGGTCAAGCCATTCCCCGTAGGGCTGTCTCTTCGCGTAATCATCCTTGCAGGTCTCATCCGGGATCAGCTTGCCGGAAACCGTATCGACAAGCAGGATCCGTCCCGGTGACAGCCGCCCCTTCTTTACGATATGGGAATCCGGGATCTCTAAAACCCCTACCTCCGAGGAAAGAATGAGCTTTCCAGTATCCGTAACATAATACCGGGCGGGCCTGAGCCCGTTTCGGTCAAGGGTCGCCCCCACCAGCTCTCCGTCCGTGAACAGGATCGCCGCCGGGCCGTCCCAGGGCTCCATCATGGTCGCATAGTAATGATAAAAGTCCTTCCGCTCCTGCTTCATGAATTTATCATGCTTCCAGGGCTCGGGGATGATCGCCATCATGGCAAGAGGCAGCTCCATCCCGTTCATATAGAGAAACTCCAACGTATTGTCAAGCATCGCGGAATCGGAGGCGATCCGCGGGATCACCGGGAAGATCTTATCTGCCTCACTGTCAATTAACGGCGAAGCAAGGGTCTCTTCCCTTGCTAGCATCCGGTCGATATTGCCCCGGATCGTATTGATCTCACCATTGTGGGCGATCATACGGTAGGGATGCGCCCGTTCCCAGCTCGGCGTTGTATTGGTGGAAAAACGGGAATGCACCACAGCGATGGCGCTCTGATACGTTTCCCTCGTCAGATCCTCGTAGAAGCGCCGCAGCTGTCCCACCAGAAACATGCCCTTATATACGATCGTCCGGGAGGACAGGGAGCAGACGTAGGTATCCTCCGCCCCCTGTTCAAATTCCCGTCGGATAATATAGAGTCTGCGGTCAAAGGCCTTTCCGGCCGGAATATCCGCCGGACGGCACAGGATCGCCTGCATGATGCAGGGCATGGACTGGAGGGCTCTCTTTCCGAGTATTTCCGGATGAACAGGAACCTCCCGCCAGCCAAGGAGGCTGACCTTGTTTTTCTCGCAGATCACTTCGAACATACGCTCCGCGAATCTGCGCTTCATGGGATCCGTCGGCATAAAAAACATGCCCACGCCCAGGTCTCCCGGTTCCCTGACCCCGGTATCGATGCCGGCTACGCTGCAGGCCTCCATAAAGAAGGAATGGCAGATCTGCAGCGTGATCCCGACGCCGTCGCCAACCTCTCCGTCGGCATCCTTTCCGGCGCGGTGCTCAAGCTTTTCCACGATCTTTAAGGCATCCTCCACAACGGTCCGGTCCTTATGCCCGTCTATGTTCACGACAACGCCGATCCCGCAGGCATCCCGTTCCTTTTGCAGATTTTTGATATTTTCCCGATAATCCTGTTTCATAACAGCCTCCAGCATCCAAGTGTGGTTTACCTTACGCCAAACAGCAGATCCCCGTAGGTCGGGAAGGGCCATTCGCTCTTTGCGGTCAGCCGCTCCGCTTCATCTGCCGCTTCTCTTAAGGCATCCATTTTCGGAAGGATATGATCCCTTATGGCAAAGGCTTTTTCCTTGATCTCCTCAACGGCCTTTAAGCCATCGGTCTCCTTTTCCAGTTCTTCCGTCTTCTGCTCCATCTCATCCGAAAGAGCGGAAAGCTTCTTCACGATACCGATCTCATAGCTGCAGGCGATGCTCTTGTCCAGTGCCTTTTTGCGCGCTGCCGCCGCTGCCATCTTCGAGGCGTAGCCTTCCACGGCAGGGATGATCTCCTTGCGTGCCATATCCACCATGGTCTGGGCTTCAATGATCACGGTTTTGCAGTAATTCTCCAGCATGATCTCATGACGGGATTTTAATTCCGCTTCCGTAAACACGCCATGGGCCGTCAGCATTTTCACATTGTGCTCATCTAAAAGATGCGGCATCGCATCCGGTGTCGTCTTCAGGTTGTGAAGTCCCCGTTTTTCCGCCTCTTTAATCCAGGACTCATCATATCCGTTTCCGTTAAACAGGATATGCTTGTGCTCCTTAATGGTCTTTTTGATCATATCGTTTAAGGTCTTTTCAAAGTCCTTCGCTGTTTCCAGCTTATCCGCGAAGATCTTTAACGATTCCGCCACCGCTGCGTTCAGCATCATATTGGCACAGGAAATGCTGTTGCTTGAGCCGAGCATCCTGAACTCAAATTTGTTGCCGGTAAAGGCAAACGGGGAGGTCCGGTTGCGGTCCGTATTGTCGCGGGGGAATTTCGGAAGCACATCCACGCCGAGCTTCATGATCTTCTTTGTGGTACCCGCGTAGGGCTTGCCGCTCTCGATGGCCTGCAGGATCGCCGTAAGCTCATCGCCCAGGAAAATGGAGATAACAGCAGGCGGTGCTTCGTTGGCTCCCAGCCTGTGGTCATTACCGGCGGTTGCGACCGAAAGGCGCAGCAGATCCTGATAATCGTCCACTGCCTTGATCACCGCGCAGAGGAACAGTAAAAACTGCGCGTTTTCATACGGTGTTTCACCGGGCGACAGGAGATTCATGCCCTTATCCGTCGCCATGGACCAGTTATTGTGCTTGCCGCTTCCGTTGACACCGGCAAAGGGCTTTTCATGCAGAAGGCATACCAGATCATGCTTCAGGGCTACCTTCTGCATGATCTCCATCATCAGCTGGTTATGATCCGCGGCAATGTTGGTCGTTGTATAGATCGGAGCCAGCTCGTGCTGGGCCGGCGCCACCTCATTGTGCTCGGTCTTCGCGAGGATCCCAAGCTTCCAGAGCTCATCGTTCAGGTCCTCCATATAGGCCGTCACCCGGGGCGGGATCACACCGAAATAATGATCCTCCATCTCCTGGCCCTTCGGCGGCTTCATCCCGAACAGGGTTCTGCCGGTATAGACCAGGTCCTTGCGCTTTTCATACATCTCCTTGTCGATCAGGAAATACTCCTGCTCCGGTCCTACCGAGGTACGCACGCTTTTGACATCCTCATTGCCAAACAGCTTCAGTATCCTGAGCGCCTGTTTGTTGAGCGCTTCCATGGAACGTAACAGAGGCGTCTTTTTATCTAACGCTTCCCCGCTGTAGGAACAGAAAGCCGTCGGGATGCAGAGAGTCTTTCCTTTGATAAAGGCATAGGAGGTCGGATCCCATGCGGTATAGCCTCTGGCCTCAAAGGTTGCGCGGATACCGCCCGAAGGGAAGGAAGAAGCATCCGGCTCTCCCTGGATCAGCTCTTTTCCCGAAAATTCCATGATGACACCGCCATCCGGCGAAGGGGAAATAAAACTGTCGTGCTTTTCCGCCGTAAAGCCCGTAAGAGGCTGGAACCAGTGCGTATAATGCGTAGCACCGTTTTCCACGGCCCAATCCTTCATGGCTGCCGCGACCTGATTCGCCAGGGAGACATCGAGCTTTGCTCCCTCCCGGATCGTCTTTTTCAGAGAATGATATACCTCCCCTGAAAGCGTGGCACGCATGACCCTGTCATCAAATACAAGGCTTCCGAAATACGACGGTACACTGTTCATTCCTTCTTTTTTCATAGTATTCTCCTTTCTCTGCACCGGTTTGTTTGTTTTCAAAATCCGTGCGCATAATAAAAGGCAAAGACATCCGTAACGTTCATACGTAACAGACACCTTTGCCTTTTAATGATTCAATTTTATAGCAAACGACAAAACTCTTTTCGTTTTGTCGTTTGCTGCGCCGGATTTTGGCCGCTTCCTGCGGCATATTTCCTTACAAAATCCGTGCGCATCCTCGCGGAGCGTTATAGTAAACGCAATTACTTATTGCGTTTACTA
>JAILQQ010000255.1 GCA_024698885.1 Lachnospiraceae bacterium | reverse complement strand
CGGAAGAGCTTGCTTTATACGCGGCGGGGGAGCAGAGCGGGGGTAAAAGGCAGATAAAAACCGCCGGGAGAGCTTGATTTGTACGCGCCGGGGGAACAGAGCGGGGGTAAAAGGCAGATAAAAGCCGCCGGAAGAGCTTGTTTTATTTTCAAGCAAATGGTGAGGACGATGGTGACTAAGTTCATTTTATTACGGATTGCAGGCAAACGTCCCGGCTCAGCAATTCGAGGAATTCTACGAGACTTACGATGTAAAAGAGGGAGATAACATGTATCTGGCTCCCGAAGACCGTCTGATCGTCTGATGAGAGAGACGTCGGGCTGTCTGATCCATGGCAGAGAGAAACCCGGCCGTCCGAGAGAAACCCGGCCGTCCGGCCGGATTTCTCTTTGCAGTCATTGCTTTGCCTCAAAATCATACACAATTACTGCATATTATTGTTCCATCCGAATACTTCATATGTATTGGTTCGATTTTTCATTTGGGATAATACATTCTGACAATTCCGTAAAACCAGGGTCAGGGTCAGGGTCCAGGCTAGCATGTTTCGGATTATCATCTACTTCGTCTATTCCGCCGCCGCTTACCATATTAAGTTCTTCGTCAGTCAGCAGCATACCCGCTTTCTCGATGAGGTTTCTCCTGCCTTCCCTGGTTCCTTCGTTTTCGACCTGCTTTTTAAGATTTCCTGTGAGCTTCATATTTATCCCTCTTTTTAGTCATTTATACGCAGTACATCTATCGTATGGAAATTATTTTTTGAAAAAGTACAGTAAGAAAAAGCAGCCCTCCCGTGAGAACTGCTTTTTCCGATACCGGTTAAGGCATTACCAGTTTGCATAATAGTATTTCACGAGCATCGGGTCATAGCCTGCCGTCGGAAGGGTAGCCTGGAGCTTTTGGAACGTGGCTTCTTTTTCGGAAGCATCGGCGCTCTGGGATGCGTAGGAGGCCTCTAACGCGTTCAGCTGGTTTTGGAGCTCGGTGGCATTGGCCGCATAGGCGGGATTATATGCCGCCTGTGCCTTGGCGGATTCTAACGCCGGCCTGATATTATTGATCCGCGATAACGTGGCATTTGCGATCTCGCGCGCACCTTTGGCCTTTGTCTGGGCTTCCGAGATCTTATTGATATTGTCAAGCAGGACCAGATTATGGGCATACGGCGGATTGACCGGCGTGGAGGCAACGGAAGCAAATACGAGCGGATTATAAGCGACCGCGGTCGCGGCTGCGTTCTGGTTCGCAAGCGCGTAAGCGGCGGCAGCCTGGTTGGCTTCGAGCTGCTTATTGACCGCGTTCTGGTTTGCTTTGGCCGCCTCTGTCACCGTGGCCTGATTTAAAAGCAGCGCCTGATTCATCACGAAAGCATTCAGTGCCGCCTGATTGGCTTCGGCCTGCTTGGTAAGCGCAAGCTGCGCAGCCTGCGCGGCGGATACGGCTGCCTGGTCGATCAGGGGTGTCCCGACAGCTGCCAGGTTCGGAGATAACGCGATCATCATTGTCTGGTTGTTGATTATCGAATTTATATTTGCCAGGGTCTTTGCGGCAGCATTCACGTCGTTCTGCGTCGCGTCTATCATTTTCTGGGGAGACCCGGAGTCCTGATACGTCTTTAATTTATTGCTCTTTCCGCGAAGATCCTGTTTGGCATCCTCCAAGTGATAGATATCCTGAAGCAGGGGATTATAGGCGATCGCTTCTCCCATGTCAGCTTTCACCGGTACAGCCGAAAGCAGAAAGACCGATGCGAAAACTGCACCTGCCGTCAATAGTATTTTCTTCATATTTCCTTCCTCCTGATGTGTTTCAGATGTGTTGATGATAATACGGTTTCTTCTATACTATATCATATAAAATCAGATTGTTGTCAAAAGTTCTGAAATCTTTTATAATATATTCAACATATTCATGCATTCCAAAAAAAATTGCCATGACCCAAAATCGTGCGTATAAATGTACGAAGAATCATTTTTTCATTGTTGATGAGGAAAGGAGAACAGGATCATGAAACTCACGGGAATACTGAAGAAACAGGTGGAAAACGAGCCCTCTAAGGACGGGAAGCGGGAAGCCATTAAAAAGGCCGGGATGCTTTTGACCGATGACGAGCTTGATATGGTATCCGGCGGCAATGAACAATATATGGAGGAGTATATCAACGACGAAGGCAGAGGAGCGAATGAGGAGTATAATGACGGAACAGTTTATTGTTATGGCTGTGAAAACAGGGTGCATGGTTTTTATGTTTTAGGAGAAGATCCACTGTATTGCCCCTGCTGCAAAGCGCCGGTCAAATGGACCCCCTAAGGAAAGGAAGGAAAGAGAAGAATGGAAATCAACCGAAGTATTGATACTTCCCCGCTAAATCCCGTCATGACGACGGAAGAGGTGGAGGCCGCGATCCGGGAGGGCATCGAGCATGAGAGCTATTCCGTGTGTGTGCAGCCCTGCGATATCCCGCTGGCGGCAAAGCTTTGTGCCGGCACGAAAACAAAGGTCTGCTGTGTGCTGGATTTCCCGCATGGGAAATCCCCTAAGAAGGTAAAGGCTTTTATGGCATCGACCTATTGCGAGCTGGGAGCCGAAGAGCTTGATATGGTAATGAATTACGGCTATGCTCTTTCCGGAAAGTGGGATCTTTTGGAAGATGAGATCCGTGCCGTGACCGAGGAAGCGCACCGTCATAACGCGATCGTGAAGGTCATACTGGAAGCGGGCGTTCTGACGCCGGAGCTCATCGCGAAGGCTACGGAAGTCAGCATCGCAGCCGGCGCGGATTTTGTTAAGACTTCTACCGGCTTTAACGGCGGCGGCGCAACGAAAGAACAGCTGCAGATCATGCTTGATACCGCAAAGGGACGCTGCGCGGTCAAGGCCTCCGGCGGTATCCGCGATTATGAAACGGCGAAGAGCTTTTTGGATATGGGCGTCGGCCGGATCGGCGTAGGCAGCAGTTCCTTTATGAAGCTGATACAAAAAGGCTCTTGAGGTTTGGGCGGCTGCTCAGGACTCGGAAATCAAAGGACTCAGAATACGAAGAGGATGACGGGTATTACTCGTCATCCTCTTCAAATTCTTCACTGTCAAGCAGTTCGTCGAAATAATCCGCTGCCGCGTCATATTCGTCATCATCCTCGATATAGGTTAAAACCGGTTCGGCGTTTTCGTCCTCCGGATCTTCCGCGTACCGGTAGATCCATACCTCTCCCTCCGGACTGTCTCCGTTTTCGTCAACCGGTAAGAGAGCGATATAATCCTGCCCGTTCATCTCATAGATTGTAATAACGGCACAGTCCACGCTTTTGCCGTTTTCAAGCTCGAGCGTGACGGTCATTTCCTCTTCGGGCTCTTCCCCTGTCCGCTTGATATTGTCATCTGCCATCATTTTTTCTCCTCTTTATCCATAAACACTGTTGCAAAACGGGCGATACCGCACCTTTCAAACGGAATGCGGGCCCATATCTATAAGCTATCATACTTCCTTGAAAAATGGAAGAAAAACTGATAAAATACTCTTATCGTTGTATACGAAATGACATTTCTACTGACGTTTATGCCGGGAGGTGGGGGGATGTCTGATTTTTCTGGTACCGATGACAGCAGACTGAAAGCCCTTCAGACCCTGATCCGGGAGTCTGACAGGATTGTCTGCCTTATGGGAGTCGGCATGGAAATTGAATGCGGTCTGAAGAATCTCTGGAGCAGCGAAGAGTGCTATCGGATCGAGGATGAGTATGGTCTGGCGCCGGAAGAGCTTTTTTCGGCAGAATTTTATACGACGAAAAAGCAGAAATTTTACGAATTTTACCGGCGGGAAATACTGGAGAGAGAGGCTGAGCCGGGACCGGCTTACGCGGCGATCAAAAAGCTTCAGGATATGGGAAAGCTTTACGGTTGTATCACGCATGATGTCAACGACCTGGCCACCACTGCGGGGATAAAGGATGTTATCCGGCTGCATGGCAGTATCCGTGTAAACGAATGTCCCAAATGCTATCAAAGCTATACGCTCCAGTATATGAAGTCTCAGAAGGGTATTCCGTTATGTACGAAATGCCAGGTGCCGATCCGTCCCCGGGTTCAGTTAAGAGGGGAAATGGTGAGGAACGACATTATGACCATGGCCGCCGATGCCATCATCGGCGCGGACCTTCTGCTTGTTCTCGGGACCAATATGCACCATCCGATGGTCAGGACATTTTTACAGTATTACGCAGGCAATCGCGTGGTTTTGATCACGCTTCACGAGCATTTCAGCGATGGTTTCGCTGATCTATGTATACATGGAAGGGTGGATGAGGTTCTTCCGAAAGCGGTTTAAAAAGGATCCTGAGAGGGGTTTTTATTTGGAGCGCGTTTTTCGGGGGAATTCGAAAGGAAAAAATGACTTATCAGATACAAGAAGGTGTATCGTTTGAATCCGGAGCAGTCAGTATATCAAAAAACAGCGTGAATTTCTGCTTTGCGGCCGCGGAATACAAAACGCTTTTTTTATGCTTGTACGATCTGTCGGGAAAACAGCTGCTTCGCGTTGATCTGGCAAAGTACCACGCTTTCGGGTGTGTGTACAGCGTGCTGATCCAGCCGCTTGACAGTCATGCTTTTTACTATACGATCGAAAAAGACGGAAAGATCTGTATCGACCCCTATGTGAAAAACTGCAGGCGGCTCAGAAAATGGGGCGAACCGGTCCGGAAAGGGCATATCGATCCGGCCATGGTTTATGACCGCGTGTATGACTGGGAGGGCGACAGGCCCTTAAGACTTGATACGAACGATCTGATCGCCTATGAGCTGCATGTCCGGGGATTTACAAAGCATTCCTCCGCAAAGGTGACCCACCGGGGCACGTATCTCGGACTGATCGAAAGACTTCCCTATATCCGGGAGCTTGGCGTTACCCAGATCGTGCTGATGCCGGCCTATTTTTTCTATGAATTTGACGAGGAAAGCAGGCTGATCTATACCGAAGCGCCCGGGGACAGTGCATCCGGGCAGGAAACAGGCGAAAAGATGAACTACTGGGGATTCAAGAACGCCTGTTATTTCATGCCGAAGCCGGAATATGCCGCATCGGATGATTTTGTCAGGGAATTCAAGGACATGGTGAAGGCGTTTCACCGCGCCGGTATTGAGATCGTCATGCGTTTTTATTTCCCGAAGGAGGTCAACCGGAATCGGATCATTCCCTGTTTACAGCACTGGGTGAAGGAATACCATATCGACGGCTTCCTTCTGATGGGGGAAGCGCTGCCGATCGGCCTGATCGTGACCGATGACATTCTGTATGATACCAGGATCTATTATCAGTATTTTGACAGAAATGACAGCTTCTTTTCCGCCGGCGCCTTAAAACGGAATCTGTGCCTTGCGGTCTGCAACAGAGATTATATGAATACGGCCAGGCGTTTTGTCAAAAGCGACGAGGATATGCTGAACGCGTTTATTTACGCGCAGTCCGACAATCCCGCCGATATCCGCCGGATCAATTATGTCACGACGTATGAAGGCTTTACGCTGAACGACCTCGTTTCCTATGATTATAAGCATAACGAGAATAACGGGGAGGAAAACCGGGACGGCGAAAACTATAATTACAGCTGGAACTGCGGCGTAGAGGGCGTTTCCCGGAAAAAACAGATCAATGAGCTCAGGCTGAAGCAGATGAAGAATATTCTCGTGATGCTGTTTATGGCCAGAGGCATTCCGATGCTGCCTGCGGGCGACGAATGCATGAATTCGCAGGACGGGAACAATAACCCCTACTGCCAGGATAACCCCGTAAGCTGGGTCAACTGGAGAGATACCGCGCTGCCGAAGGAGCTGCATGCTTTTGTACGGGAGCTGATCGCTTTTCGAAAGGCGCACCCGATCGTTCATATGTGCCATGAACCAAAGCTGATGGATTCGCTTTCCTGCGGCTATCCGGATCTGTCCTATCACGCGGAGCAGGCGTGGTACCCGAAGCTTGCCAATCATATCCGGCATATCGGGATGCTCTACTGCGGGAAATACGCAAAACGGGAAGACGGGAGCGATGACGACTTTATCTATATCGCCTACAATATGCATTGGGAAACGCATTCCTTCGCGCTTGTGAAGCTTCCGAAGGGTCTTTCGTGGGAGGCGGTGCTCTGCACGGATAAGTTAACGCTTGAGGAGATCAACCGGGCACTGGCAGAAAACAGTGATTTCGCGGAGGTTCCGCCACGGTCGGTGATGATATTAAAAAGTACACGGAGAGGAAAATTATGATCGGAGATAGAAAAATATTGTTTTCGGGCATGCAGGCGACAGGGAATCTGACGCTTGGCAATTATCTCGGAGCGTTAAAGAACTGGGTCGCGCTTTCCGAGGAATACGAATGCTATTATGCTGTGGTAGATCTGCATTCGATCACCGTAAGACAGGATCCGGCGGAGCTTCGGAAACGTGCGCGCGCGCTGCTGACGCTCTATATTGCCGCCGGGATCGATCCGGAAAAAAGTATTCTGTATTATCAGTCGCATGTTTCCGGGCACGCGGAGTTGGCGTGGATCCTGAATTGCTTTACCTATATGGGAGAGCTGAACCGGATGACGCAGTTTAAGGATAAGGCGGCGAAGCATCAGGATAATATCAATGCCGGCCTTTTCACCTATCCGGTGCTGATGGCGGCGGATATTCTGCTGTACCAGGCGGATGTGGTGCCGGTGGGCGTTGACCAGATGCAGCATCTGGAGCTGACCAGGAATCTGGCGGAGCGCTTTAACGCCGTATACGGGGATGTGTTTACGGTGCCCGAGGCCTATATCGGCAAGGTGGGCGCCAAGATCATGAGCCTGCAGGATCCTTCGAAGAAGATGTCGAAATCGGATGAAAACCCGAACGCCAGCATCTACCTGATGGATGATCCCGATACGATCCGCCGCAAATGCAAGAGGGCGGTGACAGACTCGGAGGGCGAGATCCGCTACCGGGACGAGCAGCCGGGGCTTAAGAATCTGATCGATATCTACTCGGCCTGCACCGGCAAGGGACCGGATGAGGTGGTGAATGCGTTTGCCGGGCGCGGGTACGGTGAATTCAAGGAGGCGGTGGGCGACGCGGTCGTTGCTGTGTTGCAGCCGCTGCAGGAAAGATTCAGGGAGCTCGAAAAGGATAAGGCGGCGATCGATGCCGTGATCCGCAACAATGCTGAGCGGGCGAATGCCACCGCGATCAAAACACTCAGGAAGGTGCAGAAGAAGGTTGGTTTTCCGGAACGGGTTCGCGGGTGAGAAAACGTTGGTTATGATTTTGCGATTTGCGAAGCAAATTCAGGATCGCAAAATCACCACAGGTCCCGAAGGGACTTGCGGATTTCCGGAACGGGTTCGGGGTTGAGAAAACGTTGGCTGTGATGAAAGCCGGGTCCGTTGTGCAAATCGGACGAATTCGACTCGGCACGCTTGCGCTTCCAGAAAAACGCAGCGGTACATAAGGCTGCAAAAAACGCAGCCGAAGGACCTGTAGCAGAATTAACTGATCATTTGACGCAGGATGTTTTTCTGAAGGCAAGGAAAAAAACGCAGGCAATGCGGGCATTGCCGAGGCTTTTTGACGAAGCCTTCGGGAAAACAGACAAGTCAAATGATCAAGTTATTTCGCTACAGGTCCGTAGTACCGGCATTTTTCAGTCGCCTCGTTCGAACTGTCGGATTTGCACAACTCATTCCAGACAGGAAACGTATCTGTTCAGGACGGCACGAAGCACTTGCTGTTTGGGGTGTACCAAAATGCAGGTTTTGCGATATGGCCCGTTGTTTTGCAAAGAAAACCCTGAAATGATGGGGTCGGGTAACTGTTCAGAGGCCAGAGGGTTCTGAGCAGATACGGATTCCGATGCTCTCTGATGAGACGAATAAGACATGGGAAGCCGTTCCGTGAAGAATATGGGAAACGCTGATTTGAGCGTCTTCTGCGCCGAAGGCAATAAGGAACACTGATTTATTTTATTAGAGTGAGGAAGCGGAGGGACAGAAGAAAAACAGATGAGTACAACGGAGAAATATGTCGCACA
>JAILQQ010000223.1 GCA_024698885.1 Lachnospiraceae bacterium | reverse complement strand
AACAAAAAGGAAAAACAGGTCCCGCTAAGACTGCCGGATCTTAAGCTTGTCATAACCGCGACTGAATATGGTTATAAGCGTGAAGACGGCGTATATGTCATTCCTATCGGATGCCTGAAAAATTAGCCACAAACTATAATCCAAAAAATAATTTAAAATTCTTTGGAACACATGGAACATTTCACCTATTTTCGTGTCGTATATAAATGGGAGGAATGGATCCCGCTTAAGAAAGGAGGTGGACAAGATGCAAAATAGAAACAGACAACATAATGAAAGCGGGTATCTGATGCTTAATGGCCCGGATGATACTCTTTGGATTCCCAGATCTTCAAACAAATCGTGGCTGACCTTGTTCTACCTCTTACCTAAAGAACTGGTACAGAAGCAGAAAGAATATCTATCTCTGCCGCGCTGTCCTTACGAAGTGCTTAGAACCGACAAATATGATGAACTGATCGAGAACGATGTCTTCCTAGGCAGGTAATAGGCAGGGGAAGAAATGGTCATAAAGGAAGCGTAAACGAGCGAAATACCTATGTGCGTTCAAAAGCCATATCCGTAAGATCATATGATATCAGTTCTTCCTGCTTCGATTCAGGGCGTATCCAATCATTGATCATGTCTTCTGGAAGAATTAACGGCATACGGTCATGGATACGGCGAAGCTCATCGGACGGCTCTCTGGTCAAGACGGTAAAAACCGGGTATTCATCTTCAAAGCGGTAAAGACCGCAAAGATACGTGATATTTGCTCCACGGAGCTGTATGCTGTATTTATCTCCGGTCTTCACCTTTCCGTCAGGACTTTTAAAATGCTCCCATTCAAAGTACCAGGATGCTGGAACTATGCAGCGGTGGGAGAGCCATTCATTTTTGAATGTCGGTTTCACCGAAGCTGTCTCAACCCTGGCATTCACAAGAGGCTGTTTGCTCCCTTTCAGAGAAAAACCCCATTTCATCGGAAAAACAGCCTTGTCCCTTTTTCTTCCCGGAGCTATGACAGCTGTAACGTCTGTAGGGCGTACTTCCCCAGAGGTGACCAGCGGCTTTGACAGCTTATCCCTGAATTTTTCTGCGAGCAGGGATTTTTCCGCTACACGGATGATCTCACGCAGTTCCTTTTCCTTGTCATTCATCAGATCAATATAAAACCTGTAACACATAGTAACCTTATAATAGCAATCCTTCGGGGGATTATCAATTTCAGAATTATGGTGAAAAGTGTTATAGTAAACGAAATTATAAATTTCGTTTGCTATAATATAAACAGAACAACGCAAAGAAACGGCAGTCATAGAAGGAAGAAGTGAAGCTATGATCAAACTTATCGTGATATTGCTATATCTTTCAAAGGAAGCCTTTGATGCTTTCATAGATTATCTGGACTCCACCTATATCAGGAAAGCACTCCCGGAGAATGTACGGGATGTCTACAACGAGGAAGAGTACGAAAACTGGGTTAAATATGAGAAAGAGGGTGGCAGGGTAGATCTGATATCTCAACTCGTAACAATAGCGGTCACCCTGTGTTTACTGGGGTTCAATGTATATGCCCGGATATTTGACCTGCTTTCAGGCATGAATGTCTATCTTCAATATCTGGTTTTTCTGGTAATTCTGTCATCAGTGCTGCTCATATTTGATCTGCCCTTTGATTATTATGATACCTTTGTGATAGAAGAGAAATACGGACTCAATAAATCCGCAAAAAAGACCTTCTGGCTGGATGCCCTTAAAAACCACCTGCTGGGCATAATAATCTCTTATGGCCTGATCATGCTGATCATGATACTATTTGAGAATTTCGGAAATCTGGCGATACTTTGGGGAACGATAGCAGTGCTGGTCATTATTCTTCTTATAATGCTGGTCATCATACCGCTCATGCGGATATTCAATAAATTCGATCCTCTTCCTAAAGGAGAGCTTAAGGAAAGTCTGCTTAAGCTGTGTGACAAATATGGGGTGATCGTTAAAAAGATAGTCGTAAGAGATGCGAGCAGGAGGACTACAAAGGCCAACGCCTTTTGTACAGGTATTGGCAGGAGAAAGACGATATCTCTGGATGATAACCTTGTAAACGAGTATTCCCCTGAAGAGATCACAGCTGTATTTGCCCATGAATTTGCCCATGCAAGATACAGGCATACAGTAAAAAGCCTGCCGTTTTCAGCGTTTAATATCCTTGTGGTTTTTATTTCTCTTGCAGTAGTGCTTAATATCCCAGGACTTTATCAAGCTTTCGGATTCGAGGATATCAATTACTACCTTGCGCAGATGCTTACGGGAGTGATCATCTGGCCTTTAGGTACACTGATGGAGATAATAGGAAACTATCTGTCAAGAAAGCATGAATATCAGGCAGATGCTTTTGCTGCAAAAGAGGGTTATGGAAATATGCTGATCTCAGCACTTAAGAGGCTTAGTAAGGAATCCCTGTCGGATATCAATCCTCATCCGGCAGAGGTGATCTTAAACCATTCTCATCCTACCCTTTCTCAAAGGATATCTGCGATAGAAGCTGAGATGGTTAAGTCATAAATACATATGGAAAATCTTCGTTGTGTTGTTGAGAGAATCACATATCAGAATCCGGAAAACGGTTATTCCGTCATCAAGTGCAAGGCAAAAGGCTTTAATGACCTTGTAACTGTGATCGGAAACATGCCGGATGTCCATGTTGGAAGCGTACTGTCCCTGGGAGGGAGTTGGAAGGTTGACAAGAAATACGGCCGGCAGTTCGCCATGGAAACCTTTGAGGAGACATTGCCCGCAACGGTTTACGGTATCGAAAAATATCTGGGGAGCGGTCTTGTCAAGGGAATCGGGCCTAAGTTTGCAAAGCAGATCGTAAATAAATTTAAGGAACAGACCC
>JAILQQ010000146.1 GCA_024698885.1 Lachnospiraceae bacterium | reverse complement strand
AAACAGCAGGAACAGGACGAGGCGGCCGCGGAAGCCAAGCGTATCGCGGAAGAAGAGGCAAAGAAGGCACAGGAGGAAAAAGAGAAGGCTGCAGCCGCGGCGGAGGAAGCCAGGAAAAAGCAGGAATTGGACTATTCCCTGAAGGCGGCGGGAGAGAGCGGACCGATCTCCGGCTTTTATCTGCTTTGCAATGTGGGTGAAGGAGATTTTGAGGACTTCTCGATCTATAACAACGGATCGGAACCGGTGAATCTGCAGTACGGGATCTCGGGGGCCAGCTCGGACGTCTTTTCCCTGTCCATGATCAGCGGCTCGACAAACTTAAATCCGACGGATGTTTCCCGTTTCCAGATCGTTTTAAAGCCAAGTGCCCCGGTAGGCTCCTACCAGGGAAAGCTTTATTTCAAGGATGCCAGGGATGATAAGAACGCGCATACGATCTATCTGTCCGTATCCGCGGACGTAAAAAGCAAATCCGCTGTTTCCCGGGTGACGATCTATCCGCACAATATCTCTCTGACCAAGGGGACGGATTATTATTTCGGTGCGGAGGTTGACGGCACGGATCCCTCTGTCAGCCAGGCGGTGAACTGGAGCGTTACGGGAGCCAAATCCGAAGACACCTATATCACGGACGACGGTCTTTTGGTGATTTCCAAAAAGGAAAAGGCGTCAAGCCTTTCCGTGATCGCGACCTCGCAGGCGGATCCGCGCTATAACGACAGAGCGACGGTGTCCGTAAAAAGCGGCACCTATAATGTGACAGTATCCGCAAATCCACAGAACGGCGGTATCGTAACGGGAGGCGGTGCCGTAAGCCGCGGCAGCTCGGTAACACTCACCGCCGTGGCGAATAAGAATTACTACTTTGAGGGCTGGTCAAGAGACGGCAATATCGTATCCTCCGCCACCAATTACAGGATTGATGATGTGGAGAGCAATATATCCGTGACCGCAAACTTCAAGCAGAATTTCGTTACCATTACGGCAGTTTCCGAAAATGATCAGGCAGGCAGCGTGGTAGGCGGCGGCCAGATCAGCTATGGCGGAAAGACCACACTGTCCGCAAAGGCAAAGGACGGTTATGTTTTCACCGGCTGGCAGGAGGGCGACAGCATTATCTCCACCTCAGCTTCCCTGGAACTGAACAATCTGACCTTTGACAGAAGGATCACCGGGAAATTCGCGAAAACGAACTATACGATCACGGTGGGCGCCAATCCGGCGGCAGGCGGTATCGTGACCGGGGGCGGGACCTATTCCCTGGGCTCCTCCGCCACCATTGAGGCCAAAGAGTCACCGGGTTATACCTTTGTGAGCTGGAACGTTAACGATCAGGTCGTCAGCCGCAGCCCCTCCTACAAGATTGACAGAGTTGACCGGGATATCAGCTTTACCGCGGTCTTTCTTCAGACGGGGGCCGTTACTTACGCGATCTCCTCCGGTGTCGCCACAACAGGCGGTACCATCACGCCCTGCGGACTGACCGCTGTTCTCAGAGGACAGAGCGTAACATATACGATCACGCCGAAGACCGGCTTCGCCATATTGGCTGTAGCCGTGGACGGCGTGCAGGTAGGGCCGGTTTCGTCCTATACCTTCCCGAATATCGTCGGGAATCACGCGATAGCGGCCGCTTTTGTCCAGACCGACGCAGGGGCGAAGGCAGTGCTTGCCTCCGGAGAAACGCCGCAGAGCCAGAAGGTGCAGGAGATTCCCAAGACAGAGCAGAACACGGCTACCGAAAACAATACCGTCAACCTGGCCGATGCCGCATCCGGAACAGCCGGGGACGAATTTGTGGAGGAAATGGATCTTTCCGATATCCCGATCCCGACAGACGCGGAACTGGGTATTGAGGACACCTCGGATATTCCGATAGATTCAGAGGTTCTGAGAAAGCTCGGGATCACGTTAGACCAGGCCAAGGAGATGATCGCTTCGGGGCAGAGCCTCGAACTCATGGCGGCTGCCTTCTATGAAGGAACCCTTGATTTCTATGTGGACAATCAGTACGCGCCGCCGTCTCCTCTGCCGGATTATCATACCCTGACCAGAGAAGAGCTGGAGCAGACAGCCAAGACCGATATCTATCCGAGTATGCCGAATCTGGGCAGTGTGACGGAAAAGCTGTTAACCTATGACGAGCTGGTCGAGATAGCAGAGGGAAGCATGGCTAACGTAACGGTCTCCATTACGAAGCAGGACACCCGGACCGATGATACGAACGTGAAGCTGATGCGGCAGGCTGTCGGACAGAAACCGCTTCAGTATTTCGATCTGACGATGATGAAGATGGTCAACGGGATACCGGAGAATGTGACAAGGTTAGAGGTGCCGATGGAGGTTATCATCGCGATCCCCGAGGACATCTACAGGGCGGGAAAGACCTATTCGGTCCTCAGAGTGCATGACGGGGAGCTTTCGATCCTGCCGGATCTGGATGATGATCCCAAGACCATTACCTTCCGGACGGACCGCTTCTCCTCCTACGCGATCGCCGAACAGCTCGCCACCACGAGAGAACTGGCCACCAGATTTGCTATCGGCGCGTTAGCTGCGTTAGTGATCGCGCTGCTCTGCCTTGTGATCCTTCTTTTCCATCAGATCAAGGTACGGAAAGCGCGGAGAGCGTCAAAGCGATGAAACAAAAACTGATCGTGATCGCGGGACCGACAGCCTCGGGGAAAAGCAGCCTGGCGGTCCTGCTGGCGGAAAGGATCGGCGGAGAGATCATCTCCGCCGATTCCATGCAGGTATATCGCTTCATGGACATCGGCTCTGCCAAGATCCGGGAAGAGGAAAAACACGGCATCAGGCACTATCTGATCGACTGTCTGGATCCGGAGGAGGAGTTTAATATCGTCCGGTTTCAGGAGCTTGCCGGACAGGCGATGACCGAGATTTATGAACGGGGAAAGATTCCGATCATAGCCGGGGGAACCGGCTTTTATATTCAGTCGGTGCTGTATCAGGTAGATTTCGGGGAGAGGACTGAGGATACGGATCTTTCGTTTCGAAATTCGCTGTCAAGGCTTGCAGAGGAAAAAGGTCCCCGCTTTCTGCACGAGATGCTGCGGGAGGTTGATCCGGCAAGCGCGGAAGCGATCCATGAAAATAACGTGAAACGGGTCATACGGGCGCTTGAATACCACCGCGAGACCGGGAGACGGATCTCCGACCATAACAGGGAGCAGCGGGAAAGAGAATCGCCCTATGAGCTGTATTATTATGTCCTGAATATGCCCCGGCCCATCCTGTACGAACGGATCGACAGACGGGTCGACCAGATGCTAAAAGATGGCCTGATCGATGAAGTGAAAGGACTCATGGAAAGGGGGCTGACCGATCGGAACCTTTCGATGCAGGGGCTCGGATACAAGGAATTTTACCGGTATCTGACCGGCTCGCTCACTCTTTCGGAGGCAACGGAGATCGTAAAAAGGGATACCAGGCATTTTGCCAAGAGGCAGCTCACCTGGTTCAAAAGGGAAAAGGATGCCAGGTGGCTGTCACTTGAGCGGTTTGATTACGATCCTGAAAAAACGGTGGATTATATGTTAAAAGATATGGAAAAACCAAAGGTTTCCCTACGGGAGGGAACCTACGGGGATGCTGAAGAGATCTACGGCATCATGAAGCAGGTTTTTGATGAACTGGAAAACAAGGAGCTGTATTGTCTGGATGATCTGGAAAGCGTACAGGGGTATCTTTCGGGCGACGGTTACGCGGTCGTTGCCTGCGATGAAGAAAGCGGCCGGATCGCGGCAAGCCTGATCTGCCAGTATCCCGGCAGGGATCCGTCAAATCTCGGAAATGATATCGGCCTTTCGGAGGAGGAATGCGACAGGGTCCTTCATATGGAGTCCGCCGTAGTTCTTCCCGCGTACCGCGGGCAGCATCTGGAAAAGAGGCTTTTAGAGTACGCCGAGGAAAGGGCGGACAGGAGCAGGACGGGATATCTGATGGCAACCGTATCCCCCCATAATCCGGCCAGTTT
>JAILQQ010000138.1 GCA_024698885.1 Lachnospiraceae bacterium | reverse complement strand
GAAACAGTAAGACCCTCGGGAAGAGCCCTCGGGCCTAACTGTTTCGGAACGGATCTCACCTCCGGTCAAAGCGGTTCTGCATCGT
The DNA here is from genome assembly GCA_024698885.1 of Lachnospiraceae bacterium. Lineage (GTDB taxonomy): Bacteria > Bacillota > Clostridia > Lachnospirales > Lachnospiraceae > UBA2868. The sequence goes on along the minus strand of JAILQQ010000138.1, from coordinate 7,568 downwards.
TTTGAGGCAGTATGGCACTCCGTTCACGGCCCGGGGACAACCCGGCGGGCCGCTTCCCAAACTCCAGTTGTGTTCAGTCCCGAGCCACGCACTTTGTTGCGTGGCTATGGGCCGATGTTTTGAGTGATCGGTTTGCCGGTCGCTGAATGCAACTTCATCCTTCTACATGATGTGGTAGAAAACAGTGGCGCATATACAAGTTTTGGTGTATATTATAATTTGGCAGCGAAAATGACCCGGTCTGCAGACAGATCGGAGCGGAGAGGTAGTCCGGATGAATTGTCAGGACATGAATCAGTATATACCGCAGTTTATTGATGACAGGCTGGCCGGAGAAAAGCTGGCCCCTTTTCTGTATCATCTGAAGAGCTGCGGGAGCTGCTATGAGGAAATGGAAACAAGCTATCTGGTTGCGGAGGCCCTGAGCAGACTGGAGGATGGCGAAGCCTTTAACATCCATGAAGAACTGCTGCAGAAGATCAGGGCTTACGAAAAATGCGTCAGTTTGTATAACGTATTTACGCTGACGAGACGATTCACGCTGCTGACGGCCGCTTTCGCGACGGCGATCGGTATTGTTTCGCTGTTTTTATAAATAGAACGTGGTTTGTGAACGGATTGACGCCAAAATGGAAGAAAAGATTGTTTTAATTGACGGAAACAGCATAATGAACAGGGCGTTTTTCGGCATTCCGATGCTGACAAACGGAAAGGGTCTGCATACAAACGCCATTTATGGCTTTACCAATATTCTCTTAAAGATCCTGGACGAGGAGCAGCCGCAGTACTTGGCCATCGCCTTTGACCTGCACGCGCCTACCTTCCGGCATAAGCTCTACGAGGCCTATAAGGGGACGAGAAAAGGCATGCCGGAGGAGCTTCGCGAGCAGATGCCGAAGGTGAAGGAGCTTTTGCGTGCCATGAATATCCGGATCGTGGAGCTTGAGGGCTACGAGGCTGACGATATTCTCGGGACCATCGCGAAGGAATCGGAAAAACAGGGACTTGCGGTGTCGTTGGTCTCCGGCGACCGGGATCTGCTCCAGATCGCTTCGGACCGGATCAAGATCCGCATTCCCAAAACAAAGGGTAATAAAACAGAGGTCGAGGATTATTATACGAAGGACGTGATCAGCCGTTATGGCCTGAAGCCCTATCAGATCATTGAGTGGAAGGCTTTGATGGGGGATGCGTCCGATAATATCCCGGGGGTTCCGAAGATCGGAGAGAAGACCGCGATAGCGCTGGTTCAGGAATATGATACGATCGAAAACCTGAAGGAGCACCGCGAGGAAATAACAAAAAAGAGTATTAAGGAAACGCTCCTTGCCAATTTCGAGCTGGCGGAGCTCAGTAAAATACTCGCGACGATTGATATACACGCACCGGTCGATACGGATCTTTCCGCCATGCGGATCGGGGAGCTCTTTACCGGCGAGGCGTATGAGATCGTTAAGGAGCTCGGTTTTAAAAATATCCTTCCCAGATTTGAAAATAAGGCGGCTGCGGCTTCGGTTTCCTTAAACTGCCGCATCATCCGGGACGGGGAGGCGCTTGAGCATTTTGCGGAGGCGCTTAAAAACAGTGAGTACTTCGGCTTTCGGATGCTTTTTGAGGAAAGCCTGATCGGCATTTCCTTCTGCCTTGATGAAGGCGAGGCCTGCTTTGTACCGGTTAAACGGATCGGCGTGGACGGGGTCGGAGAAGAGCAGTTGCATGATACGGTGCTTACGCTGTTAAAAGAACACGGCACTGCGCGGACCGGGCGTTTCTGCACCTTTTCCCTGAAGGAATTCTTCCATGTCTGGCCGGAGCTTGCGGACTTTGACCGGATCGCGGATTTTACGGATGTAAAGCTGTTGGCCTATCTTTTGAATCCGCTGAAATCAGACTACCAGATCGAGGACATCGCGGCGGAAAACGGCATTTCGATGGCGGCCTACCGCGAGCTGTTCGGAAAACAGAAAATGGCGGACGCCTGTATGGAAAAGCCGGAGAAATTTGCCCGGTATGCCTGTGAAGAAGCGTATGTCTGCCGGCAGACGGCTGAGGCTCTTATGCGGCGTCTTTCGGAAAACGGCATGGAAAAGCTGTATGCGGAGATTGAGCTGCCGTTAACGATCTGCCTGTATCATATGGAGCATGAGGGGATACGCGTGAAGCCGGCGGCCTTAAAGGCCTACGGGGATGAGCTCGGGAAGCAGATCGCGATACTGGAGCAGAAGATCCATGACGAAGCCGGGAGCGATTTCAATATCAATTCCCCAAAGCAGCTTGGTGAGATATTGTTTGACCGGATGAAGCTTCCGGGCGGAAAGAAAACCAAAACCGGCTATTCCACGGCAGCGGATATTCTGGAAAAGCTTGCGGTGGATCATCCCTTTGTACGGGATATCCTGGATTACCGGGGACTTGCGAAGCTGAAATCCACCTATGCGGACGGCCTTTCGCAGTTTATTGAAACGGACGAACGGATCCATTCCCGCTTTCATCAGACGGTAACGGCGACGGGACGGATCAGCTCTTCGGATCCGAACCTGCAGAATATCCCGATCCGTATGCCGCAGGGGCGGGAGATCCGAAAGGTATTTGTGCCAAGGGAGGGCTTTCTCTTTTTGGACGCGGATTATTCCCAGATCGAACTGAGGATCCTTGCCCATATGTCGGGGGATGAGAGCCTGATCAATGCCTTCCGGGAGAGACAGGATATCCACCGGATGACGGCATCGCGCGTTTTTCATACGCCCTTTGACGAGGTGACGGACCTGCAGAGACGGCGGGCCAAGGCCGTGAACTTCGGTATCATATACGGGATCTCTTCTTTCGGACTCGCGCAGGACATCGGGGAGTCCAATAAAGAGGCACAGGCGATCATCGATAATTATTTCCTGATCTTTCCGAAGATTAAGGCATTCTTAGACGGCCTGATCGCGTCCGCCAGAGAAAAGGGCTATGCCGAGACGCTGTTTGGCAGACGGCGTCCGATGCCCGAACTGAAGGAATCCAATTTCATGCGGCGGCAGTTCGGAGAGCGGGTCGCCATGAACGCGCCGATCCAGGGAACGGCGGCGGATATTATGAAGATCGCCATGATCCGGGTGGACAGACGCTTACAGAGCGAGGGCTTCCGCTCCCGGCTGATCCTGCAGATCCACGATGAGCTGCTGATCGAGACGGCGCCGGAGGAGAAGGAAGCGGTCGGAAAGCTCTTAACAGAGGAAATGGAGCAGGCAGCCTCGCTTTCGGTCAGTCTGACCGCGGAAATGAGCGAAGGACTTACCTGGTATGAGGCAAAATAAACGGTCGGAAAAGTGCGCGGTCTGGCTGGGAGAATGCCGGTCAACCGGCTCGGATCCGGCCAGGGAGGGAGAAGCATGCGGGTGATCGGGATCACGGGAGGCGTCGGCACCGGCAAGAGCGCTGTGATGGAAATGATCGCGGAGCGTCCTGACTGTGTAACCCTGAAGGCCGACGAAGCGGCGGAACGGCTTGAGAAAAAAGGGGAGCCTGTCTATGATGCGCTGGTAGCATTGCTTTCTAAGACGGTGCTTGATGAAACGGGCGAACTCGACCGGGGAAAGGTTGCGGCGCGGATCTTTCAGGATGACGCGCTTTTGCACAAGGTGAACCGGATCGTTCATCCCGCCGTAAAACAATATATTTTAAAGCAGATCGAGGAGAACCGTCTGCGGGAGGGCTGTCACTTTTTCTTTATCGAGGCGGCGCTTCTGATCGAGGACGGGTATGACCGGATCTGCGATGAGCTTTGGTATATTTACGCGACGGAAGCTGTCAGGCGGGAACGGCTGCGTGTTTCCAGAGGGTATTCCCCGGAAAAGATCGACAGTATCATGCAGGCGCAGAATTCCGATGCGGTATTTCGAAAATACTGTCAGCGCGTGATCGATAACAGCGGGAGTTTACAGGAAACGAAAGAGCAGCTTGCGCGATTGTTTACGGAATATCAATCGTAATGATAATAACAATAAAGAAACGGAGTGCTTTCAGTGGGTGAGGAGAAAAGAAATCCCGGCCAGTTAGTATTCGGACTGGATATCGGGACAAGGAGTCTTGTCGGTACCGTCGGGTACATGGTCAATGATGTATTTCACGTTGTGGCGCAATGCGTCAGAGAGCATGAGACCCGCTCGATGCTTGACGGGCAGATCCATAATATTGAGCAGGTCGGCCGGTCCATCATTGCCGTGAAAAAGGACCTGGAGGCCCAGATCGGAAAGGAGCTTCATGAGGTATGCATCGCCGCCGCGGGACGTGTATTAAAAACAGTCACCACGAAGGCGGAAATGGAGTTCCCCGAAGAGATCATCGTGGACGGGGAAAACATCTATTCGCTCGATATGCTCGGGGTTGAGAAGGCCTATGAGGAATTCCAGCGGGACAATGATCTCGATACGAAGTTCTACTGTGTCGGATATACGGTCGTCCGGTATTTCTTAAACGATTATCAGATCACTTCTTTAGAGCGGCATAAGGCCAAGCGGATCGCCGTAGAGCTGATCGCCACGTTCCTGCCGGATGAGGTCGTGGACGGACTCTACAAGGCAGTGGAGGAAGCGGGGCTTTTAGTGGCGAATCTGACCCTGGAACCGATCGCCGCGATCCATGTGGCGATCCCGCTTAACTACCGCATGCTAAATATCGCGTTAGTGGACGTGGGCGCCGGAACCTCCGATATTTCAATCACGCGGGACGGCAGTATCGTTGCCTACGGCATGATCCCGATGGCGGGCGATGAACTGACGGAGGCGATCGCGCAGCACTGTCTGGTTGATTTTGCGACGGCGGAAAAGATCAAAACAGCCGTCCTGAAGGATAAGGCGATCAGTTACCGGGATATCATGGGGCTGATGCAGAAGATCAACCCGAAGGAAGTGCTCAAGGTGACCGAGCCCGTCATGAAAAAGATGACGAAGGCCGTGGTTGCCAAGATCAAGGAATTAAACGGCGGAAAGCCCGTGGCGGCCGTTTTTGTCGTCGGCGGCGGGGGAAAGCTTCCGACCTATACCGATATGCTGGCCAAGGAGCTCGGTATTGACAAGACCAGGGTGGCCCTCAGAGGGGAAGAGGAGCTGAAGGCCATTGTCTATGACAACGGACAGCCCAACACGGACTCTCTTTTTGTGACGCCGATCGGCATCTGCCTGAATTTCTATGATGCCAAGAACAGCTTTATCTTCGTGAATTTTAACGGAGAACGGATCAAGCTTTACGATAACGGCAGGCTCCTTCTCGTGGACGCGGCGATCCAGGCCGGCTTCCCCAATGAAAGCCTTTTCCCGAAGAGAGGACCGGAATTAAACTTTACGGTTGACGGGAAGCCGCATATGGTACGGGGAGAGCTCGGTGAGCCGGCGGTGGTGAAGCTTAACGGCGAGCCGGTGAGCATCAATGAGCCGATCAAGGCCGGCGACAAGATCACGGTAACGGAATCTACGGAGGGCACGCCGGGACATATGGAGCTTCAGAACGTACCCGGCTTTAACGCGGCGCTAAGGGTCAAGGTGAACGATACGATGATCGACCTGCCGAAATTTGCCCGCGTAAACGGCAATCTGGAATCCGGCTATTATGACCTGCAGGACGGCGATCAGGTGGAGATGCTTGATTACTATACGGTCGGACAGGTGGCAGAGTTCATGGATGTGATCCTTGCAAAGGATATGAACATCTATGTGAACAATAAACTTTCGGATCTTGACGAAAAGGTTTATAATAATTTCTCGATCATCTGGACACTTGAAAAGCTGGAGCTTTCGGATGTGGAGAAATACGGCGCGGGCGGCCGGGACGGCGCGACAGCGGAAAGCTTTGCGGATCTTCAGGCCGATGAGGATTATAAGACAGGAGACGCGCTGCCGCCGGAGGATGTGAAACGGCCGAAGCTTGACGGCAGCGAATATGTCGTAGGAAGCAACGATAAAGCTGTGCCGGAAGAGACGGCGGAAACGGAAACGGTAGAGCAGGACGGCGGGACAGATACGGAAACGGCAGAGCAGGACGGCGAGCTAGAAGCGGAAGCCGGAGAAGCAGAGCGTGAGGAGCCGGAAGCGGAAACGAAAGAGCAAGGTGAACTGACCGAAGCGGAAGAGGCGGAAGCAGAGGACGAGCCGGCGGAAGAAGTGGAGGAACAGAATGGCCCCGGCACGGAGACGGAAACAGCCGGAAGCGGTCTGAAGGCGCTGCTTTCAGAAGGACAGGAAACAGCCGGGACTTTACCGAAAGAGGAGCAGCCGGAAACCGGAGCGGACGCACCTTCCCGGAAACCGGCTGCAGCGGATGACAACTCCCTGTCGATGGCGGTGACTGTCAATGATGAATCCGTGATCCTGACCGGAAAAAGCAGTTATATCTTTGTGGATGTTTTTGAATTCTACGATTTTGATCTCTCCAAGCCCCAGGGACGGGCTGTGGTCACGAAGCTGAACGGGAAATCGGCGCCGTATGCGGCGATGCTTCATGAGGGGGATGAGATCCAGATCTATTGGGAAGATTAGGCGCAGAAGGAAATGATCCGGTCAGGGAACCTGCCCGGATCGGCATGAACAAAAGTTCATGCCTAAGCGCACGATCTGCAAGGCAGATCGGCGCAGAGAGGGGAGAAAAGGGGATATGGAATTATGCAGTATTGCCAGCGGAAGCAGCGGGAACTGTATTTACGCGGGCACATCTTCCACGCAGCTTTTGATCGACGCAGGCATCAGCGGGAAACGGATCGAGACCGGCCTGCATTCCTTAGGCTTAAAGCCTGAGGATATCAACGGGATCCTGATCACACACGAGCATTCGGATCATATCGGCGGGCTCGGCGTGATCGCGAGGCGCTATGAGATCCCGATCTACGCGACGAAGGGGACGATCGAGGCGGTGAAAGCCATCAAGACGCTCGGCGAGATCCCGGAGGCGCTTTTCCGGGAGATCCAGACAGAGGAGCCCTTCAGCATCCGGGATATCACGATCAAACCGCTTTTGGTCTCGCATGACGCCGCGGAGCCCGTCGCCTACCGGCTTCAGAACGGACCGCATTCCGTGGGGGTTTTGACGGATCTTGGCTGCTATGACGAAAAGACGATAGCGCATTTTCAGGACGTGGAAGCACTTCTGATCGAAGCCAATCATGATGTGAATATGCTGCAGGTAGGAAGACGCTATCCCTATGCGTTAAAACGGCGGATCCTCGGGGATAAGGGGCATCTTTCCAACGAGCACTGCGGCCAGTTGTTATGTAAACTACTTCATCCGAAGCTGCGCGAGATCCTGTTAGGGCATCTCAGTATGGAGAACAACCTGCCGGAGCTTGCGTTTGAGACAGTCAGGCTGGAGATCCTGATGGATCCCTGTCCGTACCGGCCGGAGGATTTTAATATCAGCATCGCGGGACGGGACGAGCGCTCGGCGCTGATTGCCGTTTAGGAACTGTCACAAAATAACGTGAACATTTGCGCAGGATGCTTCTTTCGAGAACAAGGAAGAAAACGTAGTCGATGCGGGCATCGACGAGGCTTTCTGACGCGGTTATCGAAGAAGCAGACAAGCAAAGGTGCACAAGT
>JAILQQ010000126.1 GCA_024698885.1 Lachnospiraceae bacterium | reverse complement strand
CGCCCTCGGGCAGGAGTCTTATAAACATCTCATTGCCGTAATGTTTTTCATAAATACGGCGCAGCTCCTCATCGGAACATGCCCGGGAAAGAGCCGCGTAAGCCGTCACGAGGATCCCCCGGTTCATCGGTGCCAGATGCGGCGTAAATACGACCCGAACCGGTTCGCCGGACGCTTCGGAAAGCTGCTCCTCTATTTCGGGCGTATGCCTGTGGTTCAATACCCCGTAGGGCTTCATGCTCTCGTTTACCTCACAGTAGAGGTTATTGACCTTTGCGCCCCTTCCGGCGCCGGAAACGCCAGATTTCGCGTCAATGATGATGGAATCCTTCCGGATAAGCCCTTCCTTTAGCAAAGGCGCGACAGCCAAAATCGAACAGGTTGTATAACATCCCGGATTGGCGATCAGTCTCGCCCCTTTGATCTCCTCGCGCTTCAGCTCACACAGCCCGTAAACCGCCTCGGGCAGGAACTGCGGGGAGCGATGTTCTATCCCATACCATTTCTCATAGACCTTTACGTCCTTTATCCGGAAATCGGCACTTAGGTCGATGATCCTGCACTGCGAAAGGACCTCCTCCGTCAGGATCGATGCCAAAAAGCCCTGCGGCGTCGCCGTAAAGATCACGTCGACCTGCTTCGCAAGCTCCGCCATATTGTCATCCCGGCAGACATCCTCCACCAGACGGAACATATTGCGGTATATATCCGCGTATTTCTGATCGGTATAGCTTTTTGAACCATACCAGACGATCTCCGTATCTTTATGTCCCAAAAGGAGCCTGACCAGCTCGTTTCCCGCGTAACCGGTAGCCCCGATGATTCCTGCTCTGATCATTTCTCATTTCCTGTCTTCATCATTTGTTTCTATCGACTCTATTTGCCGTAAACGCTAAATTATCATACTACAATTAAGTTGGAAATACAATGTTTGAATCCTTTTCTTCTTATTATTTATTGCAATCAAAGAGTAAATCATGTATATTGGATTTGATTTTTATCAGAGAGGAGACTGTTATGAAAGAAAAGGTTATTTTAGCGTACTCCGGCGGTCTGGATACCACCGCGATCATTCCCTGGCTGAAGGAGAACTACGATTATGAGGTGATCTGTGTCTGTGTCGACTGCGGGCAGGAAAGCGAGCTCGACGGACTGGAGGAGCGGGCCAAGAAGAGCGGCGCCGCAAAGCTCTATATCGAGGACGTAACGGACGAGTTCTGTGACGAATATATCATGCCCTGCGTAAAGGGCTGTGCGGTATATGAAAACAAATACCTGCTTGGCACCTCGATGGCAAGGCCGGTCATCGCAAAGCGTCTCGTGGAGATCGCGAGAAAAGAAAACGCGGCGGCAGTCTGCCATGGCGCCACCGGCAAGGGCAATGACCAGATCCGTTTCGAACTGGCCTTTAAGGCACTGGCGCCCGACCTGAAGATCATCGCAGCCTGGCGCGACGAAAAGTGGACCATGGATTCCAGGGAATCCGAGATCGAATACTGTAAGGCGCATAATATCCATCTGCCCTTCTCCGCGGACAGTAGCTACAGCCGTGACCGCAACCTCTGGCATATCAGCCATGAGGGACTGGAGCTTGAAAACCCTGCCAATGAGCCGAATTACGACCATCTCCTGGTCCTTGGCGTCACGCCGGAAAAAGCACCCGATGAAGGCGAATACGTGACCATGACCTTCGAGGCCGGCACTCCGACCAGTCTGAACGGAAAGAAAATGAAGACAGCGGATATCATCAGGGAATTAAACCGTCTGGGCGGCAAGCACGGGATCGGTATCGTCGATATCGTGGAAAACCGCGTGGTCGGGATGAAGAGCCGCGGCGTATACGAGACCCCCGGCGGCACGATCTTAATGGAAGCGCATCAGCAGCTGGAAGAGCTGATCCTTGACAGGGATACCTACGCTTTAAAGAAGGATATGGGAAACAAGCTCGCGCAGATCGTTTATGAGGGCAAGTGGTTTACGCCCCTCCGTGAGGCGGTGCAGGCCTTTATCGACAGTACGCAGAAATACGTGACCGGCGAAGTGAAGTTTAAGCTCTACAAGGGAAATATCATCAAAGCCGGCACCACCTCTCCCTATTCGCTTTACGATCAGGATATTGCCAGCTTTACCACAGGCGATCTCTATGATCACAAGGACGCCAGCGGCTTCATCAATCTGTTCGGGCTGTCCTGCAAGGTAAGAGCCATGAAAATGGCGGAAAATAAAAACAAATAAAGACGGTCTATGGAAGCTCTGAAGATACTTCTGATCTATTTTGCAGCGATCAATCTCGCGGCCTTTATCATCTTCGGGATCGATAAAGGCCGCGCAAAGCGCAACAGATGGCGCATTTCCGAGGGAACCCTCTTCTCTTTGGCCATTTTCGGCGGCAGCGCCGGCGCTTTGCTTGGCATGTTCTGTTTTCACCATAAAACACAAAAAAAGCGGTTTGCCATTGGCATACCGCTCATTCTGTTTCTGCAGGCCGCTTTGATCGCGTTCATCCTCATCGCGCAGCCTTTCTCCTTAAGCTTTATGTGATCTGATTCACCGTTCAGATCTGATCGAAACCGTTACCCTTCCGGTATAATTTCCTTCCTCCGCCGCGGACAGCACCAAAAGTCCCTTCCGGATATCCATGAGTTCCAGTTCAACCTGTCCCCTGACCGGGCGGTAGATCCGCCTGCTTTCATCGATCACCTTGATGCTCTTAATATTGGAGATCTCATTTTCCGTAAGCTTCGGTTCCCTGTTTTTAAGGATCACCCGGATCGTATTGCCGGCATCCGAAAGATCGAAGGGATTGATCACCGCCGTACAGGGCTCTGCGGAAAGCTTTCCATTTAATTCAAGGATCAGCGTTTCAAGCTCCTCCAGTTCCCTTCGCTTAAATCCCGCCTCCTTTGCCCGGTTGGCCTCAAGCGTAAGCACCGGATAAAAACGGACCTCTTCGCCGGCCTCTGTTTCCTTTGATACCACATAGCTCACAGAGATCATATCCTGCGAAGCAAAGCCTTCTTTCCTGATCATCGAAAACTCATCGATCAGAGCCGTAAGTGCCGAATAATCCGTCACCGCCTGCAGATCCCTCTCCGGCTCCGCTTCCTTGCCGGTATAGGCCATCGCGCTCATATATGACACCGTAACGTCAGCGTACCGCTCGTTCCAGCCAAACCTTACCGGTCCGCTCTCTGCGGTCTTAAATTCCCTCTGCTCAGGCTCTTCCATTCTTTCCGGTTCATTTTCGAGAACAGTCACCTCGCAGACAGCTTCCGCTAAGATCTCGGGTTCTGCTTCTGCCGTTTCACTGTCTGTTTCCTTCTTGTCCTTTTTCTCCTCTTCCTGCGCGGGCTTTCTGGAAAGCGTCGCCGTGATCAGCGTTTTTCCGGCCGCCACCGGCGTGACGTTACCGGCTCTGGAAACCCTTGCCACCTTTTCATCGCCGGTAGACCAGGAGATCTCAAGGCTGTCCGTCTGCTCCTCTTGATCCTGCAAAACTGCCATATCCGCATAAAGCTTCGCGCTGTCTCCGCCCGCAAGAAGAACCATCACAGGCTGGGACAGGGTCAGCAGCTTCTCTTCCTCTTCCTCCAAAGGAGTCTCGGCAGTATCTCCGTTTTTCCGGTTCGCCTCTTCTTCCTCAAGGGTTTTGAGGACGCCGCTCTCTGCCTTCAGAAGCTCGATGGGCGCGCTGTTTGTCGATCCGCCGTAGGATACCCAGTATTTATCCCTGGCCAGATTTCCCCGGACGATCGAAACAGCACCGGTATTCTTCGGCCGCTCAAAATTATAACACCAGGAATAGCCTGCATAATAGGCTGCTTCCGAATCATTGAACAAGGATTTTAACAGCTTCAGCGTGGACGAATAGGAATAGGTCAGCTCGTAGCCGAGATAGCTCAGCTGCCCTGAAACCGTCCGGTAATCATAACCGTTTTTCAGGCAGTAATTTCTCAGGTTGGTAAACCGTCCGTTGTGCCACTGGCACAGGCCGTAGCTTGTCCCGTTGTCGCCGAGCGCCTGGGGATTAAAGCCCGATTCACAGTAGATATTGGCCAATACCCCGCAGGCCGCCGCCGTCGTCAGACCCAGATTTCCGGTCAGGTAATTAAAGATCTGCGTCCGGTTCTGGCTCTGGCTCCCGCTTAAAGGTGCCGGATCGATCGCAGGCAGGGTCTCCTTCTCCTGCACCGGCTGCTCTTCCCCGTCCTGTTCGACCACAAACACTTCAATATAGGGAGCATCCCTGACGATATCCATCCCCTCGGACAGGGCATATCTGTTTGTATCAAAATCCGGGCTGAACTGGTAATAATAGCCGTCCGTCTTTTCATAATCGGCACCTACCGCAAACCACGACGTCGGGATCTGCTCGCTCGACCCGTCCGTAAAGGTAACTCTGATCTGCGACGGCATTTTCGCGAGAAGCTCGGCAAGAGACAGCTTTGCTTTCTTGTTGACAAGGATCGACCTGTCTGCCTCATCAAGAGCCGAAAAACCGGAAATGATCCGTTTTGTCACCTCTTCCGGCTCTTCCCGGATCTCAGGGCTTTCCTCCGGCTGATATTCCTCCTGCGGCTGTTGTTCTTCCGGATGGTTCCATTCTTCTTCCGAAATATTTTCCTCTGCCTCACGGACCGGTTCCTCTGCGGAAACGCCCTCGGGCTCTTCCACGATAACCGGCGACGGATCTTCCGTCACCACGATGATCACCGGTTCGGTTTCATCCGCGAACGCCGACAGCGGCTCCGATAGTATCATCGCAGCCGTCAGAATGCCTGTCAGTATTCTTTTTACAAAATGGATCCGTTTCTTCATCTACTATATTAATACGTAAACGCCCCCGGTTTTTCCGGGGTCACGCCCGCGTCCGTTTCCCTGTAGTGCCATGTCGCTTTTGGCGGCTCGATCGATTCATTTCTCAGGAACCACCTGCGTCCAATAAGTCTGCTCGTAGATATCCGTCAGTCGGTAGGTCGCACAGGACTCCTCACCTATATCCATATTGGCGATCTTGATCCCCGCCGCTTCCGTGATCACGAGCGGATCGCCGAGATAATAGCTGTCCTGATACGTTCCGTCATAGCTGTAATAATCACAGATAAACTCTAACCGATCCCCTTCCTTCAGGGCGATAGTGCTCTTTGGGATCGTTTCGGTACTGTCTCCGTGATAATCAGTCTCTACACCGGTAATATACCCTTCCGGGTTCTCCTTGTCAAATACAATGATCAGTTTTACTCTCTCATCATTCAGAAAAGCCGGCACATAGCCCGTCGTCGTCACGGAGCCGTCCTCCGCCTCCACGGTGTCTGTATGATAATAAGCGATGGTATGGCCGTTCATGGTCAGCCAGGTATGATCATAGGCACCAATCAGGTTTCCATCTTTATCATAGTCAAAAACATTGTCAAGGCCCAGATCGATATACCCCTCTCCGTCATCGTAGAAAACATTCAGGTCAAGATCATGGACAAGAGACCACTGGTCCTCCGAAAGCTTAAGGACGAACTGACCATCCGCATTCTCCGTCCATAATAAGGACATGGCATCAAGCCGGTTTCCTTCGATATAGGATTCCGCTTTTTTGGTATCAAGAGCCCTGTCGCTCAGGAAGTCCGTCGTGATACCGTCTGCGCCGGCCAGCCTTCCGAGATTTCCGGCTAACATGCTGCCGAAAAGATTGATCATGGAAGCTGCCGAAGCGGACGAAGCAGACGATGAGCCGCCCGTTCCAAGCAGGGTCCCAAGAAGCGACGGCAGGGGTGAGCCTGCGGAAGAATTTCCGGCAGTGGCCACCTGACCGCCAAGCTGCAGTGACGCAAAGCTCTTAATACAGCTCGTATATTCCGAATCCATGCCGATATCGTCATAAATCGACGCCGCCTGGTCTACCTTCCCCATCTTTTTTAACGGGAAATAGGCAGACAGGCCGTAGGCATCCGAAATGCTGGAGGAAGTCCTGTTGTATTTCACCGCGCTGATGATCGTATCGGCAAGCTCTCCGCTTTCCTTCGTGCCGATCTTTTTCGCGAAATCCACCAGGTCCACCTGATCGATCTTTGAATTCTGGGCAAACTCCCTGGTCTGATACCGGGCATCCGAAACCGTTTTATACTGATCGTTCCGGATCAGCTCGCCCGTAGCCTTCGCAAAATCCGTCAGTTCCTCAGGCACCGTCTTCTCAAGCTCCGCCAGGTCGATCAGGGAAAGGGTCGTTTTCTGGCCCTTGCACTTTTTATTACAGACCTCCACGAAATCGTCAATGATATTCTTCCCGATCTCCGGCGTAGGCATCGATGTATTCTCTGAAAGCTTCGTTAGCCAGTTCGTATAATACCAGCCGACGCCCGGCTCCGTTTCTTCGGAAGCGATCATATAGTCCGCGTACTGCGTCAGCATCAGCGCATTTTCAAGGGTAGCCATCAGACAGGTATCAAAACCGATAAAGTCAAAGGTCGTCCCCGCGCTCTTTAACGCTTTATCAATGCCGGCGAGAGTCATCGAACCGCTTTTTGGATTTTTCTCATCATAGCCGTAGCCGCTGATCGTTCCGCCGCCGTGATCCCAGAAGATCAGAGCGAAACGGTCGGCCGGATAATTTTCCGTTCCGTAGTGGATATATTCCGTCAGGGTCTCAGGTGCCGTCATCGCCCCGGAGCCCATATCCTTCTCAAGCGTCTTCAATCCCCCGGACTGTACCTTATAGATCTGGTTGACGCCGTTATCAACGATATTATTCTGCCACTTGCTGCAGCCGCCGGTATAGACTAAAAGATTGATCTGATCGGAAATATTCGCTGCCGCCATCTCCATCATATCCGCCGTTGCCATACCATGCTTGGATTCCAGATCGGTCCCGCACATATAGACCATGATCGTCATGATATCCTTGCCGCCGCCGACAGGCTTCACTCTTTTTTCCCGGGCTCTTTCATCCACCTCCGTATTCAGCTTTGTATAGGAGGTATTGCCCGTCCCGCCGGACTGGGTATTCTGATAGGGCTGGAACAATCCGCCGCTTCCCGTATTCACGCTGTTACCGGCATAATACTGGCTGAGGCTTCCGGAGCCGAGGATAGAGGCCAGATCCGTTAACGACACCGCGCCGGCGGATGCAGAGGCACCGGCATCCGAAGAGGCGGTATTCTGCCCGCTCTGCGTACCTGCACTGTCTGTCTGTGAAGCATCGGACGTTTCCGCGGTCTGACCGGCATCGGAACCGGAGGAACCGCCGCCGAAAAACCTGCTGCTAAACAGCACCAGCACTACCAGGATAATGATCATAAAGAGCTTGCTGCGACCGCCGCCGGAGCGCATCGGGCCGCCGGAGCCACCGGAAGGACCGCCCGGTCCGCCGCCGCTTCCCTGCCCGACAGGTCCTGTTCCCAGTCCGCTGCCGCGTTTCTCTACGCTTGCGGTGCCGCCCGTTACTGTTTTCTGTCTTCCCTGCGGTCTGTTATTCGGAGCCATGCTTTTCAGAACCCTTTCCCGTCTGCGCCGGTTTGTTTCCTTCGCCGTTTATTATTTGTATAGCAAACGACAAAACTCTTTTCGTTTTGTCGTTTGCTGCGCCGGATTTTGGCCGCTTCCTGCGGCATATTTCCTTACAAAATCCGTGCGCATCCTCGCGGAGCGTTATAGTAAACGCAATTGCTTATTGCGTTTACTGTAACAGTAAAAATCCCAAAATATTATATCACACTCAGAAGCATCCTGCAAAGAAAAAATTATGTAAACCTAACCGATACAATGACTAATCGTTTAACGGTCTGATGGTATGCACAATATCCGAGAACCTTGCCCCGAATCCCTCGGCGCTTTCAACGGTATAGCAGGCCTTTGCAAGGACGCAGCCGTCTCCCGCGGGGATGATATATACGCTCTGCATCGCCCCGGCCGGAACGCGGCCGCTTTTTGCGTCAGATGCGAATATGCATACACATTGTCCCGCTCCGTCAAGCTCCTGCTGCTCTGTGGTGACCGTATCGAAATCATGGGAAAGAGACTCTGTCATTTCAGCCAGGACGGTTTCGGCATTCTCTGTGCCGCAGCTGACTTCGAGGCAGTTTACGGGATCATTTTCATCGTCATAGAGCGAGATGAAACGTTCGGAATCTGATCCGCTGCTCCGCTTAAGCGACTCATAATCATAATCCAGTTCAAATCCGGCGTTTTCATTTCTGACATGCTCATAGCTGACCGTTTCCTCCATGCCCTCGAGCATAATAACATCTTCAAAGCGCTCTCCGTCCTGCCTTCCGGTACGGTATCCGGTTTCTGCCGGTTCCGCGGACGTCTCTGTCAGATAATCCTTTATGTTAAAGCTTTCCTCTGTCCGCTGTTCATCATCGATGATCCCCGGAACCAGCTCCGTTACATAGACTTCCCCGGAAGCCGGGTCGATATAGTAGCGGATCTCTGCGCCCGTATAAGACCTGTACAGGACAACCGTTTCTCCGGCATCATTTGTGGCCACATCCCAGAATATCGTGTATTCATCCGAATCCTCCATGTCCGCAAGGTCCGGATTATTGATGTGGCAATAATTTTTGATCGCAGTAAGCGCCTGTTCTTCCGTAATGGTATCTGCATCTGTTATCGTGATCGTCTGCGCGGTCCCGGCAGCCGGATCCGCATCAGTTTCCGGCGCGCCCTCTTTCCCGCCGCCTGTTCCGCAGGCCGCCATGCAAAATGCCATACAGCATGAAACCATCAATGTAATCTTCTTTTTCATAAACAACGCCTCCTCGCTCATTCCCTAAACGCCCTGCTTTTCGATCCATTCGTGTATCCGTTCTATTGCGTCCATGCTCTCCTCTAAGGAAGGCAGCAGCGTGACAAACGCGTGCGGCAGCTTCTCCCCGTCATTGTAGTCAAGCAGAAGTGACGGATGTCCTGCCTTTTCCAGTGCTTTCGCGTAGCGCAGTGTCATTTTTCTTAAGAAATCTCCGTAGCCTGTAGTGAGGCATATACCCGGAAGGCTTTGCATCACCTCCGGATGCTCCGGATCCATATACTTCATGAATTCCTTATCCTTGCGTCTTTCTCCGTACAGATCCTTTTTATAGATCGCCGCGATATAATCCGTATGTGTCGTATACAGCATGCCGCTGCTAAAAATAAGCCCCTGCACCTTCAGGTCGGGACAGAATACGCCGATCCGGTCACGAATGATCTGTGAGCCCGTCATCGCGGCGGCATAAAGCGCAAGCAATGCTCCCGCGCTTTCGCCCATCATATATATCCTGTCGGTATCTCCGTGATATTTCGCCGCCGTCTCCTTTACAAACTGCAGGCCATGACATATATCGGACATTTCCCCGAAAAAATCCGTCTCGGTTAAAAGCCTGTATTCCAGGGAATAAACAAGACATCCGTGCTCTGCCATTCTGAACCGGAAGGCCTGGTTCAGCTTGCGGTCCCCGAATAATAAGGCTCCCCCGTGAATCGTGACGAGGATGGGCAGCTTCTCTCCCGCCTGTCCTTTTTGGGGATAAACAATGTCTGTCATTAAAGAATGTCCGCCGCCCGTTTCGCAGTAGACATCCAATTCACTCCCGAGCCCCTCCGGAAGCGGGAGCGCGCCATGATCCACTTTATATTCTTTTAAGTCCCCGTGGGTCGGAAGCTTCCTGCTCCGTTTATTTCCGCTTTCATAAAGCATTTTTAAGACAGGATTCATACTGTGCCACCTTTCATTCAATCTGTGTATCTGTTCTGAACCCTTTGGCTTCTGAACAGATACCAATCTCTTTCATTTTTCTCCATATCAAAGAACAAGAGGAAAACGATCGCGATAACACTTATCCCTATGAAAAGATGAAAAAGCGTCATCGCTTCAAAATCTTCCATTATATATAGTGTATAATAGCTCATCGCTCCGTCAAAGCATGATTCCCCCGCATGGCCGTCACATAGGTGGCAAGATACGCTCCGGCGCTCTCTGCTATCAGGAAGATCCTGGCAAAATCAACGTCAAAATCGACAAGCGCCCTGCCGATCAGATCCATTCCGGCACTCACATCATCGAGCTGCTGGGCACAGTTGGCTCTCGGAACCAGTCTGTACTCTACCGAAAAGACCAGATATCCGTGTCCGGCGAGTATTCTGTTAAACTTACGGGATATCTTTCTGTCCCCCCTGACCAGACCGCCGCCGTGGATCGTCACGATAACAGGTAATTCCGTACCCTTTTCGGTCACCGGCTTAAAGACATCCATGGCAAGCGGATCCTCCTCGCGGTTTATATAGGGCTGATTCAGGAACTCCTCTACCTCAAAGGGAAGCTTTGTTCTGCACTGCTCCGCCTCACCATCATTCATCATATGAGTTTGTCCCAAAGTCTGCGCACCTTGCAGGGACACCTGGATCAATGCCTTTTTCATTGCACCTGCAATATTGCACCCTCTTCCCTTCATGCAACACCTCCCTGTATTTTGCCCATTATCGCTCTCCCTTTCATTGTCTATCATATAGCAAACGACAAAACTCTTTTCGTTTTGTCGTTTGCTGCGCCGGATTTTGGCCGCTTCCTGCGGCATATTTCCTTACAAAATCCGTGCGCATCCTCGCGGAGCGTTATAGTAAACGCAATTACTTATTGCGTTTACTA
>JAILQQ010000077.1 GCA_024698885.1 Lachnospiraceae bacterium | reverse complement strand
GTGGTGATCCGGCCGGAGGATCTCAATATTGTCGGGAAGGATGAGGGCTATCTGAACGGTGAGGTGGTTTCCATTGTCTTTAAGGGCGCATTTTATGAGATCAAGGTGCTCTGTATGGATTATGAATGGACGATACAGAGCGTCAATCCTGCCGTGATCGGCTCTGTCGTCGGTCTTTCGATCCTGCCGGACAATATTCAGATCATGCATAAGCCGAACTCTGAGGACGCGGAAGTAAACCGGGAGGAGAAGCTGGGAGAACGGGTATGAAAAGACGCTCTATTTTAGCGGGTCCGTATATTCTCTGGATCATCGGCTTCACGGTGATACCGCTTTTTTTTCTTGTAAAATATGCCTTAACGGACAGAAACGGTCTTTTTACATTGGAAAATATCTTCGCCATGTTTGAACCGGTTCATCTGAAAGCGCTGGTATTTTCTACGGAGGTTGCCGTTTTATGTACGGCGATCTGTATTGTTCTGTCCTATCCGTTAGTCCTGTCCTTAAAGCGCCTGGGACTGGATAAACAGAGCTTTTCCCTTTATATGCTGATCCTGCCGATGTGGATCAATTTTATTTTACGGCTGCTCGCGTGGCAGATGATCCTGTCAAATAACGGTATCCTGAATTATTTTCTGACAAGTATCGGCTTAAGGCCCCTTGCGATCGCCAACAGCAGGACGGCCATCATGATCGGTATTGTGTATGATTACCTGCCCTATATGGTGCTTGCCATTTATAACGCGGTGGCGGAGATCAACGAGGATATCATAGAAGCGGCAAGAGATCTTGGCGCCGGCGGTTTTCTGGTCTTTTTCCGGATCATCCTTCCTCTTTCCGTGCCGGGCCTGTTAAGCGGGATCGTGATGGTTTTTGTGCCGTCCATGACCTCCTTTGTGACGGCTAATATCCTGGGCGGCGGGAAGGAGCAGCTGATCGGAAATGTGATCGAAGAGGAGTTCATGACGACGATGAACTGGAACCTGGGTTCCGGCCTTTCACTGATCCTGATGGTCTTTGTATTGATCAGCATGACCTTCACCGCGCGGAACGAATCCTATGAGAAGGAATCCAAAATATGGTAGACAGGCTGAAAAACCGGCTGTGCCGGTGTTATATTTTCCTGATTATGCTTTTTTTATATGCGCCGATCCTGGTCCTTTTTGCCTCTTCCTTTAATGATTCCAAGTCCCGGGTGAGCTGGGGAGGCTTTACCTTTCGGTGGTATGCCGGCGTTTTTTCGTCCCGCAGCATCATGAAGGCCCTGTATACGACGCTTGCCCTGGCGCTGCTTTCAGCGCTGATCGCGACGGTGATCGGCGTAGTCGGGGCAATCGGGATAACAGCCATGCGGCAGCGGAATTATCAGATCGTCATGGCGTTTACGAACATTCCGATGTTAAATGCCGATATCGTTACCGGTATTACGCTGATGCTCTGGTTTGTCCGGTTCATCCCGCTTGGCTTTATGTCTGTGCTTCTTGCGCATATCACCTTTAATATCCCTTATGTGATCCTGAGCGTGATACCAAAGCTTCAGCAGATGAATATCAGTATGTATGAGGCGGCCAGGGATCTAGGCGCCAACAGTGTATATGCGTTTTTTAAGATCGTTCTGCCCCAGCTTTTCAGCGGTATTCTGTCCGGCTTCTTTATGGCATTCACGATCTCCATGGACGATTTCGTGGTAACCTATTTTACAAAGGGGGCGGGGGTCAATACCCTTTCCACCATGATTTACGGAGAAATGAAAAAGGGGATCAAGCCGGAACTGTACGCGCTTTCCACGCTGATCTTCGCATTAGTTTTTATTATCCTGCTGATCGTAAATCGGATCGGAGGGAAAGAGGAAGAGGGGCGCACGATTCGCGGGCGAATCGGTGCAGGAGGAAATGATTCGGTCAGGGAACCTGACTGAATCGGTATAGAAGGAGGGAAAAAATGGGAAGACTCAAAGGAGCTGTGCTGCTTACGGCAGGGCTTGCCGCCATGCTTCTGCTTGGCGGATGCGGCGGGGAAAAGGAATCCCTGACGGTCATCAACTACGGGATGTATCTCGAGGAGTCTGTGATCGAAGGGTTTGAAAACGAGACCGGCATTGAGATCAAGTATGAGGAGGCGCCGACACCGGAGGAGATGTATACCAAATACAAATCCGGCGCCATTGAGTATGACCTGCTCTGCACCTCGGAATACATGCTGCAGAAGCTGATGGATGAGGGAGAACTTGTGAAGGTCGACTTTAAGCAGATGGAGCACTACGATAATATCAGCGAGGAATTCTGGGACTTTGTCAGAAGCTTTGACCCGGAGAATGCGTATGTGATGCCCTATTTCTGGGGAACCGTGGGGCTGCTTTACGATTCCGAAAAAACGAATGGACCGCTTCACTCCTGGGATGTGCTTTTTGACGGCTCGTACGCGGGCGACTTTATCATGCCGAACAGTATGCGCGATGCCTATATGATCGCGTTAAAATATCTGGGTTATTCCCTGAATACAACGGATGAGAAGGAGCTTCGCGAGGCACAGGAGCTGCTGCTTACGCAGAAGCCGGATGTATCGGCCTATCTCGTGGACGAGGCGAGAGATGAGGTGTTGGCCGGCAACGCGGCCATTGCAGCGGTTTATTCCGGGGAGGCCTATTACGCTTACGCGGAAGATCCGCGGTTTCAATATTGTATCCCGGACGAAGGCTCCAATCTCTGGATCGACTGCTTTGCCGTCACAAAGCAATGCCGCAACACGGAAAACGCTTTGAAATTCCTGGATTATCTCTGCAGAGAGGATAACGCCCGGATGAATTATGATTATGTGAAGTACGCGTCTCCGTTCAAATCCATGATCGAGAGCTATGGCGAGGAAGAAAAGAACTCCGATGCGATCAACCCCTCTCCGGAAAAGATTAATAATTGCGAGATCTTTGCTCCCCTTCCGCAGGAAACGACCGATCTCATGGGAGAACTTTGGAAAGAATTAAAGGCACAATAGCAGAATGTGGTTGCTTTTTTGATCTGTTCATGCTAGAATACATATGTTGCAGTAAGGTAGTAAAGAGTGGACTTTGGTCCACTCTTTTTATACGAGAGGGACGGGGAGTATGTCAAAAAGGGAAGAGATCGAAAAGAAAACAGAGGAACTGCTTCTGCCGATTCTTAAAAAACAGGGTCTCACGCTTTGGGACGTGGAATATGTGAAAGAGGCTTCGGAATGGTATTTACGGGCTTATATCGACAAGCCCTCCGGCGTGACGATCGATGACTGCGTGGACGTCAGCCGGGCTTTATCCGACCGTCTGGATGAGCAGGATTTTGTAAACGAGGCCTATACGCTGGAGGTCAGTTCGCCGGGGCTCGGAAGATTGCTGAAACGGGACCGGGATTTTGAGCATTCGATCGGCAGGAAAGTGGATCTTAAGCTTTATCAGAGTGAGGACGGGAATAAGGAGCTTGCCGGGGTTCTTATGAGCTATGACAGGGAAAGCGTGACGGTAAAGATCAAAGAGACGGAACGCAGCTTCCCAAGGAAAGCGTTAGCAAGCATCAGATTATCGTTTGAAGAATAAACCGAAACGGGAAACCGGTATTGACAGGAGGAAAAGGGTAAGATGAACAAGGATTTAATGGAAGCACTGGATATTCTGGAGAAGGAAAAGGATATCAGCAGGGATACGCTTTTTGAAGCGATCGAAACGTCCCTGATGACGGCTTACAAGAATCAGTATGAAAAATCCGAAAACGTGACGGTGACGATCGACCGGGATACCTGTGATTACAGGATCATAGCGGCCAAAGAGGTCGTGGAGTCCGCAGAGGATGTTCAGGATAAAGCGCTGCAGATCTCCCTGGCAGATGCCAGAGTGATCGATGAGAACGCGCAGGTGGGAGATACCGTTGACGTGGAGATCCAGAGCAAGGCTTTCGGCCGGATCGCCACCCAGAACGCGAAAAACGTGATCCTGCAGAAGATCCGCGAGGAAGAGCGCAACGCGATCTACAGCCAGTTCAACGATAAGGAAAAGAACGTGGTGACCGGTATCGTTCAGCGCTTTATCGGCAAGAACATCAGCATCGATCTGGGGAAGGCCGACGCGATCCTGTCAGAGAATGAGCAGGTCAAGACCGAGCACCTTCGTCCGACCGAGCGGATCAAGGTATATATCTACGAGGTCAAGACGACGAATAAGATGCCGCGGATCCTTGTCAGCCGTACGCACCCGGAGCTCGTGAAGAAGCTGTTTGAGTCAGAGGTGACGGAGGTAAAGGACGGAACCGTGGAGATCAAGGCGATCGCGCGAGAGGCCGGCAGCAGAACGAAGATCGCTGTGTACAGTCACAACCCCGACGTGGATCCCGTGGGAGCCTGTGTCGGCCTGAACGGAACCCGCGTCAATGCGATCGTTGACGAGCTCAAGGGAGAAAAGATAGATATCATCAACTGGGACGAGAATCCCGGTATCCTGATCGAGAACGCGCTTTCTCCGGCGAAGGTCGTTTATGTTTTTGCGGACGGAGATGAGAAAACGGCCAAGGTGGTGGTGCCGGACTCCCAGCTGTCGCTTGCGATCGGCAAAGAGGGCCAGAACGCGCGCTTAGCTGCCAAGCTGACCGGATTCAAGATCGATATCAAGTCGGAGACGCAGGCACAGGATGCACCGGGCTTCAGACTCGAGGATTATGCGGATCCGTATGATGACTACGATGAAGAGTATGATGAGGAGTACGAGGGCGAGTACGACGATGAGGCCTATGAGGACGACGGGGCATATGCGGATGACGGCTATGAAGAGGATCCGCAGGATGCCGTTGAAGAGATGACGGAGGCAGAGAATACGGCAGATGAGGCCTAAAAGGGACAGAATCCTGTCGTTGCTCTCGATAGCGGAGCGGGGCGGATTCGTAAAAAGCGGAGAGTTTCAGACGGAAGCCTCCGTAAAAGAAGGAAGCGCCTGCCTTGTGATCGTGGCAAAGGATGCTTCCGACAATACCAGAAAGAAATTTCAAAACTCCTGTACATATTATGCTGTGCCGTTTCTGCTGTATGCGGACAGGGAAACGCTTGGGCATGCGATCGGCAAGGACTTCCGGGCCTCCGTCAGCGTGACGGACAAAGGACTGGCCGACAGGATCAGAGAGCTTTATGAAATACAGAGCCCGGAAAAAGAGGAAATGATTTGGGAGGTAGCCAATGAGAATACATGAGTTTGCTAAGGAGATAGACAGATCGAGCAACGAGGTGCTTGCCTGTCTGAAGGATCTTGGGGTCGAGAAAAAGACGGCTTCGTCATCGATCGAGGACGATCTGAAAGAGCAGGTAAAGGACAGGCTGTTAAACGGAAAGAAGACGGCTGAGGCACCTGCGCCGCAGGAACAGCCGGAAGAAAGGAAACAGCCCAAACCGGAGCAAAAGCCTGAAAAACCGGAGACACCTTCGGGAAAAGGTAACGCTGCCCCCGAGAAGACTGCGCAGCCGAAGGAGAAACAGGCGGGGAAGGATCGTCCCGCTTCACAGGCAAAGCCTGCTTCGCAGCCTGCAGCGCAGCCTCCGAAGAAGAAAAAACCCAATATCATTTTTGTCAGCAATCCGCATAATTCACAGGCCAGAGGGAGAAGCGACTTCAACCAGGGCCGGGGCGGAAACCGTCCGGGGCAGGGGATGGGACGGAACCAGTCCAATTCAGGACGTCCGAATACCAGTCAGCTGATCAAGCCGAACGTGCCCCGTTCGCAGACGCAGTTAGTATATCAGGAGCCGCGTCCGCCGATCCGCCCGGAT
>JAILQQ010000061.1 GCA_024698885.1 Lachnospiraceae bacterium | reverse complement strand
GCAGGAATTCATGGATAAGGAATTCGATGAGGATGATGAGATCAAGATCGTCCGTTCAAAGAAATTCGATATCAAGCCGATGTATCCGGAGGATGCCTGTATTCAGATGGAGCTTTTGGGACATGGCTTTTATGTCTTCTGCAACGCGGAGACCGATCAGGTAAATGTCGTCTATAAGAGAAAGGGCAATACTTACGGATTGATCGAACCGGAAGTGTAAGAGGAAATGATTCGGTCAGCTATGCTGACCGAATCGGCATGAACCAGGGTTCATGCCTAAGCGCACGATCTGCAGGCAAATTGGCGCAGAGAGGAAATGAATCGGCATGAACCAGGGTTCATGCTTAAGCGCACAATTTGCAGGCAAATCGGCGCAGAGAGGAAAACGGGGAGCTGAAAGCTCCCCCGTTTTGTTTGATAAGCTCGTCAAGCGAGCACCGTGCTTTTCTCCTGTCCGATCCTTTATAATCGTCTGATCACCGTAGGATCCATCTTCTTCAGGTTATAGCAGCCGGTATAGGCCATTGCCTTTTTCAGCTCATTATTCGCCTTCAGCAGATAATCCCTGACACCGTCCGCTCCGTTTTCCCTGATGGCACCCATAAGAGGCCTGCCGATGCACACACCCGCCGCGCCGAGAGCCAGCGCTTTGAAAGCGTCCATGCCGGTTTTGATCTCGCAGTCGACAAAAAGCGGTATTTCGCCGCTTACAAGCTCTGCGATCTCCGGCAGTACGGCAAGAGGCGGGATCGCGTATTCGATCCGGTTATTATGGTGGGAAAGCACCAGTCCCTTGGCGCCGGCCGCAAGACAGCGCTCCGCGTCCCTGAGACTGAGGACGCCCTTGATGATCAGGGGCAGCTTCGTACTCTTGCAGAATTCAGCCAGCTCCGCGGTAGATAAGGGAGCCATCTTAAAGCCCTCTATATCATCCGGTGAACCGTCTTCGGCAAAGGGATGATCAATATCGATCCCGGCGGCCAGATGATGAAGTTTTTCCGCTGTTTCCAGCTTTTTAAAGATCAGGTCCCTGTCGGCGTAGGGCTTGATGATCTCGATCATACGGACCCCGGTCTTTGAAAGACTCTCAATCTCATCCTCCTCGGCCATACCGTACCAAAGCACTGTATCAGCCGCTTTTGCACCGTTTGCAAGCGCAAGCGGGGCATCCTCTCCGAGACGCGGCTTCAGATGGGAAAGCGCGGCGGTCATGATGGGAGAGGAAAAGGTCTCTCCGTAAAGCGTAAAGGCAGGATCCGGATTAGCGGAATCCATATAACGGGTTTCGATCAACAGGGAATCGATGTATTCCCTTGTGATCCTGTTGGAATTTCCAATGTCTGACATAATACCTCCTTCCGTGACTGTTCCTGAGTGTTCAGAGTGTTCAGAATCCATTAAATCCCGGATAATTTCAGAATAGATGATATAACATTGGATGTCAATCAGGGTTTTGTCAAGAACTCATGCAGGGAAAGCAGCTCTTCTATCATCGGCTGCATTCCCGTAAGCTCGCTGGCCTTTTTTGTTTCAATGTTTATGCGTTTCCCATCATCGTATTCCACATACAGATCAAAAACAGTATCCTCAAGATCCGGTTCCCCGTGATCCGGCCTGGGATCTCCCATACCGTAAAAGCCCAGATCGTGATTGTCGACCTGTCCGGATTCATGGTTGAACAGACTGTAATCGTATTTCAGCAGAACATCATACCGGTCAAGGATCTGCGTGATTGTCTCGTAATAATCATCCGGGAGCGTAACAGCTCCGTCAGGGTTTTTGGCGGCAGAGTCGAAAAAAAGCTCCTGCCCGGGATCCACATAGTCGATGCTTACGCGGGTAACGACAGCATCCGTCCGCGCCGGATACAGGGCATCATTTCCCTGTTCCTTAAACCACTGCGCAAATACCGTATAAATATCTTCCGCCCACTCGGCTTCGGGATCATTATCCATGGTAAAGGTCAGCTCTTCGCCGGATGCGTAGCGGACCGTTACCTTACAGGGCCGGAATTCCGGCGGGAGCCCCGCTGTCACCTGGTAGACGCCGTTCATCGAAGCCAGATCATATTCCCGAATCACCTCCTGCAGGGCGGTCAGAAGCTTTTCGTCCGCCGGCAGGCTTATGCCGGAATTATCTTCTGCCGCGATCAGCGTACCTTCTTCATCAGGCTTAACGGAAAACGCGAAATTGTGATCATCTTCTCCCATCCAGCGCCAGCCCAGGTAAAACTCTGCGTCAAAATCCGAGATCTCATCCGACCGGATCTCCTTCGGTGCGTTCGGATCCGTTTTATCCGTAACGCCGCCTGAGATCGGTTCTTCCTCCAAAGCTTCCGCTGCCGCTGCGGGGTTTGCGGCGCAGCCGGAAAGTCCGACAAAGGCAGCAATACAAACCGCCTGTAACCATAATCCGGATTTTCTGTTTTTCATTCCTGCATCACCTCAAAGCTCTGTTCTTTTTACTATACCCGGGAAATCAATGACAAGTTCCGGGAACAGGTGGGCCTGTACCCTCTCCTCAAAGGTAAAGGAACGGGGGATATAGGGCCTGTCCTCAAAGTATACCGTTACGCTGCGGTCCATGGGGTTTACGATCCAGTATTCCCGTACGCCGGCCTTCAGATACAGTCTGCATTTTTCCAGATAATCATGTTCCGGATTGCTCTTTGAAACGATCTCCAGGATCCAGTCGGGGGCGCCGGTACAGCCCTTGTCGGTCAGCTTGTCCTTATCGCAGATGACCGTGATATCCGGCTCTACCACCGTATCTGCCGATTCACTCAGGCGAACCCCGAAGGGCGCGGGATAAACGCGGCAGTCTCCCTGGTTCGCATCAATGTGATTGAGGATGGCATTAGAAAGGCGCATGACCAGTTCCTGATGAATCCGCGGCGGCTCTGCCATATCGTAAAGAGGATATAATTGTCCCTCGATCAGTTCATACCGCTCACCTTCCGGCAGAGCGAAAAATTCGTCAACCGTATATTTTCTGATCTGTCCTGCTTCCATGAATATCTACCTGCTGCTTCGAATCTATTTAATTCGTTTACGATATGCCTTTCTGAAAAAAGTATAACAAGGAACGTATCGGGCGTAAAGTATATGGCAATATAAAATTTATAATCTCCTGCACGCAAGAGTTTAGGCTTTTTTCATGACTTTTGCCATTGTACTGGGAATCGCTTTATGTTATAATAAATGTCGAACAATGTTAAATTTTTAACAATCTAAAACATCTAATCAATCTCACACAATTCTCGGAGGTAATCAAATGGCAAAAAAAGTTGTTTTAGCAGGAGCATGCCGTACCGCGATCGGAAAAATGGGCGGCGGTCTTTCTACGACGCCGGCGGTTGAGCTGGGGACGATCGTAATCAAGGAAGCGTTAAAAAGAGCGGGAGTAGCACCTGAGCAGGTGGATCAGGTTTACATGGGCTGCGTGATCCAGGCGGGTCTTGGCCAGAATGTGGCAAGACAGGCCTCCATCAAGGCAGGACTTCCCATTGAGGTACCGGCTGTCACGACCAACGTGGTCTGCGGCTCGGGATTAAATACCGTGAACCAGGCGGCACAGATGATCATTGCCGGTGATGCGGACGTTGTGGTAGCGGGCGGTATGGAAAATATGTCAATGGCTCCTTACGCGATCCCGCAGGGACGCTACGGTTACCGGATGACCTGGCCGAGCCAGAGCCAGGGTGCTCTTATCGATACCATGGTGACGGATGCACTTTGGGATGCGTTCAATAATTATCACATGATCACGACTGCGGACAACATTGCCAGAGAATGGAAGCTGACCAGGGAGGAGCTCGATGAGTTTGCGCTTGCTTCTCAGCAGAAGGCCTGTGCAGCGATCGAGAATGGCGCCTTCAAGAAGGAGATCGTTCCCGTAGAGGTTAAGAAGAAGAAAGAGACGGTTATTTTTGATACAGATGAAGGCCCGAGACCGGGTTCTACGATCGAAGCTCTGCAGAAGCTCCGCCCGACCAATCCTGACGGCTTCGTTACCGCCGGAAATGCTTCCGGGATCAATGACGGCGCGGCAGCGGTCGTTGTGATGAGCGAGGAGAAGGCAAAGGAATTAGGCGTTAAGCCGATGGCAACCTGGATCGGCGGCGCACTGGCCGGCGTTCGTCCTGAGGTCATGGGCATCGGCCCGGTCGCTGCGACGAAGAAGGTTTGCGCAAAGACCGGTTACAAAGTTTCGGATTTTGATCTGATCGAGGCAAATGAAGCCTTTGCGGCGCAGTCGGTAGCGGTCGGCAAGGAGTTAGGTTTTGACCTTAGCAAGTTAAATGTCAACGGCGGTGCTATCGCTCTCGGTCATCCGGTAGGCGCTTCGGGAGCAAGAATCCTTGTGACGCTGTTACATGCCATGGAAGCCAGGGATGCGAAGAAGGGCCTTGCGACGCTCTGCATCGGCGGCGGTATGGGCTGTGCGACGATTGTTGAGAGAGATTAAGGAAATGATCCGGTCGGGAAACCGACCGGATCGGCATGAACAGGTTCATGCCTAAGCGCACGATCCACAAGCGGATCGGCGCAGAAAAGGAGAAAAACATGGAATATATTTTATATGAAGCAAAGGATGCCGTCGGCATCATTACGATCAACCGGGAAAAGGCTCTGAATGCTTTAAATTCACAGGTTCTTGATGAGCTGAACGAAACCCTTGACCAGGTGGATCTGGATACGATCCGCTGCCTGATCTTAACGGGAGCGGGCCAGAAATCCTTCGTGGCAGGCGCGGATATCGGTGAGATGAGCACGTTAACCAAGGCTGAGGGCGAAGCCTTCGGCAAGAAGGGCAACGATGTGTTCCGTAAGCTGGAGACCTTCCCGATCCCTGTGATCGCAGCCGTGAACGGTTTTGCTCTGGGCGGCGGCTGTGAGATCTCCATGAGCTGTGATATCCGGATCTGCTCGGATAACGCGGTTTTCGGTCAGCCGGAGGTCGGACTCGGCATTACGCCCGGCTTTGGCGGCACGCAGCGTCTGGCAAGGCTCGTAGGTGCGGGAATGGCGAAGCAGATGATCTATACTGCCCGTAATATCAAGGCAGACGAGGCGCTTCGGATCGGGCTTGTCAACGCGGTTTATCCGCAGGAAGAGCTGATGGCCCAGGCGGAAAAGATGGCCGGCACGATAGCAAAGAACGCGCCGATCGCGGTCAGAAACTGCAAGAAGGCGATCAACGAAGGGCTTGACGCGGATATGGACGAAGCGATCGTCATCGAAGAAAAGCTTTTCGGGGATTGCTTCGAAACGGAGGATCAGAAGTACGGTATGGCCTTCTTCCTCGACAAGAATAAGGAAAAGGTGAAGGAACCGTTTCAGAATAAGTAACAGCAAGGAACCGTGCGAAGGCGAAAAGAATACGATAGGAGGTAATAAAATGAAGGTAGGAATTATCGGTGCGGGAACGATGGGTTCCGGGATTGCGCAGGCGTTTGCCATGACGGACGGCTATGAGGTCTGTCTTTGCGACATCAAAATGGAGTTCGCGGAGGGCGGCAAAGCAAGGATCCAGAAGAACCTGAACTTTCTGGTAGGCAAGGAAAAGATCACGCAGGAGAAGGCTGACGAGATCATGGGCAAGGTTACCATCGGTCTCAGCGATATCTGCTCAGACTGTGATCTGGTCGTAGAAGTCGCTCTGGAAAAGATGGAGATCAAAAAGGCCATCTTTAAGGAGTTAATGGGTATCGTAAAGAAGGACTGCATGTTTGCCAGCAATACCAGCTCTCTGTCTATCACGAAGATCGGCGAGGGACTGGATCGTCCGATGATCGGTATGCATTTCTTTAACCCTGCTGACAGAATGAAGCTCGTTGAGGTGATCAAGGGCGAGAATACACCGCAGGAAATGGTTGATAAGATCAAGGCGATCGCGACGGAGATCGGCAAGACGCCGGTTGAGGTAAAGGAAGCGCCGGGCTTTGTGGTTAACAGGATCCTGATCCCGATGATCAACGAGGCCATTGGTGTTTACGACGCGGGAACCGCATCGGCAGAGGATATCGATATCGCGATGCAGCTTGGCGCGTCTCATCCCATGGGACCTCTGCATTTAGCGGATCTGATCGGCCTCGATATCTGCCTTGCCATCATGGAAGTGCTGCATACGGAAACCGGTGACGACAAGTACGCCCCGCAGCCGCTTTTAAAGAAGATGGTGGAAGAAAAGAAGCTTGGCAAGAAGACCGGCATCGGCTTCTTTGATTATTCGAAATAATATAATTTGTTTGTACGGAGGAATAATATCATGGATTTTTCTTTATCTAAAGAACATGAAATGGCAAGACAGCTTTTCGCTGAGTTTGCTGAGAAGGAAGTAAAGCCTCTCGCGCAGGAGATCGACGAGAATCACAGATTTCCCCGGGAGACGGTAGATAAAATGGCAAAGTACGGATTTCTGGGAATCCCGGTTCCGAAGGATATGGGAGGCCAGGGCTGTGACGTGCTGACCTATGTGATGTGCGTGGAGGAGATGTCCAAGGTTTGCGGAACAACAGGCGTTATTGTTTCCGCACATACCTCCCTCTGCATCGATCCGATCATGACCTTCGGAACGGATGCGCAGAAGGAAAAGTATCTGGTTCCTCTGGCCAAGGGCGAGAAATTAGGTGCTTTCGGTCTGACCGAGCCCGGTGCCGGAACGGATGCCCAGGGACAGCAGACCAAGGCTGTTCTGGATGGCGACGAATGGATCTTAAACGGCTCCAAATGCTTTATTACCAATGGTAAGGAAGCGGATGTTTACGTTATTTTCGCGGTAACGGGCAAGATCGAGAAGCGCGGCCGCATGATGAAGGAGATTTCCGCCTTTATCGTTGAGAAGGGAACGCCGGGCTTCACCTTCGGTACGAAGGAAAACAAAATGGGTATCTGCGGTTCCTCGACCTACGAGCTGATCTTTACGGACTGCCGGATCCCGAAGGATAATCTGCTCGGGCAGCAGGGCAAGGGCTTCAATATCGCGATGCATACGCTTGACGGCGGCCGGATCGGTATCGCCGCGCAGGCTCTCGGTCTTGCGGAGGGTGCGCTTGAGACGACGATCAACTACGTGAAGGAGAGAAAGCAGTTCGGAAAATCCATCGCGCAGTTCCAGAATACGCAGTTTGAGCTGGCCAATATGGCGACGAAGGTAGAGGCAGCCAAGCTTCTTGTTTACAAGGCAGCTCTTAAGAAGCAGGAATATCAGAGCAATCCGAAGATCTCTTATTCAGTGGAAGCGGCTATGGCTAAGCTTTACGCGGCAGAGGTAGCGATGGAAGTGACCACCAAGGCGGTTCAGCTGCACGGCGGCTACGGATACATCAGAGAATATGATGTTGAGCGTATGATGCGTGACGCGAAGATCACGGAGATCTATGAGGGAACCTCAGAGGTTCAGAGAATGGTTATCAGCGCCAATATTCTAAAATAATTTGATATCTTAAGGAGGAAAACAATCGTGAAAGTTATAGTTTGTATCAAACAGGTTCCGGATACGAAGGGCGGCGTAAAGTTCAATCCGGACGGAACCCTGGATAGAGCAGCGATGTTAGCCATCATGAATCCGGATGACAAGGCCGGCCTTGAGGCTGCGTTAAGATTAAAGGATGAATACGGCGCTGAGGTAACGGTACTGACCATGGGTCTGCCGAAGGCCACGGATGTACTGCGCGAAGCGCTTGCCATGGGTGCGGATAAGGCAATCCTGATCACCGACAGAAGACTGGGCGGTGCGGATACCTGGGCGACTTCTTCCACCATCGCGGCAGGTATCAGAAATCTTGACTACGACCTGATCATTACCGGACGTCAGGCTATCGACGGAGATACCGCACAGGTTGGTCCGCAGATCGCGGAGCATCTGCAGATCCCGGTGATCTCCTATACGCAGGAATTAAAGATCGAAGGCGATAAGGTGATCGTCAAGCGGCAGTACGATGACAGATATCATGTACTGGAAGCGAAGATGCCCTGCCTTCTGACGGCTCTTTCCGAGTTAAATGACCCGAGATATATGACACCGGGCGGCATTTTCGACGCATGCCAGGCAGAGATTACGACCTGGAGCCGGGACGACCTGAAGGATCTTGATGATGCCAATATCGGTCTGGCCGGTTCTCCTACCAAGATCGCAAAAGCTTCGGATAAGGTCAGAAAGGGTGCCGGCGAAAAGGTGGTTCCCGAATCTCCCGACGAGGCTGTTTCCTATATTGTTTCCAAACTGAAGGAAAAGCATGTCATTTAATTCTATCATGATAGGAGGAAAATAAGAAAATGAACTTGGAAGAATATAAAGGCGTATATGTATATGCGCAGCAGGTCGATAATCAGATCAGCGGTATTTCATATGAACTGCTGGGCAAGGCAAAGGAACTGGCAGAGCCTCTTAACGCGGACGTTACGGCGGTTCTGATCGGCTCCGGCGTAAAGGATCTGGCGGATTCCTTGGCGGAGTACGGTGCGGATAAGGTCATCGTCGTGGACGATCCGGAGTTAAAGGATTACAGAACAGAGCCTTATGCCCACGCGCTGGCATCGGTGATCAACGAATTCAAGCCTGAGATCGTTCTCGTCGGCGCAACGGCGATCGGGCGTGATCTTGGCCCGACGGTATCTGCCAGAGTGGCCACCGGTCTGACGGCTGACTGTACGGTACTGAACATCGGCGATTTCCCGCTGCAGCCTGTTCCGGGACAGGAGCAGAAGCATAACCAGCTTTTGATGACCCGTCCTGCTTTCGGCGGCAACACCATCGCAACGATCGCCTGCCCGAATAACCGTCCGCAGATGGCAACGGTACGTCCCGGCGTTATGCAGAAGATCGAGCCTATCAAGGGAGCCAAGGCTGAGGTGATCGAATATAATCCCGGCTTTACCCCGGATAACCGCTATGTGACCATCAAGGAGATCGTTAAGGCGGTTTCGGATACCGTGGATATCATGGACGCCAAGATCCTGGTTTCCGGCGGCCGTGGCGTCGGCTCTCCCGAGAATTTCAAGATCCTTGAGGATCTGGCAGCGGCGATCGGCGGCACCGTATCCTGCTCCCGTGCTGTTGTGGATGCCGGCTGGAAGCCGAAGGATCTGCAGGTGGGCCAGACCGGTAAGACGGTCCGCCCGAACGTTTACTTTGCTATCGGTATTTCCGGCGCGATACAGCATGTAGCCGGTATGGAGGAATCCGATATCATCGTGGCGATCAACAAGGATGAGGATGCCCCGATCTTTGATGTGGCGGACTTCGGGATCGTCGGTGATCTGAATAAGATCGTACCGGCGCTGACCGAGAGCATCAAGGCGGAGCTGGAAAAAAAATAAAAAGATTAATCGATCAGGGAACGGGGCCGAAAAATATTTTTTCGACCCCGTTTTTTGATTTTCTGCTATCGTAATAATAGATAGAAAGGTAAGCAAAAAGAACTTATCCGAAAGCTTTCAGACATACTTTTTGATACTGTCAATATGTAAGAAAGGAAGTATTCTGTTATGTTGTTTTTAGCTTTTTTGTTCTGCCTGACTATTTCGATCGGATTGGAGATCATCAGAGAAAAGGTTGATTAAGCACTTTTTCATATAATTCCTCTATAATACCTTAATACCTCACTTTTTTAAAAAGCATCCGGCTCCTCCCCGGGTGCTTTTTCCATGATAAAGCCATAAAATAACTTTTTCTTTATATTTCCGTTATTTTTTGATAGAATATTACGAAGGGTAAATTTGGGGAATCATACTGGCGGGAGATAAATCATGGGAAACAGGAATCACTTTTTCCAGAACAAAGGGAATCTGAAAAAAGTAAGCATTACACTTACAGCGGTTATCGTGATCGCGGTTATTGTTTTTGTCGTCTTTTTCCGGGGTAATATCGGAAAGTTTACCATGGAAAACGAAAAGAACCTTGCGCTGGTCAGCGGCAGAGGTTTTTCGGAAGCGGTTACGGAACAGCTCTCCGTTCTCGAAGGACTGGCGGACGCGTTTTCCGACAGGGATGGCTTTGCCGCCGCGGATATCCGCGAAGAGCTTTTGAAATTTGAAAATACATTTTCTTTCCGTTCCATCGGTTTTGTGGATCCGGAGGGTACGGTATATGTCACGGGGAAAGAAAACGCGGCCATAACGGATATGCCTCTGTACGAGACGGCCATGAACGGGGAGCCGGTTCTCTCGGAGGAGCTTTTCGACGTGGGAGACGGTGAAAAGGCGATCATCGCGGCGGTACCGGTATACGACGGGGGAAAGATCGTCGGGGTTATGCTGGGCTTTCTGCCGGAGGAGGCGCTTTCCACTCTGGTCGGGCAGGTTGTACTGCCTGATGACCGGGTGATCGTTTTCGATAACAGCTATAATATCATCGGCAAAAGCGACAATGAAGTATTGATCAGCCTCAAAAACAAATTTGACTATTATACCAGACAGTTTCATTTCAAGGACAAGATTTCGGCGCAGGATGTGAAGGACCTGGTGAAAAAGGGCGAGGCGCTGCAGTGCAGGATCAACTTTAACGAAGAGGATCTGCTAATGACGCTCGAGCCGCTTTCGATCAATCACTGGAATCTGGTCAGACTGTCTCCGACAAAGACCGTTTTCAGCGTCAGGAATACGTTGGTGACGGGGGCGACGATCCTCGGGATACTGATGCTCTTTATTCTGTTAGTCATGAATTACCTGATCTATGTATCCGGAATGGCAGTGATCGAACTGAAGGAGGTTAACGCCAAGTACTCACTTTTAGATAATGAGAGTAAAACAGTCACGTTCTCCTATAATCCGAATTCCCGGGCGGTAGAATTAAACGGCGCGGTGGAGCAGACGTTGGGACTGGAGATCGCCAAAACAGGAACGATCAATCTGGTATCGTTTTTGGATCTTCTGCATGAGACTGACCAGGGACTTTCCAAGAATATCTCAAAGGCAGTCGCGGAGGGACAGAATAAATATTCCACGGAGCTCAGGATCAGAAATGAAGAAGGGGATTACCACTGGTTCAAGCTCGAGGCAGTCATCATCAAAAACGGCAGCGACACCATCGAAAAGATCATCGGAAGCCTGAAGAATACCGAGGATCAGATCAATAAAGAGCATGTGCTGAAGAATAAAGCGGAGCGGGATCTGCTGACAGGCCTTTTGAATAAGATCACGATGCAGAATACCGTGGCTAAGACGCTTGAGGAGAAACCAAACGGTACCTTCGCCTTTTATATCATCGACCTGGATAACTTCAAGGCGGTCAACGATAATCTGGGGCATGCCATCGGCGACAAGGTTCTGACGGACGTGGCGAATAAACTGACGTTATTGTTCAATGAATTTGATTTTATCGGCAGACTGGGCGGGGATGAGTTTGCGGTCATGCTTGTCATTCCCGAAAATATGAGTAATTACGCCGACCGTCTGATGGAGGTCAAGGCCAAGGGTCTCTGCGATAATCTGAAGGAAACCTATACGAGCGACGATATCAGCGTTACGGTCAGTGCGAGTATCGGGATAGCGGTGTATTCGACTGACGGGAAGAGCTTTGAGGAGCTTTACGAGCATGCGGACCGTGCCCTCTATCATTCCAAGAATTCCGGTAAGAACCAGTTTACCTTCTATTCAGAGGAGCTGGGTTAAATATAATATTAAGGAGTTACAGGTATTATGAGTAAAACATTTGATGATTTATTGAAGAAGCTTTCGACCTGCCCTACCAAAAAGGTTTCGGTAGCGGCAGCGCAGGACCAGCCGATCCTTGAGGCAGTGGCGATCGCAAAGAAGAAGGGGATCGCTGACGCGATCTTAGTAGGTGATGAGGCAAAGATCCGGGAGATCGCATCGTCGATCGAAATGGATCTTAAAGGTTTTGAGATCATTAACGAGCCGGACCTTGCGGGAGCGGCCCATACGGCGGTATCGTTAGTGCATGACGGAAAGGCCGATATGTATATGAAGGGCCTGACGGATACCAAAACCTTCTTAAAGAGCGTACTGGATAAAGAGGTGGGTCTCAGGACCGGAAAGCCTTTGTCTCATGTCTGCGTATTTGAGATCGAGGGCATTGACCGTCTGCTGTTTCTGACGGATGTGGCCTTTATTCCTTATCCGACGTTAGAGGACAAGGTGGCGATGATCGACTATACCGTGGAGATCGCGAGGGCCTGCGGGGTGGAGAATCCGAAAGTGGCGCCCCTTACGGCGGTTGAGGTCGTAAATCCCAAAATGCCCGCTACCGTGGAAGCGGCGGAGCTGACCAGGATGAACGAGGAAGGCAAGATCACGGGCTGTATCGTTGACGGTCCTCTGTCTCTTGATCTCGCGATCGATCCCGAGGCTGCGAAGCATAAGGGCGCTACGGGACGAAAGATCGTAGGGGATGCGGATATTCTGGTATTCCCGGATATTCACGCCGGCAATATCCTGTATAAGGGGATCGTGCATCTGGCCAAAGCAAAGAACGGCAATATCCTGACGGGGACCAAGGCTCCCGTGGTCTTAACCTCCCGCTCCGATAATACGGAGGTAAAGATAAATTCCATCGCGTTAGCCGCTGTTGTGGCACAGGAACTGAAATGATCCTTCGGCTGTTTCGTTTGAACGGTCAGTCAGGATAACTATTCCAGAAAAGGAGAGGAATCATCTATGAAGAGCTTAATCATCAATCCGGGATCCACGTCAACGAAGATCGGTGTTTTCGAGGACGAAACGCTTTTATTTGAGGAGACGCTGCGCCATTCGACAGAAGAGATCGCGCAGTTTGACAAGATCGTGGATCAGAAGGATTTCCGCAAGGATATCATCGTCAATCTTCTGAAGGAAAAGGATTTTGATATCAAGTCACTGGATTTCGTGGTAGGCCGGGGCGGTATGTTAAAGCCGATTCCGAGCGGAACCTATGAGGTGACGCCGGAACTTTTGCATGATCTGGAAATCGGAAAGCAGGGACAGCACGCATCTAATCTCGGCGGTATCCTCGCAAAGGAGATCGCGGATTCCATCGGCGTTCCTTCTTATATCGTGGATCCGACCGTCGTGGATGAAATGATGGATATCGCAAGGTATTCCGGTGTTCCGGAGCTGCCCAGAAACAGTGTTTTCCATGCGCTGAATCAGAAGGCGGTGGCCAGACGCTACGCCAAGGAGATCGGAAAGCCCTATGAGGAGCTGAACCTGATCGTCGTTCATATGGGCGGCGGTGTTTCGGTAGGCCCGCATAAGCAGGGCAAGGTTATCGATATTTTCAACGCCCTTGACGGTGACGGCGCCTTTTCGCCGGAGCGGGCCGGAGCGGTTCCGGTGGGTGCTCTGATCAGGATGTGCTACAGCGGAAAATATACCGAGGCGGAGGCCATGAAAAAGGTACTGGGCAACGGCGGCTTTAACGCTTACCTCGGCACCAATGACATGCGAGACGTCGACAAGATGGTCAGTGAAGGCAATGAGAAGGCAAAAGAGGTCCGTGATGCGTTTGTACTGCAGATGTCCAAGGATATCGGCTCCATGGCCTGCGTACTTGAAGGAAAGGTAGACCAGATCATCTTAACCGGCGGGATCGCCTATGATAAGGACGTTGTCGCGGGGATCCGCCAAAGATGCGAGTGGATCGCGCCGTTTACGGTCTATCCCGGCGAGGATGAGCTCTTAGCACTCTGCCAGGGCGGCCTGCGGGTCATGAAGGGAGAGGAAGCGGCAAAGAAATATTAAGGGATAAAAACCCTTTTGAATTCAGTTTCATAACGTTGTTATATATCAAAAAGAGCCGGGCAGGATCGTCCCGGTTCTTTTTGATATATGAATTTCCTTTGCTTTCCCCGCTAACGACTCTTCGCGTCTCCTGCATTACATTACATCAGTTTTCGTTTTAAGATAAAGTGCAGTTCGGAAGAGAATTCGCTTTCGTCAAGCGTCAGCTGCAGCTGATCCATGAGCGGCGTGAACTGCTCGGAAAAACGAACCGCAAAATCCGGATTTCCGTTTTTCTGAAGCAAGACCATGATAAAACGGTACAGGTCATTGATATCGGAACCGAACCGCCACTCGTAGGCCACCTCAAAGCCCATCATTTCCGCCATATAGGCAATGGAACGGTTCGTGAACAGATGGGTATGCGTTCCGCCGGTATGCCGGTTATAGCAGTCCTGGTGGGAGGCCTCGAAGACGCAGGAGAAGGAGAGCATCGGAACGGAGGCATAGAGATATTGAATAGCATTGTTATTTTTTATGGCCTCCAGATTTTCCTGAAGATGCACAAGATGCTCCAGAACGCCGATGGCGGAGATGATATTGGCATCGGTATTTTTCAGATACTCGATGGAATCGGTGAGGCCGATGCAGGTCAAAAGCTTTTCGCCGTTCACGGTATTCCCGTAATTGACTTCGTTTTCCGAAATCTCGATGCCTTCCGCCTGCATGGCAAGCGAACGGGCCGCTGCCACGAAGTAGCCGCAGCCGGCTCCGATATCGAGGATCTTCGCAGATCCGGACGAAAGCCCTTCCTTTTTCAGGCAGTCTCTCAGATATTCCGCTTTCGGGACATAGATCAGTTCCATTCTTTTTTGGTACTGCTCCCTGTCTGCCGCACTGTAATTTTTGGAATAGTCATCTTCGACATAGACCTTGCTCGCAAAGTCGTCGGTATCCGCGTACTCGCTGTTTAAGTGGCCGCAGTTGGTACATTCGATATACTTGAGCCCGTGACTTTGAAAGAGAGGCTCCGAAAGCTTTTCTCCGCAGATCTTGCAGATCTCCCGAAGCGGCTGCTCCTTCAGGATATCAGCCATCCCGTCTGCCATTTTCAGCATGCCGTCGTTATTCTCGAAAAAATTGGTTTTAAAGGAATTCAGCTTTCCGAAAGACTTTCCGTATTTTTTTTCTGATCTCATCATGATCCTCCATATCCCCAACTACCGCGTATCTGTTCAGAACCCTTTGGCTTCTGAACAGATACGCGGCCCGTCATTGAAAGTTTTGCTTCGCAAAAGGACGGGCCGCATTGCAAAACCTACATATTGGTACGCCCCAAACAACAAGTGCTTCGGGCTGTCCTAACAGTTACTTAGGAACTGTCACAAAATAACGTGAACATTTGCGCAGGATGCTTCTTTCGAGAACAAGGAAGAAAACGTAGTCGATGCGGGCATCGACGAGGCTTTCTGACGCGGTTATCGAAGAAGCAGACAAGCAAAGGTACACAAGTTATTTTTTGACAGTTCCTTAGTATCATATCATGATCCCGCACC
>JAILQQ010000055.1 GCA_024698885.1 Lachnospiraceae bacterium | reverse complement strand
GACCGCTGCGAAGAAGGCAACAACGAGAAAGACCACCGCGAAGAAGGCGGAAGTTAAGGAAAGCATTGTAGTACAGCACAACGGCTTGGATGTAACGGATAAAGAGCTTTTCAAGAATGCGAAGGCTGCTTACAAGAAGGCCGGAAACAAGGACGAAGTGAAGAGCATCGCGATCTATATTAATGCGGATGAGGGAAAATATTATCCCGTTGTAAACGGAACGCCGGTGGACGGTATTGATTTGTAAATAGATAAACGAGAGGAAAGGGCTGGCACATCTTGTGTTTCAGCCCTTTTTTTAAGCAAAGATTCATTCCAAAGCGCACGATTTGCAAGCAAGTCGGCGCGGACAAGGAGACAAAAATGCGTGAAAGCGGCATGTTATTTCCGATCTTTTCTCTTCCTTCGAAGTTTGGGATCGGTTGCTTTTCAAAAGAAGCATATGAATTTGTAGATTTTCTGGAATCAAGCGGGCAGGGCTTCTGGCAGATCCTGCCGATAGGCCCTACCGGCTTTGGTAATTCGCCTTATCAGCCTTTTTCGGCGTTTGCCGGAAACCCGTATTTTATTTCGCCGGAAAAGCTGATCGAAGACGGCCTGCTGACCTGGGATGAGTGTAACGCGGCTTATTTCGGGAGCAACGAGGAATGCGTGGATTACGGTGCTTTGTACGAAAATCGTTTTCCGCTGCTTAAGAAGGCCTATGAGCGCTTTACGGAGCGCCTGAAGGAAGAAACGGCTCTAAAGGAAGCCTACGAGGCCTTCCTGCGGAAGGAAGCCTTCTGGCTTGAGGATTACGCCATGTTTACGGCGCTTAAGGATGCCAAAAACGGCGCCTCCTGGCTGACCTGGGAAGAGGATCTGAAGAAGAGAGAGAAAAAAGCGCTGCTTAAGGTGAAGGAGGAGCTTTCTCAGGAGATCGGGTTTGTCTGCTTTGAGCAGTATGCATTCGACAGGCAGTGGAACAGGCTTCGCCAGTATGCCAATCAGAAAAACGTGAAGATCATCGGGGATCTTCCCTTTTATGTGTCCTTAGATTCCGCGGATGCCTGGTCGCATCCGGAGGTCTTTTTGATGACGGAGGATCTGACGCCCAAGGTTGTGGCGGGATGCCCGCCGGATGCTTTTTCCCGGACCGGCCAGCTCTGGGGAAATCCGATCTATGACTGGAAGGCTCTTGCAAAGTCAGGTTACGGCTGGTGGATCGAGCGTATGAAGCGGAATTATGAATTCTATGACGTGATCCGGGTGGATCATTTTCACGGATTCTGTGAATACTACGCGATCCCTTATCAGGACAAAACCGCTGAGAACGGGACTTTTGAAAAGGGACCGGGAATGGATCTGTTCAGAGCCCTTGAAAAGGCTCTCGGCAGCCTGCGGATCATTGCGGAGGATCTCGGGAATAATACGCCTGAAAATGAAGAATTGCTTAAAGAAACGGGATTTCCCGGTATGAAGGTTCTCCAGTACGGATTTACGAGCTGGGACAGCTACTATGTCAATCATCGTCATATCCGTAACTGCGTGGTATATACGGGTACCCATGACAATACGCCGACCCGGGCGTGGATCGAAGAGATCACGGATGGAGAAAGGGATTTTACCAGACGGTATATCAATTCCCGTAATACGGATTACGGGCAGTTTGTCTGGGATTTTATCAGAGAGGCTTATCGCTCCGTGGCGGATCTGTGCGTGATTCCTCTTCAGGATTATCTCTGCAAAGGTAAAGAAGCCAGGATCAATTCGCCCGGCACCTCAGAGGGAAACTGGCAATGGCGGTTAAAACCGAATTTCCTTTCCAAAGAGCTTTCCATGAGTATCCGTGAAATGACGGAAACCTACAGCAGGATTCCAAAAGCGCCCGAAGCTCAAAACGGGACAGAAAAGAATAACTCTTAATCCAAGAGTTCTTTGCTATTTGTCAGACGCTCGATCAGGCGGTCGATCTCTTCCTGGGACAGGACTGTCTGATCGTAGGCGATCTCGTCGGAGAGCTTATACATTTCGCTGTATTCCTTAAAGGTCTGCAGTGCTTTAACCAGGGAATCGATTTCGGCTTGGCTCAGTACCGTCTTAACATCCGGCTCGGAAAGCGAGGCAATGTCCTTGGTGACACTCAGGGACTCTATCAGCGCGTCGATCTCACGCTGTGTCAGAACAACCTGATTCTTCAGGATATCACCTGACATCTGATCGGAATTTTCGTAGTTTTTAAAGGTATTCAGAGCTTCGATGAGAGAATCTATCTCTTTCTGTGACAGTACTCGGTTCATATTATCCTGATCTCCCGCTATATTTTGCATACGCCGTTCTTTTCCCCCTCACGAAAACACCCATAAAGCCTTTCCCGAGCGAATCCGCGAAGGAAACGCTTTTATCAGCGTTTCATTAGTTTTCTGCCTTTTTATTATATAATACCCGCTTTGTTTTTGCAATTTGTAATTGTTTTTGGTATGATAGTGTATGGTGATGTTAGGGTCAAAAGGGTGCGTCAGCACCTTTTCGGATACGTGATATAGTGCTTGAGCTTGCTCGGAAGCACTATATCATGTATCCGAAAAAGGCACGAAGTGCCTTTGACCCACACTAAAAAAAATATAAAGCGATAAGGGGCAGCAGATGCTTTACAGGAAAATTCTAAAGCGGTTTCTGGATATGATCTTATCATTTCTTGCGATCGTAGTGCTGTCTCCGGTTCTGCTGATCCTTGCGATCCTTGTCAGAGTGAGGCTTGGCAGCCCTGTTCTGTTTCGCCAGGACCGGCCCGGACTTCACGGAAAAATTTTTCCGATGTATAAATTCCGCTCCATGACGGATGCGCGGGATGCGCAGGGAGAGCTGCTGCCGGACGAGAAGAGGCTGACGGATTTCGGCAGGAGGCTCCGGGCGTCCAGCCTTGACGAGCTTCCCGAGCTGTTCTCGATATTGAAGGGAGATATGTCGATCGTCGGACCCCGTCCTCTGTTGGTACAGTATCTTCCTTTATATAACGAACGCCAGAGCCACCGCCATGATGTCAGGCCGGGGCTTACCGGATGGGCGCAGGTAAACGGCAGAAATACGCTGACCTGGGCGGAAAAGTTCGAATATGATGTCATCTATACGGAGCAATACAGCTTCCGGATGGATGTGAAGATCATTTTTATGACTGTCAGAAATGTTCTGAGACGGGAGGGGATCAGTCCGGAGGGGGCTGAAACCATGGATTTTTTCAGGGGAGAAGAGCAGTGACAAACAGGAAAAACTGCAATGTTCTGATCCTGAGCGCGGGAAGAAGAGTCGAGCTGATCAAATGCTTCCGCAACGCGCGGGACAGACTGCATATTACCGGAGAGATAGTCGCGGGAGATTTAAGCGAACTGGCTCCGGCTCTATATTATGCCGATCGAAGAGTGTCGCTTCCGTTAATCAGTTCGGGAACCTATCCGGATGCCGTGATAGCGGCGGCCCGCGAATATCACATCGCATTGATCGTCCCCACCATCGATACCGAGCTGCTGCCGCTTGCGAAGGAAAAGGAGCGCATAGAGAAGGATACGGGAGCAAAGCTTTTGCTGTCCGATCCGGAGATCATAGAGATCTGCCGGGACAAAAGGAAAACGCAGCGCTTTATGGAGGAGCACGGTTTTCTGGTACCGAGGCTTTACACGGAAAAAGAGCTTGCCGCAGGCGACTACAGCTTTCCGCTATTTATCAAGCCCTTTAACGGCAGCTCAAGTATCAATACCTACAGGGCCGATAACGAAACGGCGCTGCAGGCGGCGCTGCAGGCTGTCGATGAGCCCATGGTCCAGGACTATATGGAGGGAGACGAGTACACGGTTGATGTCTTCTTAGATTATCAGAGCCGGATCATCAGCATCGTACCGCGCCTGCGGATCGCGGTGAGAAGCGGAGAGATCGCCAAGGGGAAGATCGTCAGGGATGAAGAGATAAGCGCTGACGTCAGGCGGCTCATGGAAGCATTAAAGCCGATCGGACATATTACCGTGCAGCTTCGTAAGACAAAAAGAGGCGTTGAGTATATAGAGATCAATCCGCGCTTTGGCGGAGGGGCGCCCATGTCAGTCATGGCCGGCGCGGATTCCTGCGAATATCTGTACCGGCTCTGGCAGGGAGAGGAGCTTTCCTACCGGGAGAACTACCGGTCAGATCTTACGTTTTTGAGATTTGACGCCTGCGTCATGCTGGATGAGAAGGGGGAGCCGCACTATGCGGAAAACTGTTCTGTTTGACCTGGATGATACGCTTTATTCGGAGCTTGATTTTGTAAGGAGCGGCTATCAGGCGGCAGCGGAGCTGATCAGACAGCGCTAC
Source organism: Lachnospiraceae bacterium (assembly GCA_024698885.1). Lineage (GTDB taxonomy): Bacteria > Bacillota > Clostridia > Lachnospirales > Lachnospiraceae > UBA2868. Next base: position 13,776 of record JAILQQ010000055.1, on the reverse strand, counting down.
GGTCTGACCGGGGATATAGCGGGGCAGTTGTGGACACTGTTTGAAGAGAATCCGCGGCGGGTTTTCAACCGAATATTAGATAACAATGATATTTGTTACAGCGAAGAGGATGTCCTGGCGATCGTGCGGGCTTACCGGGAGCATGATCCGTTGATCAAGCTGTTTCCGGATGCGCATGAGACACTGCTTACCCTTAAGGATATGGGCTGCGGCCTCGGGATGATCACCGACGGCTATCCGGTAAGCCAGAGAAAAAAGCTTAACGCCCTTTTTGAAGGGAAGGCGCAGCAGTTTTTTGACCGGATCATTCTGACGGATGAGCTGGGGAAGGACTATCATAAACCGGACGAACGGGCTTTTATCATGATGCTGGAATTCTTTCATTCCGACTGGAATAAGATGGTTTACGTCGGGGACAATCCGGAAAAGGATTTTTATATCGGAAACAGGTATCCGATCCTGACGGTTCGTCTGTTCGGAAATGACGGCGTATACAAAAACAGCCCCTACTATGAAGATATTCGTGAATTGGTTTCAATTCAGTCTCTTTCGGAATTACCGGAGATCATTAAGCGGATATGAATATCATTTATATTACCCTGAGCGAACCGAGGCTCTCGGAGCATGGGATCTATCCGGATCTGGTACGTGCTCTGATCAGAGCCTCCCATCATGTCACGATCGTATACGCGGCGAGTCCGAGGCAGCTTAAGAAAACGGAGCTGACGAAGGAACAGGGAGCCACGATCCTTAGGGTGGTCGTCGGTGAAAACTTTGACGTCGGACTGATCGGAAAAGGGATCAATGCCCTGAAAATGGAGCCTCTGCTGAAACAGGCGATCCGGAAATATCTGAAGGATGCCCGCTTTGACCTCTGCCTTTACGCGACACCGCCGGTGACCTTTGCGGGAGTAGCGGCCTATTGCAAAAAGCACTATGGGGCCGGGACTTTTCTGATGCTAAAGGATATCTTTCCGCAAAACGGGGTCGATATCGGGCTTTTTGGCAGAAATTCCCTGATCCACCGGTATTTTCGAAGAAAAGAGAAAAAGCTGTATGCTCTTTCTGACAGGATCGGCTGCATGTCGGAAGGAAATCTGCGCTATATCCGGGAACATGAGCCATGGCTGGATCCAAAGAAGCTGCTTGTTTTTCCGAACACCATTGAGGTGGAAGAAGAGACGCAGAGGACCGAGGCAGAAGAGGATCAGAAGACCCGCTTCCTGTTTGGCGGGAATCTCGGAAAACCCCAGGCAGTTTCCTGGCTGCTTGCGGCCATGGCCGACGAACGCCTGACGGCCAGAGAAGATATTGCATTTCTGATCGCCGGCCAGGGCAGTGAAAAGGAAGCCGTTGTGAAGGCAGCGGCGGCGATGCCGAATCTGACATATTATGAGCAGCTGCCGACAGAGGAATATGACCGCCTGGCAGGACAGGCGGACGTGGGACTCATATCCCTTGACCACCGGTTTACGATCCCGAATTATCCGAGCCGGATCCTTGGCTATATGAAGGCGGAAAAGCCGGTTTTAGCCTGTACGGACGAAGCGACGGATATCCGGGAGCTCGTAGAAAAGGAAGCAAAATGCGGTCTCTGGTGCTCTTCGGATGATGAAGAAGGCTTTGTACAGTCGGTTCTCTGGCTGGCGGATCACAGGGAGCAGCGGGAGGAAATGGGACGAAGGGGCCGAAGCTATCTGAAACAGTATTTTTCGGTAGAACGGTCGGTCAGGCTGTTAGAGGAAAGCACAAATCAGTAAAACTAAAAATAGTAAATAAAGTATTAGTAGCATTAATATTATTGTGAGGTCATCAATATGTTTAAGGACAAAACACTCCTGATCACGGGGGGAACCGGCTCCTTTGGCAATGCGGTGCTGAACCGGTTTCTGGAAACGGATATCGGAGAGATCCGGATCTTTTCGAGAGATGAAAAAAAACAGGACGATATGCGGCACCTGTATAACAACGCGAAGATAAAGTATTATATCGGGGATGTGCGGAATATTCAAAGCGTCCGCGACGCGATGCACGGGGTGGATTATATTTTTCATGCCGCCGCGCTGAAGCAGGTGCCAAGCTGTGAGTTTTTCCCGATGGAAGCGGTGCGCACGAACGTGATCGGCACCGATAATGTGCTGACGGCGGCTATTGAGGCCGGCGTAAAAAAGGTGATCTGTCTTTCTACCGATAAGGCGGCCTATCCCGTGAATGCCATGGGGACCTCGAAAGCGATGATGGAGAAGGTTTTTGTCGCGAAATCCCGTACGGTGGATCCGGAGCGCACGCTGATCTGCGGAACGCGCTACGGGAACGTGATGTGCTCCCGGGGCTCGGTCATTCCGCTGTTTATTGAGCAGATCAAAGAGGGAAAACCGTTAACGGTGACGGAGCCTTCCATGACCCGTTTTATCATGAGCCTTGAGGAAGCAGTGGAGCTTGTCCTGTTTGCCTTTGAAAACGCGGAGGCAGGAGATATCATGGTGCAGAAGGCTCCGGCCTGTACGATCGAGGTGCTGGCGCAGGCTGTTAAGGATCTGTTCCATGCGGAAAACGAGGTCCGGATCATCGGGATCCGTCACGGCGAAAAGATGTATGAAACGCTGCTGACGAACGAAGAATGCGCAAGGGCAGTGGATATGGGGAGCTTTTTCCGGGTGCCGGCCGATCAGCGGGATCTGAACTACGATAAATATTTCAAATCGGGAGATCAGGAAAGAAGCCGGTTGACGGAGTTTAATTCAAACAATACGGAGAGGCTGGATCTTGAGGGTGTCAAGCAGAAACTGCTGTCTTTAGCCTATATTCGGGATGAGATCAGCGCGTGGGAACAGCAATGAAAATTCTGATAACGGGGGCAGGCGGTTTTATCGGGAAAAATCTGAGAGCTGCGCTGCTGCAAAACGGATATGAGGAACAGTCGCTGTATCTGTATGATATCGATACGGACCCGGCCTGTCTGAAGCAGTATACGGCGGACTGTGATTTTGTGTTTCATCTGGCAGGCGTCAACCGGCCGAAGGACGTTTCCGAGTATATGGCCGGAAACTGCGGTTTTACCGGTGAGCTGCTTGAGGCATTAAAAGAAAATAATAACAGGGCGTCTGTTATCGTTACCTCCTCGATCCAGGCTGCCTTAAACAATCCATACGGGGAAAGCAAAAAAGCCGGGGAAGAGCTGCTGTTTCGGTATGCGGAGGAAACCGGCGCAAGCGTAACGGTTTACCGGCTGGCCAATGTTTTCGGAAAGTGGTGCCGGCCGCATTATAACAGTGTGGTGGCGACCTTCTGCCACCAGATCGCCCGGGATCTGCCGATCCAGATCAATGATCCCATGACGGAGTTAAAGCTCGTTTATATCGACGATGTGGTAGCGGCTCTGATCGGGGAGCTTAAGCGGGGGCCTGAGGAAAAACCCCCGGTTCACGGCTTTCTGTCGGTGCCCGTTTCCTACAGCATCCGTCTCGGAGAGCTTGCCGAGAGGATAAAGAGCTTCCGGGAAAGCAGGAAGAACCTGTTTGTGCCCTCGTTTTCGGACGAGCTCACAAAGAAGCTATACAGCACCTATTTAAGCTATCTGCCGGAGGATGACTTTGCTTATCCTCTGAAGGAAAACCGGGATGACAGAGGATCCTTTACCGAATTCCTGAAAACGACCGGGAACGGACAGGTCTCTGTGAATGTCGTCCGGCCGGGGATCACGAAGGGCAATCACTGGCATCACAGCAAAAACGAAAAATTCCTGGTCGTTAAGGGTAAGGGACTGTTCCGCTTCCGGAAATGGGGCGAAACAGCCGTGACCGAATACCATACGGATGACCAAAAACTGCAGGTGATCGATATCCCCACCGGTTATGTCCACAACATCATTAACGAGGGGGAGGAGGACCTGATCGTCCTCATTTGGGCAAATGAAACCTTTGATCCGGCCTGTCCGGATACCTGGTATGAGGAAGTGTAATACAAAAAAACCGGTACAGAGAAGGAGCACGATTTGAGTAAACTCAAACTTATGACAATCATCGGGACGAGACCCGAGATCATCCGGCTATCCGCAGTGATCAAATGCGCGGACCGCTATTTTGACCATGTTCTGGTCCATACGGGGCAGAATTATGACTATACGCTGAACCAGATCTTCTTTGAGCAGTTAAAGCTCAGGGAACCGGATCATTACCTCGACGCGGTGGGGGGCAATCTGGGAGAGACAATGGGCAATATCATTGCGAAATCCTATACGCTGATGACGGAGGTCAGGCCGGAGGCGGTGCTGATCCTCGGCGATACCAATTCCGCCTTGTCGGCGATCAGCGCCAAGCGCCTGAAGATCCCGATCTTCCATATGGAGGCGGGCAACCGCTGCTGGGATTATAATGTATCCGAAATGATCAACCGAAAGATCGTGGACCATATTTCGGATATCAATATGCCCTATACCGAAAATTCGCGCCGTTATCTTCTGTCGGAGGGGATAGACGGGAAGACGGTATTTGTGACCGGATCGCCGATGAAGGAAGTGCTCAGGGATCACATGGAGGAGATCAAAAAGAGCGATGTCCTAACGAGGCTCGGCCTTGAAAAGAACCACTATATCCTGGTCTCGGCGCATCGGGAGGAGAATATAGACATCGAAGAGAACTTCATGAGCCTGATGAACGCGATCAATCATATCGCGGAGAAATATCAGATGCCGGTGATCTATTCAACGCATCCCCGTTCCAGGAAGTTTATCGAAAAAAGACAGTTCCGGTTTCATCCGTTAGTCTCTAACATGCAGCCTTTTGGCTTCCTCGACTATAACATGCTTCAGATGAACGCATACTGCGTGCTGTCAGACAGCGGTACGCTGTCCGAGGAGTCGTCGATGCTAGATTTCCCGGGGGTTCTGATCCGCACCTCCACCGAACGTCCCGAGGTGCTTGACAAAGGGTCTATCGTGATCGGCGGGATCACGGAACGGGAGATCGAGAGGGCGATGGAATTGGCGGTAGCCATGAAGGAGGCCGGCGAGGAAACGGAAGAGCCTCTGGATTATCACGATACCAATGTATCGGTAAAGGTGGTTAAGCTGATCCAGAGCTATACGGAAATCGTCAATAAAACAGTCTGGCTGAAAAACGGATATGAGAATCGTAGTGAATGATATTGCAGCCAGTACGACCGGCGCGTTGTCGATCTTAAGGGATTTTTATGAGGAGGTCTGCAGAGAGGAAAACAAAACCCTTCCGGAAAGCGGAGAGCCTCTTCAGTGGATATTCCTTCTGTCGGATAACTATATTGAAGAGAGGGAGCACGTCCGGGTTCTGGTGCAGCCGGATATCAAAAAGAGCTGGAAAAACAGGCTTCTGTTTGATCTGAAGGATGGCGGGCGCATGATCACGGATCTTAAACCGGACGTTTATTTTTCCCTGCAGAATACCCTTACAAAGGGCATCAGCTGCAAAACCGTGCTTTATGTACATCAGCCTCTGGGGTTTCAGCGCTTAAAGCGGTTTTCGTTCTTCAAACAGGCGGAAAGAGAATATGCCGTATACCAGTATCTGATCGCGCGGATGATCAACCGTTCCATCCGCAGGGCGGATAAAACCATCGTCCAGACAGAGTGGATGCGGCAGGAGATCCTGAGAAGAACGCATACGGAGCCGTCCCGGGTCGTAAAGATAGCGCCGGATCTGAAGCTGCCTGAAAACATGGAAGCCCGGGAACAGGCGTCTCCTTTGCCGGGAGAGAGGATCAGGTTTTTCTTCCCTTCCGGCCCGATCCTGTACAAGAATCATGACATTATCGTAAAAGCCTGTCAGCTTCTGAAAGAGCAGGGCATTACGGATTATGCGGTGATCCTTACGCTGTCTGAGGAGGAGCTTACAGAGCTTTGCCCGCAGGCGGAAGGGCTTATTTCTGATGGGGCTTCCAAACAGAGACCGCTTATCTGCAGGGGGAGGATCCCCCGGGAAGAGGTGTTCTCACTGTACAGGGATTCAGTACTTCTGTTTCCCTCCTATATCGAGAGCTTCGGATACCCGCCGGCGGAAGCAAGAGCGGCAGGCGGGTTTGTTCTTGCAACGGATACGGAGGCATGCCGGGAGGTGCTTCAGGGCTATGAGCGGGCCCTGTATTTTGATCCCTTTCAGCCGGAGGCGCTTTCGGCGCTCATGAAGCAGGCGATCAGAGGAGAACTGCCAAAAGAGCGGGAGAGCCGGAGCCTGTCTCAGGGAAGACAGGAGGGTACGGATGACGTTTCCGGAGAAAGCAGAAGCTGGCAGCGCGTCATAAGAGAACTGTTAATATAAATTCAACGTTTTTTCATGAAAAACAGCTATTTTAAAACCTTTACGCAGAGATACGGATATTTTTTCGAATGGTACTATATTCTGGTCGTTCTCGGCTATATGCTGACCCTGGCGGCAAAGGCCATGCGCCCGGGCATTTTTGCGACCCTTCTGCTCTTTGCTGTAACGGCGGAGCAGCTCCTTACGGGGGGGCACCGGCTGAATTATATCAATGCCCTGGTACTTTCCTATATCGGTTATAATTTGCTGTCGGTCATCTGGCTCAGACTGTCCGGTTTACCGATATCCGTGTTTCTCGGGGAATTTGCGGTTTCGATCCTGCCGATCGCTTTCTTTTTCGCGGGCAGAGCCTGCAGAGAGCGGCTGGGACCGTTTTACGATAAATTCGTGATCGCGGTACTGATCGTGGGGATCAGTGGGATCATTCTGTATATCTGGGCGCCGCAGTTCTATATCGACTATTCCTTCGATAATCTGTTTATTTCCAAGGCCGACGCACCTACCATGCGGGTCAGGATGAATTCGACCATCGGCTGTACGCTGCTTGCGTATCTGGGTACGGCGGGAATGATGGCAGGCGCGTATTTTCTCGCGCAAAAGAAAGTGATAAAGGGCGTTTCCTATATTGCCCTCTGTCTGGTGACCACGATCATGAGCAATCAGCGCTCTGCCCTGGTCAGTGCGGGTCTGGTACTGATCTTTATCAATTATCTGATCTTTTTCAGACTTCATTTGTTGGATAAAAAGTATTTTACCGCGGAGCTCATCTGCATGGCAGTGCTGTTTTTCCTGCTCTGTATCCTGAATATGGATATTATCCTGAAATTCTGGTGGCGCCTGATCTCTCTGCCGACGGCGGTTTCGGAGCGGAGCGAGCAGTGGGTGGCCGCTGTCAACAATATGTATTCCACCTGGTTCGGGAACGGGCTCGGGGCCAACGGGCACAGAGCCCTGGGGATCGAAGGAACCCACGTGATCGCGGACGGCGGCCTCGTGAAGCTCTATTGCGAGGAAGGGATCCTGGGCTTTTCCCTGTTCATCTATATACTGATCCTTACCATCAGGAAGGGTTTGTCGGATATCCGGCAATATTATGTGGAACTCGGTATAATAGCGGTAACGCTGCTGCAGTCCATCGGCTCGAATGTCATTGCCTTCCAGTTGGCGACGCCGATCTTCTGGTTTGCGGCGGGGAGGATACATGAGGACAGCTGAAAAAGGTGATCCTAAGATGGGTGCGTTATGAAGGTGATATGTCTGTACCTGCCCCAGTATCATTCCTTCCCGGAGAATGATGCCTGGTGGGGGAAGGGATATACCGAATGGGAAGCGGTAAAACGGGGGAAGCCTTTGTTTCGGGGACACAGGCAGCCAAGAGCTCCGTTTGACGGACAGTATTATGACCTCGTTAAGGACGGGGAAGCCGTCTTAGCGAGACAGGCGGCCCTGGCGAAGCAGTACGGGATCTACGGCTTTGCCTTTTATCAGTATTGGTTTCAGGGAAAGCAGCTGATGCAAAAACCCATGGAGATCCTGCTTTCCCATCCGGAAATAGAACTGCCCTACTGTATCTGCTGGGCCAATGAGACCTGGACGAGGACCTGGTACGGACGGTCCGAGGAGATCCTGATGGAGCAGACCTATGGGGAGGAAGCGGACTGGAAACGGCATTTTTCCTACCTTCTTCCGTTTTTTCAGGATCCGCGTTACATAAAGAGCGGGAATCGGCCTGTTTTTCTGATCTATCGGAGCTTTGACATAGAAGCGCTTGCAAGGATGCGGGAATGCTTTGACGGATGGGCAAAAGAGGCGGGCTTTGACGGGATCTTCCTTGTTTCCGGGAAAACAAGGGACGTGACGGATCAAAGAAAAGAGCTTTTAGACGCGTATTATTATTTTGAGCCGGGCTATACGTTAAAGCATGATTTTTCAGCCCTTCACAGAAGTATGTACGATACTTCGGTCCTTTGCCGCAGCCTGATCAACCGGGTGCTTCCGGGGGATAAGCGGATCCTTGAACGCAGGATACCGGCAGAGTGGATCCTTAGGGGGATCGAGGACCGGGAGTACGCGGAAAATGAATTTCCGGGACTGATCCCGGACTGGGACAATACACCGAGACGGGGGTATAAGGGGCTTTTGTAGACAAAAACCTCCCCGGAGCGGTTTTAAAGAGCCCTGCTGATCCTGAAACAGAAGATGGAAGGCCGGCCGCAGGATTATGTTTTTATCAACGCATGGAACGAATGGGGGGAGGGCGCGATGCTTGAGCCTGATTCATTCCGGGGATACGCGTATCTGGAGGCCGTAGAGCGCGTGACCCGGTGCGGGGAGGAATAATGCCGACAGTCAGTATTATCGTGATCGCATATAAGGTGGACCGCTTTCTCAGACAATGTCTGGGGAGTCTGATGACGCAGTCATATCCGAACCTGGAGATCATCTGTGTAGTGGGCGAGGATGACGAGCTTTGCGCACGGATCTGCGATGAGCTTTCCTTTATCGACAGGCGGATACGGGTGATCCGCGAAACCCCAAGGGGCACCGCGCAGGCAAGGAATACGGGACTGGATGCCGCCACCGGAGAGTATATCGCCTTTGTGGACGGCGATGATTTTGCGGACAGCAATATGATCGAAGCCATGCTGTTTGCGGCCATGAAGGCCGAGGCGGATATTTCCGTTATCGGACGCTGCTTTTACTATAAAAACTGCATGGAGGGCGATCCTGAGGCGGAGGAGATCCGGGTGTTGACAGTACCGGAGGCTCTGGAGATCATTCTGTACCAGACCGGCTTTTTCCTGCATATCTGGGATAAGCTGTACCGGAGAACGCTGTTTGAGGGGATCCGTTTTGATACGGGCCGGAAGGTCGAGGACCGCTTCGTCTGTTACCGGCTGATCAAAAAAGCAAACTGCATCGTTTATAACAGTACACCGCAGTATTATTTCCGCATGAGCGAGGACAGCGGCTCCCGGGTAGAGGATAATCTGGTCAAGTCCTTTGAAGCGGACAAACAGATCTGCCGTGACATGATGGAGACATATCCGGAGTTATTAAAGGCGGCGGAATACTTTATTGCCTATGAAGCCATCAGCGTCGTGCAGAACAGTATGCTTTACGGCAGCTTTTCGAAAAAGCATGACGAGGCGGTTCTTAGGAGTGTCCGGTCTTTTTCCGCTTCGCTCAGGCATAATCCGAAGGTCAGACGCAGCGTAAAAGTAAAAGCATTCCTCTGCCTGCATTTTCCGGGTATTTTGAAGAAACTTACCTTAAAACGGCGTAAGAGGTTTCTTGCTTCTCATCAGTTTTTTACGACCGGCGCCGACTGGAACCGGATATACGAAGAACAGGGTGTTGAATAGGAGTTGCCAGTCATGGGAAAACATGATTTTCACAATAAAAGAATACTGTTTGTCTGCCGCGAAACGTATTCGATGCCGCTCTGGTTTCTGGCCAACGACTGGAAAAAGGATAATGAGGTGGCCGCCTTCTTTATCATGTCCAGCGAATGCAGCTATGAGAAATGCTATTATAACGAGAATACCTATTATAAATTCAAGGAAGAGCTTCCCGGGGTAAAGCTCATAGACGTCCGGGATATCTGCGATCAGTATACGGAGGGACTCAGACGGAAAAAGGAGACGAAGCAGTCTCCGGTGGATCTTTCATATCTTGAGGAAATAGAGAGGACCTATACGCATTTTAAAAACCTGAATATGCAGTTAATGTCCTCCCAGGAGAATACAAGGCATTACCACTGGCGCTATTACTGGTCGTTTACGGATTATGACGAAAACATGTACTGGCTGGAGCTGAATTACAAAAAGATCCTTTCGATCTTTGAGGAATTTAAGCCGGATATGATCTTAGACTTTGATAACGCGGAGCTGCAGCGGACGATCATCAACGAGATCGCCTATGTGAAGAAGGTTCCCTATATCACGGTGGAATACTCAAAATTCGGCTATTATAAATATCCGACCTTTCAGAATACCATCGGGATAGACGGATACGTGGTGGAGAAATACCGGGAAAACCTGAAAAAAACGCCGGAGCAGCTTAAGGAAATGTATGATTACGTACGGGATTACCGAAGCCGTACAACGATCATGAACAAGGAATTCCAGGGGACCGTGACAAGCCAGTACGAGAGGGATTCGTTGATCTGGATCCTCCGGGTGATGCACGGGAAATGGAATTATTTCTGGAACATGGATATCACCAAAAGGAATCTGAAGCTGAAGCGCACCAATAAGATCCTTTACGCGCCAAGCGTTCCCTATTTTTTCCACTATCTGCAGGTCATGCTCAGACGGCGGAAATATATGGGAAAAAACAGACTCTTTGAGCCGCCGGTGGAGGGCGAGGACTATGTGTATATGCCGCTTCATCTGATACCGGAATCGACGGTTTTCGTAAAGGCCTCTTATTATGTGGATGAATGCAGCCTGATCGAACAGGTATCAAAGTCCCTGCCCGTCGGCTGGAAGCTTTACGTCAAGGAGCATCAGGCGATGCTCGGGGAAAGAGGCCTCGATTTTTACAAAAAGGTGAAGGAGCTTCATAATGTGAGACTGGTACAGGTCAATCACTACCATGATCCGAAGCCCTGGATCCTCGGCGCGAAGGGCGTTGTCACGATCCTTGGCACGACAGCCTTTGAGGAGGCGCTGCTTGGCCGTAAATCCCTTATTTTCGGGGATGTTCCCTTTGAGCTCGTGGAGGGTATCACGAAGGTCAGATCCTTTGAGGAGCTGCCGGAGCTGATCGCGGATTTCGGGGAGATCGACAATATTCATTCCTGCGCGGCGTATCTGCAGACCATCAGGGATATCGGCTTTGAGATCGATCTGTTCTATCTGATGGGAAAGGCGGAGAAGATACTGGCCGGGAAGGAAGAGCGGGAGGAAAAGTTTGACAAAAACATTGAAGAGCTGAAGAAGTTTTATCAGTTTGGCTACAGCCAGTGGAAGAAGGAGCACAGCTAATGAGGGAAAGCACTATCATGAACCGCCTCAGAGCGGGACAGTTTGTCATGATCGCCGAAATAGGCGTAAATTATTATGATATCGCGACCAAGGAGGGGATCACCCCTTTAGAGGCGGCAAAGGAGATGATCGGCGAGGCAAAAAAGGCCGGCATCCATGCCGTGAAATTTCAGAGCTATAAGGCCGGGACCTTAGCGGCCAAGGCATCTCCCTCCTACTGGGATACGAGCGAGGAGCCTACCACCTCCCAATATGAGCTGTTTAAGAAATTTGACAGCTTCGGAGAGCCTGAATACCGCGCCTTAAAGGAATTTGCCGATGAAGAGCAGATCGAGTTTTTGTCGACAGCCTTTGATTTTGATTCTGCGGATTATCTGGATCCTCTGATGCATATCTACAAGATTTCCTCCTCAGATCTGTCGAATCTCCCGTTTATCGCCTATCAGGCGAAGAAGAACAAGCCGATCCTGCTTTCCGTAGGCGCTTCCGAGCTGTCTGAGATCGAGGCGGCGGTGGATACGATCCGCCGGTATAATGACCAGCCGATGGTTTTGCTGCACTGTGTGCTGGAATACCCGACGCCGGTAGAGCATACAAATCTGTTAAAGATCGTTTCCCTCAAAAACCGCTTTCCGGATCTGTACATTGGCTATTCCGACCATACCAAGCCGACACCGGACTTTGACGTGATCAAAACGGCCTATAATCTGGGGGCTCAGGTGATCGAAAAGCATTTTACGTTAGATAAGACATTAAAGGGGAACGACCATTATCATGCCATGGATCCGGCGGATGCGCGCGATATTCTAGCGGCGATACGGAGAATGGATATGCTGCGGGGCAGCGGAAAGCTTGCCTGCCTTGAAAGCGAGCAGCTGGCCCGGGCCAATGCGAGACGTTCCGTGGTTTCGGCGGCGGATATCCCGGCGGGGACTGTCATACGCGAGGATATGCTGACCTATAAGCGGCCGGGGAGCGGGATATCGCCGGACCGTATGCCGGAGCTTCTGGGCCGGATCGCGAAGGAGGATATTCCGGAGGATACCATTCTTTCCTTCGAGATGTTTAAGGAATGGTAACTGTTCAGGACAGCCCCGTTGATTGCTACGCAATCAGGGGTTGCGCACCCGAAGCACTTGCTGTTTGGGGCGTACCAAAATGTAAGTTTTGTGATGCGGCCCGTCCTTTTGCGAAGCAAACTTTCAATGACGGGCCGCGTATCTGTTCAGAAGCCAACGGGTTCTGAACAGATACAGGGAATAATGAATCGGCGCAGAAGGGGTAGAACGATCGTTGGGGAAGGGAAATCAGGAAGAGAATAAAGTATTAAAATCCGGACTCTGGTATACGGTTGCGAGCATTTCCATCCGGGCCGTGGCCATTATTACGACGCCGATCTATACAAGCATGCTGAGCGTCGGCGACTGGGGCCGTGCCAATACCTTCAATTCCTGGATCGATCTGATCAATGTGGTGACCTGCCTGTGCGTAGTTTACAGCATTGGCCGGGCCAAGCTTGATTTTCCGGATAAATTTGATGAATACATGTCGGCACTGCAGGGGCTTTCGAGCTCTTTTGCTTTTGCCGTCCTGCTTTTTGCCTTTCTTTTCAGGGAGCGGCTGTCTGCCGCCATGCACTATGAGGTGCCCCTGATCATCGTTTTATTTGCTTATCTCTGTATTTCACCCTCTGTGGAATATATGCTACAGAAATGCCGGTATGAATACCGGTACAGGGAAAATATCCTGATCTCGGTCCTGACCTGTATCGGTACCGTTGCTTTCTCCATCCTCCTGATCTTAGCGTTTCAGGATAAACGCTATGTCGGGAAGATCCTCGGCACCCTGCTCCCGACCTTTCTGATGGGGCTCGTCTTTTATCTGCGTATCCTCTTTAAGGGACGGTGCTTTTACAGGAAGGAATACTGGGTTTATGCCCTGAAGATCGGTATTCCGATGATCCCGCACGCTTTGGCGTTAAAGGTGCTTGAGCAGGTGGATAAGCTGATGATCCTTGAGATCCGGGGAGATACCGAAAACGGTCTTTACGTCTTCGGCTACGGCTTTGCCGTCCTGCTTTCCATTTTTACGAATGCGATCGGACAGGCCTGGCTGCCCTGGTTTAACGAAGAGCTTCATGCCGGAAACCGGGAGCGGATCCGGACGATCCAGAAAAAGCTGGTGATGCTTGGCTGTTTTCTGACCTTTGCCTTTATCACAGCAGCGCCGGAGACCCTTATGATCCTCTCTCCGAGGTCGCCGGATTACTGGAGCGCGCGGTATGTGGTGGTGCCGGTAGCCCTGGGGACCTTAGCCCAGTATTTTTACACCAATTATGTCAATGTTGAGCTGTTTTATAAGAAAACGCCGATCATTGCGGCCAGCTCCTGCGTTGCCGCGTTGCTGAACTATCTTCTCAACCTTTGCTTTATTCCGCGTTTTGGGTATATCGCGGCGTCCTATACGACACTGGCCAGCTATATCGTGCTGATGCT
>JAILQQ010000027.1 GCA_024698885.1 Lachnospiraceae bacterium | reverse complement strand
CTTTGCCTTGTCCATTATCCGGATGGAGAGGTTTTCTTTCCGGTTCCAAAGTCAGAGGGGCATTATAGCGAAAAACCGGTATTCTTTGACGGTGGAATATATATACTTGATGTGGATTTCCCGAATGGAACGATCAGAATTGTCAGATTCGACGGCTATGATCATCAGGTAAGCATTCTTACGGAGCTTTCTCTAACAGCGGTGAAGAACTGCTATAATTTGCAGCTACATATCCAACCACTTACACTTTCGAGACAGTGTGGTAACGAATTGGAGATTGTTTGGCCGGAGAAGATAAGTCTTTCAATGGAGGATCATGATTCTTTCTTTTTGCGGGATGGCGAGAAGCTGTTCTTTAATAGATGGTTTGAAGAAGGGGAAGGCGTGGATTACAAGTATTGGGAAGAGACTATAGTTCGGGATCTTAAGGAAAATGTAACTGAGATACTTCCCGGGGATGTAATGCAGATGCCAAACGGAGAAATGTGGCATTTGAAGTAGATTCTTAAGAGAAATGAGATATTATCACATCTGCTGCAGATAGGGGCTATCATCCGTACGACGGCAAATACTGTGGTAAAATTGGCAGGCGATGTATAAAATATAGGGAAAAGATTTTTCTTGACTATGGTCTATATCACGGTAGATACTATAAATACTTCATTAGCCTTGGCAAGTAGGAGAATGCCTCGGGCTTCGCTGGTGGACCCTGGCTTTCGAGAATCGTATCATTGACATCAACCACAATTATGTTCATTGTAGAGCGGATGAAGATGGAAGAAACTTTCATATATGGATAAAGTCTCCATATTGATACTCAAAAGCAGATATAGATGTTAATCCATCCTATAGAGGTCTAGATGGTAATTAAGAGAAATAAGAGGTTTTGCTTGTGGCTCCTTTCGATTTGAAAAATAATAAACTTGTTGTTCTTTCAGGTCCTACGGCGGTAGGAAAGACGGCTCTTTCCGTTCAGCTGGCGAAGAGGCTGAATGGGGAGATTATTTCTGCGGATTCCATGCAGGTTTATAAGCATATGGATATTGGGTCCGCCAAGGTGAGACCGGAGGAAATGGAGGGTGTCAGGCATTACCTTATTGACTGTCTGGAGCCCACGGAAGAGTTTAATGTGGCGGTTTTTCAGAGAATGGCTAATGATGCTATTGGGGAGATCCGGGAGAAAGGAAAGGTTCCGATTATTGTGGGCGGGACAGGCTTCTACATTCAATCAGTACTATACCAGACGGATTTTTCCTATGCAGAGGCTGACCCGACCTACCGGGAGGAATTAATAAAGGAGGCAGCGGAAGCAGGGCAGCGGCGATTCTATCAGGAAGCAGACAGGACCCGACAAGATCTGCCTAAAGGACAGGATCAAGCAGGAGATGAAGGGATCCGGAAGCAGGCAGCTGATCCCCGGCAAGTATCACAGGATAAAGAGCAGCAGTCGGATCCCCGGCAAGTTTCACAGGATGAAGAGGAGCAGGCGGATTCCCGGCAAGTTTCACAGGATGAAGAGGAGCAGTCGGATTCCCGGCAAGTTTCACAGGATGAGGAGCAGCAGTCGGATCCCCTGCAAGTATCACAGGATAAGGAGCAGCAGTCGGATCCCCTGCAAGTTTCACAGGATGAAGAGCAGCAGGCTGATCCCCGGCAAGTTTCACAGGATAAGGAGCAGCAGTCGGATTCCCGGCAAGTTTCACAGGATGAAGAGCAGCAGGCTGATTCCCGGCAAGTATCACAGGATAAAGAGCAGCAGGCGGATTCCTGGCAAGTTTCACAGGATAAAGAGCAGGCAGCTGATTCCCGGCAAGTTTCACAGGATGAAGAGGAGCAGTCGGATTCCCGGCAAGTTTCACAGGATGAAGAGGAGCAGGCGGATTCCCGGCAAGTTTCACAGGATGAAGAGGAGCAGGTGGATTCCCGGCCAAGTTATCAGAAAGCATTAGGGGCGGGAAAGCTTGGATTACAAGTGCACAGGCTTGCTTCGGAAAGCTCGCAGTCAGATGATTCCCCTGCGGATACGGACTCAGCCCGGGATGCTGAGATTCAGGAGAGATATGCAAGAGAATACCTTCATGATAAGTTAAAGCAAGTTGATCCCGCAGCAGCCGAGGCTATCCCTATAGGCAACAAGAAGCGTGTCATTAGAGCTCTTGAGTTTTTCCATGTATCGGGAAAACGCATTTCCGACCATAATCAGGAAGAACGGGAAAAGAGGTCTCCTTTCAATTTCCGTTATTTCGTTCTGAATCTTCCCAGAGACATCCTATACAGCAGAATTGAAGAACGGGTGGACAAGATGGTTGAAGAGGGTCTGTTCGAGGAGACGGAGAAACTTATTCAAATGGGAGTCAGGTATAATATGACGGCCATGCAGGGATTGGGCTACCGCCAGGCCTATCGCTACCTTACAGGTCTTTCCGACCGGGAAACAGCCATTTCTGACATAAAGAAGGAAACCCGTCACTTCGCCAAGCGTCAGATTACCTGGTTTAAGCGGGAGAGGGATGTGATTTGGGTTAATAAAGATGAATATAAGGGAGATGCTGATATTCTGGATGAAATGGAGAAATCTTTTAATCTTACATGATGAAGGCGATAATAATGGGAAAAATGACAGGTGAACTAATAGAAAAAAGAAACTAAGCCCCCATATATTAGATTGTACAAATTCATAATAGTAAGTTATAATAAACAGCTAAATATAATGTACATTATGCCCCGATTTTGATATGGGATAATATGTTTATGTAGCACCGGCTGTGTGCTATTGAGGAGGAGTACTTATGGATTTCATACAATATCAGGATAAGAAGAAATCAGATATTAAGACGAATGAACAGATTGCAAATGAGCTATTGGAGATAAAGGGCTGGAACGCCGCACCAGAGAATGCCCAGGAGCAGCAAAAGCAGAAAAAGGATCTTCTGGGGGACATGCTCAAGGCCTCAGGGAAGGAGAATGAATATCTTCAGCACAAGGCCATGGCTGTCCATCGCATGGGATTTGTAGAGCTGGTCGAGGATGAAAAGCAGAGAAATCCCTTTGATTATGATGTGTCCCTGCAGGTGGCGACACAGGCTGAGGAGGCCCAGGTAAAAAAGGCCAGGAAAACCTATACCAACGCTTCAGTTCATACCATAAGGATGAAGGAGTCTATTGAGAAGTACTTTGCAGAACAGAAGGATCCCAAGAAAAGCATGGAGTCACGCTTTAGAAAGGGGGACAAGGCCGCTCTTGACGCTTATGTAGAGGAAGTCCTGAATCTGCACCTGGATGCCAGAATGTTTAATTATGATTATCTGACATCCCACATGGATACAATCATTACCATTCCCCAAAAGCTCAATATGTTACATAAGCTGGCCGATAAGAATCCTGACTACTTTAACGCCCTGCCGCCCGAGGTGTTTGCCAAGCTTCAGGTGGTTACAAGAAAGGACAAAATTGATACCCTCAATCAGCTGATATTGTCAATGATGCGAATGAAGGGGGTTTTCGTTGATAAAGGAAAGGCGAGTCTTGTAAACAGCAAGAAGTTCAAGAAGGATAACAGTAAGACAGAGGCGGTTATAAAGGGAAAAATAGATTCTCTCAAGCTTAAACTTCGGGGAATTCTTGTGGAGGAAGAGAAGCAAAGGGTCGATGCAGACCTTGCTTACAAGGGATCCCGGATGACCGAGGAGATTCTTGAGGAGACAAAGTCACTCATCAGCAAAAACCCTGAGCTCTATTCCGCCAGCGGGGATAAACTCAAGAGCCTCTACGGGGAATTAAAGAAAACGGCCCAGCTACAATCTGAGCTGCTGCCAAAGCTTAGAAGGGTGGTTGACTCAAACGGCACTGACGATGAAGAGATGGAGGACTTCAAGGCCATGAGCATAGAGGCCTCCGTATTGAACGACAAGCTCAGACAGTACCAGAGGGTGTTCAGAAATGTCTGTGACCCCGACAACAAGGAACCCCTTGAGAAGAAGGATCTTGACTTTCTCATGGACTTGGACTGCGGCGAAGTTTACTATATGTCCAAAGCTTTTAAGCAGGGTGCAAAGGAGCTGGGAGAGGATGATGTGGATCTTGCCCTTTTCAGAACCGCTGTGCACAAGGAAATGCGGGAGATCTATCCCCAGCTTGGCGAGCAGGATGCTGAGATGCGTCGGGTATTTATCGAGCATCAAATGGCTATGGGCTGCAATATAATTACTGACGAACAGCAAGCTGAGTGGAGGAAAAAATACAGTACGGGAAAGACTGACGACATCAGAAGCTGGATGGAATTGCTGCCGGAGTTCAAGACTGACAGAAAGGGCAATATTCTTGACACTCCTGAGAATGAGCTGGTAAAAAAACAGATACAGGAGGACTATGACGACTACATGTCAGGAGATTATGAGAGGCAGAAAAAGATACTTGTAAGGGCTACCAAAGAGTTATTGAGGATGAACGTAAGGCCTGACATGCAGACAAGGGAATATGTGAGAGCCCATCCCGGGGAGGTGCTGAAATATAAGAATCTCCTGCATGGCCTTTCAAATTTCACCTCTCAGTTTCCCAATTTGTTTACAGGACTGGATTTCACCGAGGATGAGAGGATAAAGCTGCATTATCTGTATGGAAAGAATGGTATTATGGATACCTATTCCCTTCCTACATTCTTTTTCACAGAGGTCGGATACGATATTAATCAGAACGAATTGAATAAGGCGGAATTCAGGGGCGGACCGGATGATATTAGCCTGAAGCAGAAAAGAGACGCTGCGAAAAATAGAATTAGTAATTTTAGAAAACAGGCCGATGTGTTTTATGAGACTATAATAGTTGAAAACGAAAAGTGCATTGACAGATATGAGGCCGCAACCAAGTATGATCACTTGTTGGATCCGCTCTATACCCAGCTGGATGAAAAGATTGAGGCTGCCAGGACGGCGAAAAATGCCAAGAATGAGGGAGCCTTTAAGGATGCAAAGGCCTTTCTCAAGGGAGAAGTGAAGACACTTTCTCCTGCAGCCCAGGACATTCTGGCAGAAAATGGCCTCTCTGAGATCAATGACTACTATCTCATGACCTACATGTATAAAGAAGTACATGAAAACATGAAGGATAAGGCTCACAATGAGATGCCCAGAACTCTCTTTATCAATAAGATCCAGTCATTGAGAAATATGAAGGGAAAGAGCGGCTATATGGCCGATATGAATAGATACTATATGTCGGATGCCTGTTATAATGAAGCTCTGAAAAATGCAGAGCGGCTGGCAAAGGAGAAGGGGGCGGCATATAAGCAGCAGAGTAGTGACGCGAGAAGGCACTTAGCGACTCTCATGAAGTTCTCGACGGACCCGAATGAATATCTCGAAGAAAACACAAAGACAGTGTACGGTTTTTTCTATGGCTCTGATGAGGAATATAAGGAGGCTTCAAAACCTATAATAGAGCTCTTAAAGAACTATACGGTAGAGGATATTAACAGGGATTTCAAAATAAATAAGGACGAAGTGTATCAGGACTCATTCTGGAAAAAATATTATGAGCTTAGAAGGTTCTTTAATTTTAATGAAATATCGAGTGCAGTCGAGAAAATTGGGGGATGGAAACCCACTGAGGCTGATAATAAAAGGATAAGGGATGTAAATGATGCGGCTTCCAGTTTAATCAACATGTATAAGTCTGTCGTTCAAGGGGCTTCAAATAAATGGATGATTATGCTGGACACAGATTTTGT
Source organism: Lachnospiraceae bacterium (assembly GCA_024698885.1). Classification (GTDB taxonomy): domain Bacteria; phylum Bacillota; class Clostridia; order Lachnospirales; family Lachnospiraceae; genus UBA2868. The sequence goes on along the minus strand of JAILQQ010000027.1, from coordinate 1,394 downwards.
GAATGGATATATGGATAACAAGTCCATTAAGGACCCTAAGCCGGATGATATTAATGCACCCTATCTCAAGCATGATGTGGGGGATCCGGATGATGTCAGTGAGGAGATGAGAAAGAAGTACAGGGCCTGGACGTCAAATGAGGATGTATTCCGTCCCTTACAGACTATTTTCTATAATGTAGCCTTCAAGGAGCAGGATAAAGGAAATCGGGTTTAGGTATAATAAACTATTACAGGAAAAGGGATATTATAATTAGGCAAAATCGGCTATATGCTTTGCGCTTTATACGCCCATCGCTTTGCGCTTTATATGATCATCTCTTTGCGCTTTTTATGCCCATCGCTTTGCGCGGGCGGGGCGTCTTCGTATTTGGAGACCTGGTGAGTGTGAAAGGAAGTTCTTAAAAGGACTAGGGAGAAGATATTTAATATGAATGTTGCTTTTTTAGGTAAGGAACATGCTAAAACGGTAAGGATGTTTCTTAAAAGGGAGGTGGCCGAGGCCCTGCTGGAGGGGGCACCGGTCACGGCCCTGGCACTTATTGACGAGGACAGGCCGGTAGGAGCTATTGCAGGTGTTATAGATGGGGATGTCCTGAGGATCCTCTCGCTGTATGTTGAACCCCATTACAGGCGGCAGGGCGGGGGAAGTATGCTTGTGGGCGCCATGAAGGAGCTTGTCAGGGAATTGAATATTTCAATCTCTATAGAATACATTGAGTATAATGAAGATACCGGCGCGCTGACGGATTTTCTCATTGCTCTTGGTTTTGAGAAGATAGATATACCCTTTCCCTGCGATTTCGTAGTGAGGCTTAAGGAGATTGAGGAGAGGGCGATTTTCAAGAATGTAAATGAGAAGCAGGCAATTGCTTTTTCGAAATGCCGGAACAGAGAGGATATTGGAAATCTGCTCAGAGAGGGAGCGGATCCCGACTTTAGCTTTGCCCTGATAGAGGATGATACCCTGCTTGCCTATATTATCGGGGCCAGATTAAGTGAGGGATTATATATGATGAGCGGCCTGTGGTTTCATGAGACGGAGCCCGGCAGTGTGGGTGTTGTCTGCAGGGCCGCCATGGAGAAGTTTAAGGAGGATTACAAGGGTGAGGGCATTATACGCATGATAATCCGCTGCCACATGAGCGCTGAGGTTGCCTTGTGGAGGGAGATGGCCGGTATTCCGGATGCAATTTCGGGCCATATCACCATGACCTTACTGTGAGGTCTCCGACAGGTGGAGAGCGACATACATCATCGTTTGCTTTCATATTTTCTGTCGTTTAAGGTTTGCACGGAGGATGCCGATTGCATAAAGGGACCGAAAACCGGCCTATCTCCCACGACCTGTAGCTTTCCTTCCGTAGGGTTCGGGTTCGATACTATCGATCCTT
>JAILQQ010000202.1 GCA_024698885.1 Lachnospiraceae bacterium | reverse complement strand
GAAATAGAGGAGCAGCTTTCCGAAGCGTCCGGCGAACCGGTCCGGGTCGTATTTACGCCGCATCTGGCGCCGATGAACCGGGGAATCCTCGTGACGGCTTACGCGGCTCTTTCCGGGGCATGTTCCGATGAGGAGCTGCGCCGTATTTATGAAAAGCATTACGGAAATGAAATGTTTATAAGACTCCTGCCCGAGGGCGTATACCCGGAGACCAGATGGGTGGAGGGCAGTAATTATTATGATATTTCCGTCCGGGCCGATGAGAGGACCGGGCATGTCATCGTGATGGCGGCGCTTGACAATCTCGTAAAGGGCGCGGCGGGGCAGGCAGTCCAGAACATGAATTTACTTTTCGGACTGCCGGAAAACGAAGGACTTTCCGTGGTACCGCTGTTCCCGTAAGATGGGATGCCGGCGGCATGATGTCCCGGGCAAAAGGCGGGGTGCCGTTGGGGCATGACGTTCGGGATAAAAGGCACAATGCAGCGGAGCTGCATGTGCGATTTGCGCAAAAACCGTCTCTGCAAGCTAGCTTGCGAGAGCGGTTCTTGCGCAAATCACCATGGCACTGTGTGCCATGTGCCTTTTATCCCGAACGTCATGCCTCGAAAGTGCTGAGCCCTTCCACAGTACCCGTAAACCTTGTATAGTAAACGCAATAAGTAATTGCGTTTACTATAACGCTCCGCGAGGATGCGCACGGATTTTGTAAGGAAATATGCCGCAGGAAGCGGCCAAAATCAGGCGCAGCAAACGACAAAACGAAAAGAGTTTTGTCGTTTGCTATACAACTATCCCAAAAGAGGTAATCCATTTGCAGATCAGATCTATGCTAATAGAAGATTATGACTCCGTCAGTACACTCTGGCATATGATTCCGGGCTTTGCGATCCGGAGCATTGATGATTCCAGAGAGGGGGTTGAGCGGTTTCTGTCCCGCAATCCCGGGATGAGCGTTGTCGCGGTGGCAGATGAACCGGATCCTTCAGGAAAACCCTTCGTCATCGGGAGTATCCTGTGCGGCCACGACGGACGCCGGGGCTGCCTTTATCATGTCTGCGTACATCCTGATTACAGGCGGCGCGGCATCGGGACGAAAATGGTGGTACATGCGATGGAGGCGCTGAAGGCGGAGAGGATCAACAAGGTTTCCCTGATCGCCTTTACGAAGAACGACGTAGGCAATGCCTTCTGGAACCGGATCGGCTGGAGCAGGCGGCTTGACCTCAACTATTACGATTTTGTCCTAAACGAGGAAAACATAGTCCGTTTCAATCAATAAGGAAATGATTCGGTCTGTATGCAGAGCAGATCGGCGCAGGGAGGAGTATGCAATGAGTTATCAGATCATCGACGGGGGCGTTACCGCGGCAAAAGGTTTTCAGGCTGCCGGCGTACCCGCGGGTATCAAATATCAGAATCGGCCGGATATGGCCATGGTTTATTCGCAGAAGCCCTGTATCGCGGTCGGCACCTTTACCTCAAATGTGGTAAAGGCCGCGCCGGTACAGTGGGATATGAGACTGTTAAAAGAGAAGAAGGCGATCCACGCGATCATCGCAAACTCCGGGATCGCAAACGCCTCTACCGGAAAGCCCGGCATGGAAGCCTGCCTTGAAACGGCGGCCTGCGCGGCGAAGCTCCTTCAGATCGACCAGGATTCCGTACTCCTTGGCTCCACGGGCGTGATCGGCATGCAGCTGCCGGTTGACAGGCTCCGGGCGGGCGTAAGCGCGTTAGTGTCTTCGCTTGACACGGGCAGACAGGCCGCAAACGATGCGGAACGGGCGATCATGACAACGGATACGGTGCCGAAGGAGGTGGCGGTTACGCTGACCCTTTCGGGGAAGCAGGTTACGATCGGCGGCATGAGCAAGGGCTCCGGCATGATCCATCCCGATATGTGCACGATGTTAGCCTATATCACCACCGACGTCCGGATGAACAGAGAGCTGCTTGACGAGCTTGTGAAGAAGGATATCCTGGATACCTTCAATATGATCTCGGTGGACGGCGATACGTCTACCAATGATACGTATCTGGTACTTGCAAACGGCGAGGCGGAAAATCCCGAGATCACCGAAAAGAACGCGGATTACGAGGCTTTCGCCGAGGCGCTTCACTATGTGAATGAAACGCTGGCGAAAAAAATGGCAAAGGACGGGGAAGGAGCCCACGCACTGTATGAAGCAAAGGTCATCGGTGCGGCCGGGAAAGCGGAGGCAAGGAAGCTTGCCCGCTCCATGGTTTCCTCTTCCCTCTGCAAGGCGGCCATTTTCGGCCACGATGCCAATTTCGGCAGGTTTTTATGCGCGCTGGGATATGCGGGCGTACCCTTTGACCCGGAGCATATGGCGCTTTACTTTGAAAGCCGGGCGGGGAAGCTTTTAATCTATGAGGACGGCCTGCAGGCATCCTATGAAGAAGAGGAAGCCGAAAGGATCCTTTCCGAGGATGAGGTCACGATCATAGCCGATATGAAACAGGGAGACGGAAAAGCCTGCGCCTGGGGGTGTGACCTTTCCTACGATTATGTAAAGATCAACGCGGATTACAGGAGTTAAGCATGGGAGACAATCAAAACAAGGACAGATCTGATCTGCAGAAAATTTATGATAAGGCCGAGGTGCTGATCGAGGCGCTTCCTTATATCCGGGAGTTTAACCGGAAGGTGATCGTTGTCAAGTACGGCGGTTCCGCCATGTCGGACGAGACACTGCAGAAAAACGTGATCAAGGACGTTACGCTGTTAAAGCTCGTAGGCTTTAAGCCCATTGTGGTCCACGGCGGCGGAAAGGAGATCAGCCGCTGGGTAGGCAAGGTCGGGAAGGAAGCGGAATTCGTGAACGGTCTGAGAGTGACTGACGCGGAAACCATGGAGATCGCCGAGATGGTCTTAAACAAGGTCAACAAGTCACTGGTTGCCATGGTGCAGGAGCTTGGCGTCAGGGCCGTTGGCGTATCGGGAAAGGATGGCGGCCTTCTGCATGTAGAGAAGCGGTATGCGGATGGTAAGGATATCGGCTTTGTCGGGAATATCACCGGCGTGGATACGAAGCTTCTGTCTGATCTGCTGGATGCGGATTTTCTGCCGATCGTCGCGCCCATCGGGTTAGACGACCATTATCATACCTACAATATCAATGCCGATGACGCGGCCTGCGCGGTGGCGAAGGCCATGCAGGCGGATAAGCTGGCGTTTTTAACGGATATCGAGGGCGTTTACAAGAACCCGGAGGATCCGGATACCTTCCAGTCCCGGCTGACGGTACAGGAGGCGAATGAACTGATCAAACAGGGCTTTATCGGCGGCGGAATGCTTCCGAAGCTCCAAAACTGCGTGGACGCCATCGAAAACGGTGTGAACCGGGTTCATATCCTGGACGGGAGAAAGCCTCACGCTCTGCTTTTGGAAATCTTTACCAAGAGCGGTATCGGTACCATGTTCTTAAAACAGGAGTAAGCATCATGACGAAGACAGAACAGTTGATTCAAGAGGCGGAAGCCAGCCTGCTGCATACCTACAATCGTTTCCCCGTGGTTTTTGAGCGCGGAGAGGGCGTCAGGCTTTATGACGCGGACGGGAAAGAATATCTGGATTTTTGCGCCGGGATCGCCGTACATGCTTTAGGCTACGGGAACAAAACATATCAGGACGCGTTAACGGAGCAGATCCGCAAGCTGACCCATACTTCCAACTATTTCTATAACGAACCGGCGATCAAGGCGGCAAAGACGCTGACAAAGCTCACCGGTATGGACCGTGTGTTTTTCACAAACAGCGGCGCGGAAGCCGTCGAGGGCGCCATCAAGGCAGCGAGAAAATACGCTTTTGAAAAGGACGGCCATACGGATCACGAAATCATTGCCATGGAGCATTCCTTCCACGGACGGACCATGGGCGCGTTAAGCATTACCGGCACCAGTGCCTATCGGGAGCCGTTCCTGCCTCTGATCGGGCATATACGCTATGCCACGTTCAATGATCTTGAGAGCGTTATGGCGCAGGTAAACGACAAGACCTGTGCTGTGGTCATGGAGACGATACAGGGCGAGGGCGGTATCATTCCCGCGACAAAGGAATTTATCCAAGGCGTCAGAAAACTCTGCGACGAAAAGGGACTGCTTCTTATCCTGGATGAAGTACAGTGCGGCATGGGGCGCAGCGGCAGGATGTTCGCCTATGAGCATTACGGCGTGAAGCCGGATATCATGACGACGGCCAAGGGACTGGGCTCCGGCATACCGGTAGGCGCCTTCCTGATGACGGAAGAGGTGGCTGCGCATTCTCTGAAGGCCGGAGACCACGGCTCGACCTATGGCGGAAATCCCTTTGCGGCGGCGGCTATCAACGCGGTGGCGGATCAGTTTGAGAAGCAAGACATTCTTAAAAATGTGACAAAAACGGGACAATATATGGCCGATCGCCTGCGTGACCTGCAGGCGGAAACGACATTGATAAAAGAAGTCCGCGGCATGGGCCTTCTGCAGGGAATCGTGCTTTCGGATGCGGTAAAAGCAGGGGATATCGCAAAGAAGGCCCTGCAAAACGGCCTGGTGGTCGTGACGGCTGCCGGGAACGTGATCCGTCTGATCCCGCCGCTCATCGTGACGGAGAAGGATGTTGACGAAATGATCGAAAAACTGGGGAGAGCATTGAAGCCTTGAGCAGAAGCAGGAAAATAGCTATTTCGGTTTTTATGGCAGCAGCGCTTCTTCTGATGCTGTATGTTTCCATAACGACCGATGATCCGGGATACCGGTTCCTCTCCGAGGAGGAGGAAGCGGCTGTCCATGATAACGCATTGTTACTCTGGTATACCGATGAAAGCCTGACAGAGTTTCTCGAAACGGAGGCCCTGTCCTTTCAGGGGGAATACGGCATCAAGGTAAGGCCGGAGTTAGTATCCGGCGTGGAGCTGCTTGAGAAGATCAACAGGGCATCGGTATATGAGGGAGAGGAAATGGACGGTGAGGTGCTTGACGCCCCGGATCTGTATATTACCTCCCACGACAATCTGATGAAGGCCTACTATGCCGGTCTGGCGGAGCCGGTCCCGGACGCTGGGCTTGTGATCATACCGAAAAACTACCCCCAGACGGCGATCCAGGCAGTGACCTGTAATGATACGATCGTTGCCTATCCGTTTTTCTATGAGACAAATTATCTGCTTTATAATAAAACCTTCATGGCCAATATCGCCAAGCAGCGGATCGAGGACGAAACGATAAATCTGGCCTATGCCGATCAGGACGAAAACGGCGAGGGAGAGGAGGTCGCTCCGGTCAATGAGGTTTCCGAGGAAGAAGTGCAGGAGGCCGTGGATGCCATGGCGGCGGAGGACGCGGCCGATCCCATGGGAGAGGAGAGCGCGACCAACGATCCCGAGGTGTTAAACCGTCTTTCGACAATGATCCCGCAGACCATGACGGATATCATGACGTTCGCATATAACTATGAAGCGCCCGATACGGTGGAAGCGGTGTTCAAGTGGGATGTCTCCGACGTGTTTTACAATTATTTCTTTGTCGGAAATTATATGGACGTCGGCGGCGTCAACGGGGATGACAATACGATCCTGAATGTGTATAATCAGCAGACCGTAGACTGCATGAAGGCTTATCAGGAGATGAACCAGTTCTTCTCCATCGATTCCAAGGAAGTGACCTATGACTCGATCTTGGAAGACTTCATAGACGGGAAGTTAGTTTTTACGGTGGCGACCACCGATGCCATCGCCCGGATGGAGCAGGCGAAGATCGACGGGGAATTTGAGTATGATTATGGCGTGGCGACGCTGCCGGATGTCAGCTCGCTCTTAAAATCCCGGGGGATGTCCGTGACGGATTCGATCGTTATCAACGGATATTCCGCCAGGAAGGAAGAGGCATCCCGGGCGGCCCGCTATTTCGCCTACACAAGGGCCGAGAACCTGTATAAGAAATCCGGGAAGCTCCCCTGCAGACGGGACGTGACGTTTGAAAACGACGAGATCGGCAATGTTTCCGCGGAATATGAACGGTCGGTCCCGCTTCCGAAGATGGTGGAGGCCACCGATTACTGGGTACAGCTTGAGATCGCGTTTACGCGGGTCTGGAACGGTGAGGATCCGGATGCGGTGATGAAGGCGCTTTCCGATTCCATCGGAAGCCAGATAGATGAGATAGATTATCATGTTCCTGTGCAGGAAGCGGTGACAGTGGGGTTATAGTATGAGAATTTTGATTATCGGCGGCACTCTGTTTCTGGGAAGGGCCTTCGCGAACCTGATGGTCCGGGAAAAATGGAAGACGATGGATCCGGTGGAGATCATACTGATCAATCGCGGAAACGCCAAAAAGCCTGACGGCGTCGATAAGATGCTGGCAGCTGACAGGCATAACGGCGCCGCGCTTCAGAATCTGGGGCTTCGCGGCGAGCTGTTTGACGCGGTGGTGGATTTCTGCGCTTATGAAGAGAAGGATATTGCCTTCTTAGTGCAGAATCTCGGGATCCGTTTTACACAGTATATCTTCATCAGCACCTGTGATGTTTACAAGCGCTTTGAGGGACGGAGACTCGATGAGAACGGCCCTCTGGAGGATCGCGTTTTTCCGGGGGAGGAGGGCGCTTATGTCGCCGGGAAGGTGAAGCTCGAGGAGGAGCTCAAGCAGGTCTGCCGCGAGAAAAAAGCGCATTATACCTCGATCCGGCCGTCGATGATCTACGGACCGAATAATTATGCCCCCAGAGAGGGCATCTATTTTAACTGGATCAACAAAGCCGGCCAGATCATCCAGCCCTTTAACGCGACCGGCTTCTTCCAGCTGGTTTACGTGGAGGATGTGGCAAAGGCGATCTTTCTGACCCTGGGCAATAAGGACGCGTATGATCAGGCCTTTAATGTCTGCGGCACCGATGTGGAGAATTATCTTACCTTTTTCAAGGGACTGCAGCATGCGATAACCGGCAGGAAGATCCGCTGCGTATATATGACGGTGGATGAGATCCGCAAAAAGAATATCGGCCTGCCATTCCCCCTTACGGAGGAGGAAAGTGAGGAATACCGGGGAAACAGGATCCAGGAGTTAGGCTTAACCTATACTTCCCTGGGCGACGGCCTGGCGGCCTCCTGGGATGCCTTTGAGAAAGAACAGTATGAACAGAAAACCTATATCCAGCCGCCGAAGCTGGTGCTGAACTGATAAAAGACAGAGGAGGAAAGAAAAAATGAAGAAGACATTACTTTGTATTGCGTCTGCTGCCGCTCTTTTGATCTCGGGCTGTGCCCAGATCCCGCTGCCATACGCTGCAGCGCCCGGATCTTCCGGAAACGCTGCTGCAACGGAGAGCCAGACGGCGGATGAAGCTGCTGCGACAGAAGCCCAGGCAGCGGATGTAGCGGAAGGGGAATTATGGGAGCTTGCGGAAGAGGCATACATCTTTGCCTATCCGTTAGTGCTTATGGATATGACCGCGCAAACAATGCCGGCCAACACGCTTGTTCATGCCCGCAGTCTTGCCACTGCGGAGAACAAATCCGTTGTCACGATGAACGTTGATACGCTCTACACGCAGATCATCATTGATCTGAAGGACGAGCCGATCATTTTCACGCTTCCCGCGACCGACAGGTTTATGGAAATGCAGATCATGGACGCATGGTCGAATACAACGGCTGTCCTTGACAAGGAAGGGGTTTACGCGTTTGTGCGAAAGGACGATACGACCGAACTTCCCGAAAATGTGACGAGAGTGGAGCTGCCCACGCGCATATCGTGGGTGCTTGGAAGAGTGATCCTAAACGGCGATGACGATCTGCCGAATGTCGTGGAGATACAGGATGGTATGGACATTTGCCCGCTCAGCGTTTACCTGTCCGGAGAGGCGCACAACAACGCTGTGCTTGCGGGAGAAGGGATCAGGAATGACATTGTCCCCGTACAGGCTGTCGCGGCAATGGACGCGAAGGAATTCTTCGGGCTTGCCAACGAGCTTATGACAGACAATCCGCCTGCGGATGCCGACAAACCGGAGATCGACAGGATCGCCGCCCTTAATGTCGGCGCGGGACTTGTTTTTGACGAGACAGTACTCAATGATGACAGCGGTGACGGTTTTAAAGCGATGCTTAAGAAGTTCTACACCGATGTAGCGGCAGAGGCATTGGCTTTCTCGGAAAAGCTTGGCATCTGGAACTATTTCGGCGAACCGATTGGAGATTTCGGAACGGAATATACATACCGCGCGGCTGTGGCGGTATCAGGCTTTGGCGCTAATACAATCGATGTGGCGATATACCCTAAATGCGCGGCTGATGAGAATGGCGAGACATTCGATGGAAAGAAGGATTATATTCTGCACTTCGACACGCTCCCGCCTGTGCTTGAGAAGGGATTCTGGTCGGTAACAGCGTATGGCAACGATGATTTCCTGATCGCGAACCCGCTTGATAGATACGCCGTGAATGACCGTTCGGATTTTAAACTGAATGACGACGGATCGCTCGACATACTGCTCTCATCGGATACTGATACCGGATCGGATCTGTATCTGCTACCGACAGACGAGGAAGGCTTCCATCTGTTTATGCGGATATATCTCCCCGATATGGATGCGCTTGGAACATGGAACGCTCCGACGATAAAGCAATACTCACCACAATAGACTAAAAAATGCCACATTTTGATATCGAGAGTCGGCACCCCTATTTGAAATGGGGGTGCTTTTCTCGCTCAAATACATTTCTTGACCATATCAGAATCTGAAAGTGCTACCTTCTGAACATCAGCCGGAGAGAGAGCTATACTTACACTGTTCATCCTGTGGAACTGTTCAAGCATGGTAGCTGTCATTTCAGGACAGTCAGAATCATATTGTATCTGAAGCTTTTCAGCTGCTTCCAGTTCGGCGATTTCTTCTTCTGAAAGAACAGGATCAAGGATAGTCGCGCGTATACTCCGTGCGATGGGCAACAAAACGAGACCCCCTTTTTTTTCGGAATAATTCATGATAAAATCGGTACATAAACTGAGGCTATGAGCTTTACAGGCCTTGGACTGGAGATCAACCCGATCATTATATGAATAAAAAAGGCTCTTCAGGGGTGATGGTGGGTGAAAATCACCCACAACCCCAGTATTTATGCTGATTATACAGCTTTAGGTTTTCGGTTAGGAAGCGGGACCCTTAAATCCGAGCAAACAAGGTATACCATATCCAGCATATTTTGTAT
>JAILQQ010000194.1 GCA_024698885.1 Lachnospiraceae bacterium | reverse complement strand
GACCGGATCGGCATGAACCAAGGTTCATGCCTAAACGCACGGTTTGCGCAGCAAACCGGCGCGGGGAGAACAGGATATGCCTAAGGATATCATGGAAGAAGACGAACAGCAGATCATAAAGACCGAGTTTTCCGAGGTGATGCAGAAATCCTATATTGATTACGCCATGAGCGTGATCATCTCGAGGGCTCTGCCGGATGTGCGGGACGGACTGAAGCCGGTTCAGAGACGGACGCTTTACGATATGTATGAGCTGGGGATCCGGTATGATACCCCTTATCGTAAAAGTGCCCGTATCGTCGGGGATACCATGGGTAAATACCATCCTCACGGAGATTCCTCGATCTACGACGCGCTTGTCGTCATGTCCCAGGATTTTAAAAAGGGCATGCCCCTTATTGACGGACACGGCAATTTCGGCTCCATAGAGGGCGACGGCGCCGCGGCGATGCGGTATACCGAAGCCAGGCTCCAGAAAGTGACACAGGAGGCGATCCTTTCGGATCTCGATAAGGACGTCGTGGATTTTGTACCGAATTTCGACGAAACGGAACGGGAGCCCGAGGTGCTTCCGGCGAAGCTTCCGAATCTTCTGATCAACGGAACGGAGGGCATCGCGGTCGGTATGGCGACCAATATGCCGCCGCATAATCTGGCGGAGGTGGTCGACGCGGTGAAAGCCTATATGCTGAACCCGGAGATCACGACCGCAGAGCTAATGGAGTATATCAAGGGACCGGATTTTCCCACAGGCGGTATTGTCGTAAATAAAGACGAACTGCTGTCGATCTACGAAACAGGCGTCGGAAAGATCAGGCTGCGGGGCCGGGTAGAGTTTGAAAAGGGAAAAGGCGGCAAAAACCGGTTAGTCGTAACGGAGATCCCCTATACCATGATCGGGGCCAATATCGCGAAATTCCTTCTGGATGTCGTCGCTCTCGTTGACAGTAAAAAGACCACGGATATCGTCGATATCTCCAATCAGTCCTCCAAGGAGGGCATTCGCATCGTTTTAGAGCTGAAAAAGGATGCCGACGTCGAAAACCTCAAGAACATGCTGTATAAAAAAACAAAGCTTGAGGATACCTTCGGCGTAAACATGCTTGCCGTGGCGGACGGCAGACCGGAGACGCTCGGGCTGGTTCCGCTGATAAGACATCATGTCCGTTTTCAGCATGAGATCGCCAGCCGGAAATACCAGAACCTGTTAGACAAGGAGCTTGATAAAAAGGAGATCCAGGAGGGGCTGATCCACGCCTGTGACGTGATCGACCTGATCATTGAGATCCTGCGCGGTTCCAAGGACCTGAAAATGGCAAAGGCCTGTCTGACCGAAGGAACGACCGAAGGGATCAATTTTAAATCCCGCATCTCGCGCAAAATGGCCGAACAGCTGCGTTTTACCGAAAAACAGGCGGATGCGATCCTGCAGATGCGATTGTACCGGCTGATCGGACTGGAACTGGAGGCACTGATCAAACAGCATGAGACCACGCTCCACAATATCGAGTATTACAAGGATATCCTGACGAACCGGAAGACCATGGACCGGGTGATCTTAAAGGAGCTGGAGGCCTTCAAGAAGGAATACGGAAGGCCCCGCCGCACGGAGATCGCCAACGAAAAAGAGGCTGTGTTCGAGGAAAACAAGATCGAAGAGGCGGAGGTTGTCTTCTTAATGGACCGCTTTGGCTACGCCAGAACGGTGGATACGGCCACCTTTGAACGGAATCGTGAAACGATCGAAGAGGAAAACAGGATCGTTTTCCCAGTGATGAATACAGGCAGGGTATGCGTCTTTACAAACCAGGGCGTCATGCATACGATAAAGGTGCTTGACCTGCCCTTCGGAAAGCTCCGGGACAAGGGGGTCCCGATCGATAATGTCAGCAATTTTGACACGCAGACCGAACGGTTTATTTATGTCTGTCCGCTGGAACGGCTGGTGTTAAAGAAGTTAGTGTTTGTGACAAAGGGCGCGATGATGAAGCAGGTGTTCGGCACGGAATTTGACGTCACCAAGCGTTCGGTCATGGCCTCGGCGCTGGCACCGGGGGATGAGCTGATCGCGATCGCTCCCATCGTGGCGGAGGATCTTGTGATCCTGCATACCCACGAAGGATACTTTCTGAAATTCGTTCTCGACGAGGTGCCGGATAAGAAGAAAGCCGCGATCGGTGTGAGGGGCATGAAGCTGTCGGGAAAGGATTATGTCGAGGATGTCTTCTTCTTTGCCAGCGGCTGCGAGGAAACCGTTACCCTGCAGGGAAAGAGCGTGGATCTTCGGAGCGTCAGGCTTGCCAAGAGAGACGGAAAGGGCAGTAAGATCAAACGATGAGAGTCATAGCGGGTGAAGCAAAAAGACTTCGGCTGATCACGCCGAAGGGCATGGAGACCAGACCGACCTCCGATAAAACCAAGGAAACACTGTTTAACGTCTTAGCGCCGTTTATCTATTCTGACAGCCGGTTTCTGGATCTTTTCAGCGGGAGCGGTGCCATCGGGATCGAGGCGCTTTCGCGCGGGGCCGCCGAAGCGGTTTTTGTGGAAAAAAACAAGGAGGCGGTGCACTGCATCACGGAGAATCTGCGAACCTGCCATCTACAGGACAGAGGACGCATCATGAAAATGGATGTGCTTTCCGCGCTGTCCATGCTTGCGGGAAAGGGAAACTTCGATCTGGTCTTTATGGATCCGCCCTATAAAGAAGGACAGGAGAAGGACGTTCTGATGGCGTTAGCCGATTCGGGACTTTTAGCAGAGGAAGGACTTGTAATCTTAGAATGTGCAAATGAAACGCCGCTTGATTTTCTTAAGGAGGCCGGCTTTACCATCGTAAAGGAAAAGAGATATAAGAATAACCGGCATGTTTTTCTGCAGGCAAACTGAAAGGAAATCATTCAATCTGCCTTCGGCAGATCGGTGCAGGCGCGGGGAGGTGTTTATGAAGAAGGCGATCTATCCCGGGAGCTTTGATCCGGTGACTTACGGACATTTGGATATTATCGCGCGTTCGGCCAGGGTTTTTGACGAGCTGATCGTCAGTGTTCTGGACAATAAGGCGAAACATCCGTTGTTTTCGGTAGATGAACGTGTTAATATATTAAAGGAGCTGACCCGGGAATACCGGAATATTCGCGTGGAAAGCTATACCGGGCTTTTAGTGGACAGCTGTCTTATGGAGGGAGCTCATGTCATTATCAGAGGCCTGCGGGCCGTGACTGATTTTGAATATGAGCTGCAGATGGCGCAAACAAACCGAAAGCTGGCGGGAAGTCAGGTGGATACCATGTTTCTTACGACAGATCTGCGCTACGCGTACTTAAGCTCATCAACGGTGAAGGAGGTGGCTTCCTTCGGCGGTGATATTACGGGCTTTGTACCGCCGATAGTGGCGGAGCTGACGTATCAAAAGTATGGGATCAGCAAATCGGCGCAGACAAGGAAATGATTCAGTCAGGGAACCTGACTGAATCGGCATGATCAGAAGATCATGCCTAAGCGCACGATTTGCAAAGCAAATCGGCGCAGGAGAGGGGAGAAAAATGAGCAGTAAGATTGAACAGATCATCGAGGAAATGGAAGACTTTATTGATGACTGCAATTATCAGAAGTTTTCCAGCACGAATATCATCGTTGAAAGGGAACGGCTTGAGGAGTATCTGCGGGAGCTGAAGACCCGGACGCCGGATGAGATCAAGCGCTATCAGAAGATCATCAGCAATAAGGAGGCGATCCTCAACGATGCCCGCCAGAAGGCTGACGCGATGTTAAAGGAAGCGCAGCTGAACCGGGATCAGATGGCAAGCGAGCATGAGGTGCTGCAGCGGGCTCACGCCCAGGCGGATGAGGTATTGCGCGTAGCCAACGAACAGGCGCAGCAGACCGTGGATCAGGCCATGATGGAAGCCAACGGGATACGGGAATCCGCGATGAAATATCTGGATGATATGCTGGCAGAACTGCAGGGCATTCTGCATCATTCGATCGATACCGCGGAGGCCAAATATACGAGTCTGATCACATCCTTAAGGCAGTTTGCTACCGTGGTGGATAAGGACAGAGCACAGCTCTACCCGCAGGTGGAGTTAGAGCAGGATATAGCAACGATTGAAGGAGGAACGGGACAGGCCGCTCCGATCATTCCGCCGATCCAGCAGGGGAACATACCGGCAGGCGGAGCAGCCGTTAAGGCAGCCTCAAAATCAAAATGAGAGAGATCAGTGAATTAGAACCGAAAAGGGTATTCTGGTATTTTGACGAAATCTGTCATATTCCGCACGGCACCGGCCATACCGAGGCCATGAGCGATTATGTGGAGGCTTTCGCCGGAAAGCATGATCTGTTCTGCTACCGTGACGAATACGGAAACGTCCTGATCAGGAAGGCGGGAAGCGAAGGCCGTGAAGATGAACGTTTCCTGATCTTACAGGTGCATCTGGATGCTTTCTGCGACGGTAAAGATCAGCGCCTTGCGTGTCCGGAGAACGGGAGCAGCCCGATCAGCCTTGCGACCATTGATGATTACATCTATGCAAAGGGCGGTCCCCTGGGAGCGGACGGCGGCATCGGGATCGCGTATATTCTGGCTGTGCTGGAGGACAAGACGCTTTCCCATCCGCCGCTTGAGGCTGTGTTCACGGTGGATGCCGAGGACGGGATGCGCGGTGTTCTGAAAATGGATCTTTCGGTACTGAGCGGAAGACGGATGATCAATTTCGGCCATTTTTCCGAGGGTGAGATCCTGACGGGAAGCGCCGGCGGACGGATGATCGTCTGTGAGGTCCCGGTTCGCTATGTAAGCGAATACGGGGTTTTATATGATATAGTGATCTGCGGCCTGAAGGGCGGACACGCGGGAATGGAGATCGACCGCTACCGGGGCAACGCCGCTCTGATCATGGGAAGGCTCCTGCACTATCTGGATCTGTATATGGATTATGAGCTCTTTTATTTAAAGGGCGGCATGCATTACAATTATATTCCCCGGGAAGCAAAGGCGTCACTGTTGATCAGACAGGAGGATATCAACCGTCTGGAGGATCTGATCGACCGCTTCAATGAAGCACTGTTAAAGGAATACCGGGATGTAGAGGATAATCTGACGATCTACTGCGAGAATAAGGGCGAGGGACTGGTCAATGTCCTGACGGAGAAGACAAAGCAGCGGGTCATATTCCTGCTGATGATGGTGCCGGACGGTATCCAGCGGATGAGCATGATGCAGGAGAATATTGTGCAGACCTCCTCCAACGTCGGAATTATGTCCTTAAATCAGGACACATTTGTTCTTCATATCGGTATCCGCAGTCTCCTGGCTTCGGAAAAGCATGCACTCAGCGACAAGCTGCAGTTTTTGACGGAAAATATCGGCGGCTCTTTCCATATCCTGATGAATTACCATGCCTGGGAATATGAGGAGGAATCTCCCTTACGGGAGGAGCTGATCGAGATATACCGGGAAATGTACCGGGTTGATCCGGAGCTGACGCTGATCCATTCCGGCCTGGAATGCGGCATTATATCCGATAAGATCCGGGATATGGATATTGTTTCGTTCGGTCCTACGATCGAATCGGTGAATACGTCCAAGGAAAGGCTCTGCATCAGCTCCGTGGAACGGGTCTGGCAGTTCCTGATCAGAGCCCTGGCAAGAATAAAGGGTTAGTATGAAAAAGGGAGAAGCAGGGTATATCGCCGGACAGAGAAAGAAAAATATCATCCTCACCGCAGGAATGTATCTGCTTGCGGTGGGAATTTATTTTTTGGGGTATTTTACCCTGCATACCAATAAAAGCCTCTGGACGGTCTTTGCGGTGCTAAGCATTCTGCCGGCGAGCAAGAACGCGGTCAGGATGATCATGTTCTTACGTTTCAGACCGCCGGAGCAGGATTTTTACCGGGAAACAGGAGAGAACGCCGGAGCGCTTCCCGTGCTTTACGATCTTCTCTTTACCACCTATGAAAAGACCTATGCCGCCTGGGCACTCGCGTATGCCGGCGGCAATATCTGTGTCTTTTCCCCGGGCGCAAAGGAAGACGCTACGAAGCTCTCAAAGCATATCGAACAGGTCGTTTCCGGGTTACGCGATGAATATTCGGTAAAGGTATATACGGAGCAGGATGCTTTTATGAAGCGCCTTTCAGAGCTTAGGGAGCATTTTGAAAACGGTGAGGCCGCGGAACCGGTTATTTTTGATCCGATCCGTGCCGTGGTGTTATAGTATGATCCGGCTTATCATTGACGAAAAAAACGAAGGCGGCAGGCTCGACAAGTATCTGAGGCGGCATCTGCCCGCCGCTTCCACGGGTTTCCTCTATAAGATGCTGCGAAAGAAAAATATTACGCTGAACGAACGTAAGGCGGCCGGAAACGAGCTCTTGAAAAAAGGGGACGAAATCCGGCTTTTCTTTTCGGATGAGACCTATGAAAAGCTTTCTGCCTCCGATAAAAGTCAGACGTCCCGGGAGATCTCTGTAAAGCTTCCGGGGTCCTTTATCGTTTATGAGGATCAAAACCTGATCCTTATCAATAAACCCGCGGGGCTTTTGTCCCAGCGGGATAAAAGCGGAGACCCTTCGGCAAACGATTACTGCCTGGCGCTTTTAAATGACAGGGGAGAAGATATGAGCGCTCTGTCTAAGGACTTCACGCCGTCTGTCTGCAACCGCCTTGACCGGAATACCTCGGGGCTAATGATCTTTGCGAAAAACTACGGAGCGGCCAGAGAGATCGGCGATGCCCTCCGGGAAAGAAGGATCGAAAAATACTATCTGGCCCTGGTCAAAGGCCGGTTTCCGCAGGAGACAGGAGGAAGCGTTCTTCTGACCGGTTATCTTCATAAGGATACCGGAAAAAACCTTGTGACGGTGACAAATCATAAGGAAATGATCCGCCCGGCCGAAACGGAGATCAAAACCTCTTATGAGGCGCTTTCCTTTTTTGATGATTTTACGCTCTGTAAGATCCGGCTGTTTACCGGAAAGAGCCATCAGATCCGCGCGCAGCTTTCCGCAGAGGGGCATCCGGTCCTGGGCGATCCGAAATACGGAGACAAAACGATCAATGAAGCGCTGCGGAAGCAATATCAGATCAGGGGTCAGCTTTTACATGCCTGGGAGCTGAAAATGCCTGTTTTTTCAGGCGTTTTAAAAAATATATCCGGAAGAAGCTTTCGGGCGCCGCTTCCCGACACCTTTGAAAAGTGCGGGGTCAGGGAGATACAGCCCGGCACAGGAGGGGATACAGTAACGGATGGCAACATGGAAGACCAGGGGACTGCGGGGATCGACGCTTGAAGAGCTTGTGAACCGCACCAATGAAAAATATCGGGAAAACCGGCTGTGTCTGGTCCAGAAGGTACCGACGCCGATCACGCCCATTACCATTGACAAAGCCTCCCGCCATATTACGCTGGCTTATTTTGATCAGAAAAGTACCGTGGATTATATCGGCCTGGCGCAGGGGGTGCCGGTCTGCTTTGACGCGAAGGAATGCGCAACGGACACCTTTTCCCTGGCCAATATCCATGAGCATCAGGTGACCTTTATGCGGGAATTTGAGGCACAGGACGGGGTTGCCTTTTTTCTGCTGTATTATTCCCATAAGGACCGTTTCTTCTACCTGAGACTTAAAAAGCTTCTCGTTTTCTGGGAAAGGATGAATACCGGGGGAAGGAAGAGCTTTCGCTTTGAGGAGCTTGAGCAGGATTACGAGCTTTTTCCGCGGGCGGGGCTGTTTGTGCCGTATCTCGATATGATGAAGAAGGACCTTGAGTCCCGGGAAAAAGAACAGTAATAACAGATATAACGGCGTTTCCTATTTGACAGTCAAACACGTCATTATATATAATAATGAATTGATTCAGTCAGGGAACCTGACTGAATCGGCATGAACAGATTTTTATGGGAGCAGGATATGGAAAAACGGTTACTGCATACGCCGGAGGGCGTCAGGGATATATACGGGGAGGAGCTTAAACATAAGCTGAACACGCAGCAGAAGCTCCTTGAGACATTGCATGAAAACGGATATGCGGATATAGAAACGCCGACGATCGAGTTCTTTGACGTTTTCTCCAGCCGGATCGGCACGATCCCCAGCAATGAGCTGTATAAGTTTTTTGACAAGGAAGGGAATACGCTCGTGCTCAGACCGGATTTCACGCCTTCCATCGCCCGTTTTGTAGCAAAATACCATATGGAGGACGAAAAGGCGCTGCGGTTCTGCTACTGTGGCAGTACCTTCGTGAACAGCTCTGACTTTCAGGGCAGGCTCAAGGAGAGCACACAGATCGGGGCAGAGTTTATCGGGGACGGTTCGGCCGAAGCGGACGCGGAGATCATCCGGCTGATGATCGAATGCCTGAAAAAGGTAGGGCTGACGGAGTTTCAGATCACGATCGGAAACGTGGAATATTTCAAGGGACTTTGCGATGAATTCCGCATTGAAGAGGAAGCGGAGCTTTCCCTGAGGGAAATGATCTCGAACAAAAATTTCTTCGGCGCTTCGGATATCATGGATGAGCTGTCGCTTTCCGAAAAGCAGAGGGAGCAGATCTTAAGGATCAACGATCTTTTCGGATCCATCGAAAAGATCCTGCCGGCGATGGAGGATGTGACGAACAAAAGGTCTCTTGCCTCTCTGAAACGGTTGGAGGATATTCACAATGCTCTCCGGAAACAGGGATACGCGGATTACATTTCCTTTGATCTGGGCGTTTTGTCGAAATATCATTACTATACGGGGATTATCGCCAATGCCTATACCTATGGGACGGGCGACGCCATTGTCAAGGGTGGACGGTATGATAATCTTCTGTCGGAATTCGGAAAGAAGGCGCCGGCGATCGGCTTTGCGATCGTGGTGGATCAGCTGATCAGAGTAGTATAAAGAGGATCGGCGCGGGAGAGGAAAAGAGAAGATGCGGTATATTACTTTTGCGCTCGCCAAGGGAAGGCTGGCGAAGGAGACGATGGCGCTCCTGTCAAAAATCGGGATAAACTGTGAGGAGATGGAGGATAAGACCACCAGAAAGCTTCTTTTTGTCAATGAGGAACTGAAATGTCAGTTTTTCCTGGCAAAAGGGCCCGATGTCCCGACCTATGTGGAATACGGCGCCGCGGATATCGGGGTCGTGGGAAAGGATACAATCCTTGAAGAAGACAGAAAGTGTTATGAGGTGTTAGATCTCGGTTTCGGAAAATGCCGGATGTGCGTCTGCGGACCAAAGGATGCGGAGGAGCTTTTAAAGCATCATGAGATGATCAAGGTCGCAACGAAATATCCGAAGATCGCGAAGGACTATTTTTATAATAAAAAGCACCAGACCGTTGATATCATCAAATTAAACGGATCCGTGGAGCTGGCCCCCATCGTCGGATTGTCCCACGTCATCGTGGATATCGTGGAGACCGGCTCAACCCTTCGGGAAAACGGCCTGCAGGTGCTTGAGGAGGTCTGCCCGCTGTCGGCCCGCATGATCGTAAACCGTGTAAGCATGCGGATGGAATATGAACGGATCAATGAGATCATATTAAAGATCAAGAAGGAGCTTTCATGAGAGTACTGAAGCTGGATGAAAAAGCAAAGAAGGATATTCTGAAAAACCTGCTGAAGCGCAGTCCCGATCAATATGACGAGTATGAACAGACCGTCCGGGAGATCCTCGCAAACGTGCGGGAAAACGGGGACAGGGCGGTCATGGAATATACCAACCGTTTTGACTGTGAAACCCTGGATGTGTCCGGATTAAGGGTCACGGAGGAGGAGATCGAGGAGGCCGCAGAGACCTTTGAACGGGTCAATCCGAAGCTTCTTGACGCGATGCGCCGCTCCATGGAGAATATCCGGCAATACCATGAAAAACAGCTGCAGAACAGCTGGATCACCATGGGGGATAAGGGGACGATACTCGGACAGAAGATCACCCCGATCGAGAAGGCAGGCATCTACGTGCCGGGCGGCAAGGCAGCCTACCCTTCCTCGACGCTTATGTGCGTGATCCCGGCGCAGGTGGCAGGGGTATCCCGCATCGTGATGACGACGCCGGCAGACGCGGACGGAAAGGTAACGCCCAGCACGCTTGTCGCCGCGAAGCTGACCGGGGTCAGCGAAATATACAAGGTAGGCGGCGCCCAGGCCGTGGCGGCCCTGGCTTACGGAACGGAGACGATCCCGAAGGTCGATAAGATCGTGGGACCGGGCAATATTTTCGTGGCTCTAGCGAAAAAGGCCGTATTCGGGCATGTTTCCATTGATTCCATTGCCGGGCCGAGCGAGATCCTGATACTCGCGGACGATACCGCAAACGCCCGCTATGTGGCGGCAGATCTACTTTCCCAGGCGGAGCATGACCAGATGGCCTCGGCGATCCTGATCACGACCTCGGAGAGACTGGCAGGTGCCGTAAACCGGGAGATCGAAGACTTTCTGCGGGTGTTAAAAAGACGGGATATCATTCAGAGCTCCTTAAATCAGTATGGCTATATTCTGCTCGCGGATTCCATGGAGGATGCGGTGGCGGCTGCCAATGATATCGCGAGTGAGCATGTGGAGATTTTGACGGCGGAACCCTTTGAGGTTATGACGAAGCTGAAAAATGCCGGCGCGATCTTCCTTGGGGAATACTCCTCGGAACCGCTCGGCGACTATTTTGCGGGTCCGAATCACGTTCTGCCCACCAACGGTACCGCAAAATTCTTTTCGCCGCTTTCCGTGGACGCGTTTATCAAGAAATCCAGCATTATTTCCTATTCGCGGGACGCACTGCTTGAGGCGGCCGATGATATCATCCGCTTCGCGGAGGCGGAAGGGCTTTCGGCTCATGCCAATTCCATACGGGTACGAAAAGACGCGGCTGCGGAAACACGGGGAAAGAGAATGCTTGTCAGACAGGGCAGCATCAAGCTGTAAAAGTATTTGTAAGGGGGACTGCTATGAAACAGAGAACGGCGGAGATTACCCGCAATACCGGGGAAACAAAGATCAGGATGAAGCTGAACCTCGACGGCAGCGGCACGTATCAGATCGATTCGGGGATCGGCTTTTTTGACCATATGCTG
>JAILQQ010000152.1 GCA_024698885.1 Lachnospiraceae bacterium | reverse complement strand
TATGATATCAGGGAGGTTGGCAAGGAATAGCGGAAAATAAGGCTATTTTACAGGTGCTTTCGCAGGTCGGTAAGAGACAGAGCCTTCACGTAATTTAACGTAGTTTCACGTATTTTTTCAAAAAAATGGTGTAGTAATGGTGTAGTAAAAAAAATCGTGGTGTAGTAAACATAACTTTACTAAATTCATGAACGGACTATGGTACATCAATGTATAAATGACTGCAGAGATTCTTGAAAAATAGGATTTCTGCTTCATATTATAGTTTCAATGTCAGTTCTAACAGATCGGTTAGACTTCATCCAAAGACTTAGCTGTTGAAGATGGCAAAAGTATTCGTAATGAAGAATATCAGCATAGGACTATAGACATCTGACTGTCATAGCTTTATAATAGCTTTCGTGGCCATTATTTTCGGATTAGTGGCGATCAAGTTTATCGTATTATTCATATTCTACCGGTATTGGTAGTCTTGTTTTAACTGTACGAGATCAGTTATCATATGAGGCCTTGCAAGAGGATCGTGCAAGGAAGTATTGTCTTCCTCTGTTTTCTGAGTCCACTATTTTCACTATTTTTAAAGTCGCAAATTGAAAACGGCAGGTATCGTTGTTTTTTATATGGAGGTTACATTCTATGGAGAAGTATAGGCAAAACCTAAGGCTTTTTTTGGCATGGAGAAAACTGCTCTGGAAGAATCGAATGGTGGATTCTATCGATTTTCGTGCCGAAAGAGTAGAGAAAGAGGGGGTGTTTAAGGATCAGAGGCTAAACGGCACTGGAGAAATAATAGCCCTACGAAGATATCACAGGTACTGGATTTCAAAGAGCAGAAGGGAAAAGAACCTGTGTGCAGGGGAATTCGACAGATTGATCCTTGATTTGAAGGAGCGGAATTGCAAGGCTATCAAGTATTTTGAGAAAATGATCGCTCCGTTTCTTAGAAAGGGTTTTACGATATGCGTAGTCCCTTCCTCGTATTCATCTGTAAGGAATAATGGGATAAGGTACCTGGGGAGGAAGCTTACTGAGAATGGTCGGAAGGATTGTACTGGATTCCTTATCAGGCAATTCGATATTAAGAAACTTACCGAAGGAGGAAACAGGAGCAAAAGGATTCATTATGCCTCGATCAGGGTTGCGGAAGATGTATCCATAGATGGGGAGGATGTTTTGCTTTTGGATGACATCACGACTTCAGGGAATTCGCTTCGTGCCTGTAGGGATATCTTAATCGCAAATGGAGCGAGAAGTGTCGAGATGCTGGCGTTAGGGAGGACTGATGAATGTGGAATTAATCTGCTTGAAGGTTCCTATATTGCCGGTTTTGGTATGCCAATAAGAGGTCTATGAGGCATTGAGAGCCGAGCCGCAAAGGCCGGATAGAGATAATATGGATAACGACAAGATGGTATTTATCTGTTATAATCAATTCGGTCGTTAGTTCGGGAGAGTGCAGCCTATATGGCTGCATCACCGGTGTCTCTGTTTTATTTCATGTGTGGACTTTGGCAGGAGTAACACTCGGTGGCTAGCGACCTTTGTTATAAAAAAAATTTATAAATATATGTAAGGGAACTCTTGCTGATCCGGGGGCTTTCAAGGCTTTTCTTGAGAATTATAAGCCGGGGGAAACTATTGTCTATGAACAGATGAAGCTTCCTTTTTTATAAAAGCCTTCACGGTGGTCTCTTAAATGATAAGTAGAGCAGGACTGATAACGAAAAGTGCTACAGGGGCATAGAGGGATTGTCAAAGCGAACATCCGCTTTGAGGATTGGCTCAGACAAGGAGAATATAGTATAATGAAGCTTAAGAACGTGCTTATAGTTACAAAGGATATTGAAAAATCTAAGAAATATTATCATGACCTGTTCGGGTTGAATGTTGTGTTTGATAACGATGGAAACGTTATAATGACAGAAGGCCTTGTCCTTCAGGATGAAGCCATCTGGAAGAGATTTATCGGAAAGGAAATCAAACAGAGGAACAATGCTACGGAGCTTTATTTTGAAGAAAGTGACATAGAAGGCTTTTCTGCAAAGCTCGAGAGGCTCTACCCTGATACCGAATATGTCAACACCTTGATGACACATTCCTGGGGGCAGAGAGTGATAAGATTCTATGATCCTGATGGCAACCTCATTGAAGTCGGAACGCCAATGTAAAGGAAGGAAAGTTACCGATCTTTTTCTACGGGTTCGAATACCATTTCTGTGAGTGATAATGGGAGCAAAGCATTGGGGTTTGTATCCACGTTGATCCAATCGGCGATCATATCGCCGGGGAGGATGAGCGGCATGCGGTCATGAATCTCCTTTAGTTCTTCGCTTGGTTCTCTTGTAAGGACGGTAAAGACAGGGAGATCATCTTCAAAACGATACAAGCCACAAAGATATGTGATGGACGCTCCGGCGGGCTGTATCAGGTATTTCCTTCTGGCCTTTGTCTTGCCGTTTGGTAAGGAATGGTGCTTCCATTCGTAGTACCAGGAGCTAATATGTAAAGGGTAGTTTCTGCAACCTAATACGTATTTATATGACTGCGGCTCATTTGTGGTGAATTGTGTTGCAGTTTAAAAGAGGTTAAGCTATATCCGTCGCCAAATATTAACAGTATGATTGATATATGAAGAGAGCTGATGAAATTATTGCAAATCTTTGTCAGCAGGCTCGAATACCATATCCGTGAGAGCGAACGGTAGCAACTTAATAGGGTCTGTACTTAATTTGATCCAGTCATTTATTGTATTTCCAGGCAGAATAAGTGGCATACGGTCATGAATTTCTTTCAGTTCTTCACTTGGTTCTCTTGTAAGGACAGTAAAGACCGGAAGATCATCTTCAAAGCGGTACAATCCGCAAAGGTATGTGATTGACACGCCGGCGGGCTGTATCAGGTATTTTCTGCGAGACCTTGACTTGCCATTTTGAGAGGTCAGGGTTTTCCATTCGTAGTACCACGAGGACGGTACAATACAGCGATGTTTATGCCAATGCTCAACAAAAAGGGGCTTCTCGGAGGCGGTTTCGACTCTGGCGTTTACGACAGGGTGCTGCTTTTAGGCAAAGTGAATCCCCATTTCATAGGGAAAACGGATCTGCCTCCTTTTTGATTCGGAGCTATCACAGGAACTATATCAGTAGGCCTGATCTCCCCTGATGTAAGGATAGGCTTCGCCATTTTCCTGAGGAACTTCATCGTGAGGACGGAACGTTTGCCTGCCTCCATGATATCCTGTAATTCAGCATTCTCTTTTTCAATGTAGAATCTCGTGCACATTTATGAGTCCTTCTAATTTGATACCCGTTCCTCTAATCTCCTGATCATGCCGTCCATATCGATACCCGGATGCGTGAGGTACATCCGGCATATCAAGTCTGCAAGCTCTTTGCTGATCCGGCAGGTTTGGGCAATCTCTTCCGGGGAATGGCCTTTTTGGATCTCTATTATAGCCTTCCTGATGATCTTGTTTATATCTTTTGGAAGCAGAGCATGTTCTTCCCGGAGGGAAGGGCTGTCTCCAGCAGTAATATCAACCCGGAGTACACGGAAGCTCCGATCATTCTCTACAGACAATAGGGCCAGCGTTATGGGCTGTGACGGCTTCCGGTACCCGCAACAGCCGGGATTCAGCCATAACTGGCCATTCCTGTACTCTTCATGATACTTATGGGAATGACCGTAAATAACGATGTCCTGATCTGAGAGATCATCTGTTATCTGTTTCTTATTATGGATCACAAAGATCCTGATACCGGCCAGAGTGACGGAGACAGACTTCGGAAGACCGTCTGCCCAAGTTTCTTTATCAGCATTTCCGCGGACTGCATAAACAGGCGCAATCTGCTTCAGCTTATCGAGAACTATCGGCTGGTCTATATCACCGGCGTGGATAACAGCGTCACTGCCCGCCAGAGCATCGGCGACCTCCGGCCGTACCAATCCATGCGTGTCTGAGAGAACACCTATCTTATACATAAATCCGGCTCCCTTACAGAATGATGATAATTCCCATTTATCTGCCTTCTAAGAAGGAACAATCCGGTAAACGATGATCTTGTCTTTTGCATCTTTGCTGTTAAACAGGTCACGGCAATCAATTTCAATGTTTAAGGACAGTTCCGATAAATTGTCGAGATAGGACCGGTAGGCATCCGTGACATAGTAAAAAATGAGTTTGGCCGGCCTTGAATTGTCATAAAAAGATTCAAGGATGTTATGCATGACCCTCCGGAGGATGATCTCCGAGAATGGCCGGAAGAAAAAGAAAGCATCCGCATCTGCTGGAATCTGATACGTTTCTGCCGGTTCATTCCTGAAAAAGAGAAGGCTCTTCTTCTTGGATCGTGAAAGATTCTTTAAAGAAGCTTTATAGAATGCATTCTCAATTTCAATACCCGTCACTCTGATATTCTTCTTTTCCGCCAGATAGAAGCCTACCCTTCCTTTTCCGGATCCGAAATCAACAAGGTGTGATATGTCTTCGAAGATCCCGTTATCTGCCATCCGCTCCAGGACGGAATAAGGAGTTGGTTCATAGGGAGAATGGTGGTCATCCGAATGCGTTTCGTCCCTGCCTATCGTATTAATCCCCAGGCGTTTATCCTGAAGAATTTCATCAAAGCTGGCCGCTTTGGTTTTACTGATGCTGTTTCCGCTCATAGATGTAAGCATACCACATCCAGCCGGTTTTATGCTATACTGAATGACATAGTGAAGTCGGAAAATAACGCATTATAGCGGAGAAGGAGAGAAACAGCTTATGGCATATGAGATCATCAAAATAGATGAGAATACCTGGAGGATAGAGGACAATAAGCACGTCAGGTTCTTTCTATTGACGGGTACAAAGGAAGCGCTTCTGATCGACAGTGGAATGGAAGTTAATAACGCGAAGGAGATAGCTGAAGGTTTGACGGATCTTCCAGTCAAGCTCTTGATCACCCATGCAGATAGAGACCATACTGGCAGCAATGGAGAATTTGATACATTTTACATGCATCCCGCGGAAGCCTCGAACTATTACAATACCCAGAAATCGGACGGGGATTTCATTCCGGTCGTTGAAGGGGACGTCATTGACCTGGGAGAAAGGCCGCTTGAGATCATTGCCCTTCCGGGGCATACACCGGGAAGCATAGCAGTTCTTGATATCAATAACAGGGTGCTGATCAGCGGCGATCCTATTCAGGACGGTGCGATCTTTATGTTTGGCGTACAGCGTGAGATCCATGCTTACTTGAAAAGCCTAAAGAAACTGGATCAATACAGGGATAGATTCGATGTGATATATCCTTCCCATGGATCCTTCCCGGTATATCCGGATCTGATAGACAAGCTCTATGAAGCTGCCGAGGGTATTCTTGCGGGGAAATATGAAAGCAGGGACGGGGAATTCCATGGCATTGTTGTAGACAGCTATGATGTCGGGGCTGCTACATTTCTGATGGATAGGAAATAATTGATGCGATGTTAGCAGTTGCTTTTGGATGTTAAAGGTAGAAGCATATGGAACAGAAAGAGATGCAGTACTGCTTGTTTTGCGGCACAAAACTTCAGATCAGAGAGCTGGAAGGAGAGGGGATGATCCCTTTCTGCGAGAAATGCGGGGAGTACAGATTTCCAGTATTCAATACGGCGGTCAGCATGATCGTAACAAATACGGACAGGGATAAGATCCTTCTGATCAAGCAATACGGACGTGACCGGTATATACTTGTTGCCGGGTATGTGAACAAGGGTGAAGATGCAGAAGATGCCGTATGCCGTGAGATCAGGGAAGAGATGGGGCTTAGGGTGGTTGAGTATAGCTTTAACCGGAGCCATTACTTCAAGCCTTCCAGCACGCTGATGCTGAATTTTACAGCTGTAGTAGAGGATTCCGAGCCTCATCCGAACAGAGAGATTGATTCCTATCAATGGTTCTCCCTGAAGGAAGCACGAGACAGCATCTGCAAGGGCTCCCTAGCAGAATCGTTTTTGCTGGGATATCTGGATGGACAGTATCATTTCAGATGAAACCAAGGTAGTAGATAACTGCCGAGAAATGCAGAATATACTGGGATAAGGACAATAATGGCTAACGAAAACGGGGAATGGATCATGCGCGGTTTGGATTGGAACAATCCATACCGGATACGCACATGTCAGGAACTGGTAAACTGGATAAATGAGGTAGGATTTCTGCCTCTGTTTGCTAATGAGATCGAGGGATTTTCAGCGGAGGAGCATGTTTCGCCAAATTATTGGTGGACCGGTAATAGAGATCAGGATCCCTGGGAGTGGCGCGAGATC
This sequence comes from Lachnospiraceae bacterium, assembly GCA_024698885.1. Taxonomy (GTDB): domain Bacteria; phylum Bacillota; class Clostridia; order Lachnospirales; family Lachnospiraceae; genus UBA2868. The sequence goes on along the minus strand of JAILQQ010000152.1, from coordinate 3,682 downwards.
ATTGCAGCCAGCCATCAGGTGGCTTATGGCAAATTCTTTGACAAGAAGACCGGATTTATAAGCCTCGAATGGCTTCCTTATTTCGTAAATTACCGCCGTGAAGGCTATGACTTTGATGCCAGGTGGGAAGATGGCCTTGCGAACCGCAAGGAAAAGGTAATCATGGATCTGCTGACCGGCAGGGATGAGGACGGTGATATGACTTTCCCGGATGACCAGATTCTTTCCACGGATTTAAAGAAAAAGGCAGGCTTCGGAAAGAGCGGAGAGAAGAATTATCCCGGCATGATCACGGGCCTTCAAATGCAGACATATCTTGTGATCACCGATTTCCACCGGAGGGTCAATAAGCGGGGAGAGGAGTATGGAATGCCTGTATCCGTTCTCCTTCCGCCGGAGGCAGTCTGGGGATATGAAACGGTAACTTCGGCATATGCTGAGCCCCCAGGGAAATCCTGGGAAAGGATCATAAACCGACTGTCAGAGCTTTATCCGGATGCAGATGATGGAGATTTGACCGGCTTGATTGGAAGGGTTCATGACGTCCGGTGGACGTCAGTTCTGAACGGACCGGAGCGAAGCGGAGATCCCGAGAAATGAATTCAGAACAGAGAGAATGGGTGAGGGCAAGGGATGAACTGGTATCATCAATCGTAGGCCTCGGCTTCCCGCAGGAATTGGAAATGAGATCGCAAAGAATCTTGGAAGCCCCAAAGCAATGCGTAGGATGACGGCGTATCTTGGCTATGTGAAGCCAAAGAAAGCGGAAATCATTATAGACGAAATGCTGGCGATCATGAGTGAGATAGAAACATGGCGGGAAAAGAAGACGAGCCAGGAAGCAAACGCAAGATATAACGAATTCATGTATTACGGGACAGATGATGAGGACTGACTCATTAATTGCATAAAAAGCATTTGAAGAGAAGGATACCTTTCGGGAGAGTTAAAATGACCTGGAAATCAATGATACCCGGCTGCGAGATTGAAGACATAAAAGCTGACAGAAAGACAGCCAAAAGCATAGAACAATACAAGGTCTCAGAAAAGGCCATATATGTTAAGAATGAGTACATTCCTATTTCTCAGATCAGAGGCTTACATATGCAGCCTTCTTTATATACGCCCAATTGCTCGTGCGGAAAAGGAATACCTGTGTTTAAGATCAGATTGGATTGCGGCACAGATAAGCCGGTGGTTCTTATGCTTGAGAAAGAAAAGAACGCTGAAAGGATGATATCTATGATCTTCGATGTAAATGAAAGTATTCGAGATGACACCGGGTAAAGTGCAAAAGAACCGATATGCTCGCCAATAATAATCGCCGGATTATTCAAGGACATCCATTTCTCCCCTCGCTATGGAGTGCTCAATCCATAACCGCAGGGAATCCGCAGTCAGGGAGATCTGCTCCAGCTTACGCTTGATATTCAGAAAATCCGTGATCTCTTCTTTGGTTATCCTGCTGTCCGCCGCTATTTCAATAAAGCGGTCTTTTTCTTTTTCGAGAGAATTCAAGGTAGACAGGACTTCCAGGGTGATCTGGGTAAGATCCTTTAATTCAACCTCAGGAACGTATTCTTTTCCGATCGGGCATTTGTTTGAGCAGTAGTAGTTGCACAACGAGGCATCCTTGTAGCATTTTGACATGGCAAGGATCTCTTCCGGGTGTGGCTCTGTCCGTTCGTTTTCAATCTTTTCTATTCTGTCCGCTGAAATGAATTCCATAAGCTCAGAGGCCTGCTGGCGTGTAAGTCCGGCCTCCTCCCTGCTGTTCTGATACGCATTCTTGTTTTCCTTAACAGATTTCTTTCCCATAATTTGTACCCATTGTCCCTTTTCTGCTCATTCAGAACCAAACTCGGAAATACTATGTATTTCCTCGTTGTTTGGCTTCGTCAAATGGATTCATCCAGAATTGATGTCCTGGATGCAAGCATCCGTCCATCAGTTCCGAATGAATCCGCTTGGTTCTGAATGTGTCAAATTCGGAGATTTCGGCGTAATAGAACCCCTTAATTCGCCGAAACTGAGGTTTATCATGATTGAATTATAGCATATCATATTTGTATCATAAAGAACACGGTAGAACAAAGGGGGGCAGACCTATGGATGTCAGGGAACGGATTATGAAGATCAGGATCATAGAGAAGATGAAGGAACCGGAGCTTAAGACATACGGCGATAAGCTTGGAATCAAGGATATATCATATACACGTGTTGCTGGTGCCGGAGATCCCGGCATCCGGAAGATAAGATAAGGTGGTGAGGACGATGATCATGGGCATAATAATGTTGGTAATAACCTTTTGGGTGATCAAGGCGGCTTTTCGTTTTTCCTGGGGAATGCTGAAGCTCGTGGCAGGCTTAATGTTATTCTTAGCTTTCCCGGCAGCGGTGATGATCCTGCTGACCGTGGGAATCACAGCTCTGCTGCTTATACCGTTTGGAATGTTTTCTGTAGGGCTGCCACTGTTCAGGCGTGGCAGCGTAATTTGAGGAAGAGACTTGGAAAGAAGGTGGGAACATGAATGCGATAGATAAACGTGAAGTAGATGAAGCTATATCTGCGGCTGATGATGCTATATATTATCTGGAGAAAGCTCGGAAGTCGCTATCAAGTGCCGGTAACTGGGGGCTGTTAGATATCTTTGGAGGTAATACGGTATCGGGCCTGTTTAAGCATATGAAGCTCGGCAGCGCCGAAAGCGATATAGAGGCAGCCAGACGCTCCCTTAGGAAATTTAGTAAGGAGCTTCGGGACGTAAATGGGATGGATTCCGTTGAAATCGGAGGATTCCTGACTTTTGCCGATTTCTTCTTTGACGGGTTTATCGCAGATATCCTTGTCCAGTCAAAGCTCGGAAAAGCTCAGAGACAGTGTGACGATGCGCTCAGGCAGGTCAGGCAGATCCGCGGACAGCTGCTGGCATTGGCATAAAGAATATGGAAATAAACAGGAGAGGATAGAGGGGCTGTCAGCATAGGGCAGCCCTTTTATCATCGGCATCATATGTTGCCCTGTCCGATAAAACACACAACATATTGTTCTAAATTCTGAATTCGATAGCTTATTTAGGCTCAATCTGTTAAGATAAATCTTAACGACAAGCCGAGGAGGTGTGTTATGAACGATCAGGATAAGAGAGCCGTTGAAGGCATGGCCCGTTGCGGGATAGATTTGGAGGGGCTGTGTGCGTCTTTTCCGAAGTTTCCGAGAGAGGAAATAGAAGAGATTTTTATTGCGCCCCGTAAATCGATAGGATCCTGGAGCGCTCCGGAGCCGGAGATTAAGACAAATTGCTCATAAAAAAGAAGAGATGATTTTGAGGCAGAGTTTTTTGAATCGAAGGGGATGGTGTTATGGGTAATCCGATTATTGAAATAGACCTGCATGGGCTCAGGCAGGATGAGGCCCAGAAGAAAATTGATCAGGTACTAGCGAAAGCGGATGCTGGGACATATCAGATCAGGCTGATCCATGGATTTCACAGGGGAACAAGTTTGAAAGATATGATCCTGTACGAGTATGAGTTGCATCCAAAGGTCAAAAGGATTATGCCCGGTGATAACATGGGAACAACAATTCTGGTACTTAGAGAACTATAGGAGGCGGTTAGAATATGGAGACTTGGTATTATGAAGTGGTCCGGATCGAAGGGGATTATGCCTATCTGAAAAG
>JAILQQ010000151.1 GCA_024698885.1 Lachnospiraceae bacterium | reverse complement strand
CTTTTCAGATCGGATCATTTCCGCTAAACCTGTGAGTTCAGAAAAGGAGAATGAAGATGCAGCAAAGAAAATGGAAGAGCAGAGTATCCCTTCTGCTGACAACACTGATGCTTGTAATGGCATTGACAGGATGCCGGCCGGATATCGGACAGAGCCTCGCGGCTGTTTCCGATCAGGTAGAGGCTTTTACCGCTGCGACGACGGCTGTCTGCGAAAGCCTGCCGCAGAAGGAGACTGTATATGAGGAACAGGCCGCGGAAGAGGAGCAGACTGCATCCGCTTCCCTGCCGATGGATCCATCCGTGATGACCCCGTGGATCAATACCAATGTGATCGGAATGGTGACCGATGACATCAACGCGGAGGTGAAGGATGATCTGTTCTTAAGCGTTAATCATGACTGGCTCAGGGATGTGGAGTTACGTCCGGGCTATCCGCTGGAAATGCAGCTGCTGCAGGCGACGGATATCGTCCAGGAGAGATGCGAGGAGATATTAGCGGACAAAACGCTGCTTGAGTCCCCGGATCCGGAGACCGCCCATGACGCGTCGTTAGTGCAGGGCATCTATGAGCTCTTCCTTGACTGGGATAAGAGAAATGAAGTCGGTATCACGCCTTTTGAGCCCTTTGTGGAAAGAATCCTTGCTGCCGGTTCTATGGAGGATGTGACGGATGTTCTTTTGTCGGAGGAGAATTTCTATTATGGCATCTTCCCGGCTGGCGTGGGCCTTGGTGTGAACGCGCTGGATTCTTCCCTGTATGAGATCGATATTAAACCGACCTCTCTTCTTACCTACGGGGATGCGGGAGAGTATGCCAATGAGAGCGCAAACGGAGCCCGCTACAAGGTATATACGGACACCCTTTTTGGCTATATGCTTAACCGTTTCGGGATCGAGGGCGCCGAGGCGGACAAGTACATGGCAGATGCTTTTGCGCTTGAGAGCCTTATCGCTCCTTACGAAAAGAGCACGTTAGATAAATATGCCCCGACAGCCCTTCAGGAATCCATTAATCCGGTAACGATGGAGGATATCCGGGAAATGTCTCCCGTTTTCCCGTTAGCCGATTATATGGAGCGCTACGGGTACGCTGACTCTGAGCTGATCAATCTGGAAGAGCCGGGATGGCTCCTTGCGCTGAACGATCTGTATAACGAGGATAATCTGGACGGGTTCAAAGCGTATATCCTGAAGGGAACGCTGACCAGCATGACCTCTGCGATCGATGAAGAGGCTTATCGTTTTGCCAGAAAAGCTGCCAATCAGTACCAGGGCATTTCCGAAAGCATGCCCGATGACCAGATCGCTTATCAGATCGCCATGGCGTACTTCCCGTTCTGCTTTGACAGAATTTATATTGACCGGTATTTATCTGAGGAGATCCGGGACGAGATCAGGACTCTCTGCCAGGATGCCGTTGATACCTATCGGGAAATGCTTTCCGAAACCGAATGGCTTTCCGAGGAAACCCGGAACGAGGCCGTCAACAAGCTTGACCATATGACTATTCATGCCGTTTATCCGGACAAATGGGAGGATGATTCCGTTTATAACATCACGCCGAAGGAAGAGGGCGGCGTCTATCTGGACGCTATCCTGAGTATATTAAAGGGCAGCCATGAAAGAGTGCTTTCCAAGCTGAACGGAATGGTCGACAGGGAGATCTGGGGCATCAATATCTTAGATACCAATGCCTACTATAATCCCGAGGATAATTCCATCAATATCATCCCGGGCTTCTTCTGCGATGTTTCCTATCGGAGCGATATGCCGATCGAAGAGAAATACGGGGCCCTTGGCACTGTGATCGGTCATGAGATCAGTCATGCCTTTGATACCAACGGCGCCCAGTATGATGCGGACGGCAATGTGGCAAACTGGTGGACAGACGAGGACTATGCCGCATTCTCGCAGAGAGCGCAGAAGGTTGTTGACTTTTATGATAACGTCGTAGCCTTTGACGACGGAACGCCCTACAGCGGCCAGCTTGTTCAGACCGAGGCCATCGCGGATATGGCGGGCATGAAGTGCATGCTGAAAATGGCGGAGAAGATCGAAGGCTTCGATTATGATGCTTTCTTCAGGGCCAACGCAAGACTCTGGTCTTTGGCGGAGACATTGCAAAGTGAGGAGGCGGCGGTCATGTCGGATCCCCATCCGCTCAATTATCTGCGCGCCAATGTCGGTGCACAGCAGTTTGACGAATTCATGGAGACCTACGATGTGCAGGAAGGCGACGGCATGTATCTGGCGCCGGAGGACAGGATCGGGGTCTGGTAAAACGGGGTTATGATCCTCTGGGGACTTTTTTTCCTGTCGGCAGCAGCCTTTATCATTGTGATGCTCACGGACCGGCGCACGGTATTAAGCGGCTTCTTTTTGCTGCTTTCCGTGCTCCTGCCGGGGTGTCTCCTTATTTCGGAGGCCATGAAGAGGCCGGCGTGGTTTTCGGAGCACCTTTTGGTCCATCTGCTCCTTGACCTGGCACTTTTGTTTACCGCGCTGTTATTTGTCGCGTATCCGCTTTTACTGATCCCGGTTTTTCTGATCAGCGGGGTCATCAATATCAAAAAAGAAGGGATCAGGCCCCGGAACGCTCTGTCCATGGGGCTTGCTCTTGTGTTTCTGGCCTTCGAGCTGGTTTATCCGCTGCTTTTTGACGTCAGAACGCCGGGTCTGTCTGTCTGGATCTACTGGTATCTGACGCTTTTATGCATGTATTTTGTGATACAGTTTGTCTCGTTTTCACTGTCTGCGCTCTTAAACCTGATCCACTTTCGCAAAAACAGAGGGTTAAGGTATGTGGTGGTGCTTGGCGCGGGGCTTTCCGGGACAGAACCCACGCCGCTTTTAAAGGCCCGCATCGACAGAGGCATACGCGTTTACCGGGATAATCCGGGAGCTAAGCTGCTCTTCTCGGGCGGACAGGGGAAGGACGAAGCGGTGGCGGAGAGCGAAGCGATGGCGGCGTACGCGGTTTCCGCCGGGGTCTTTGAAGGCGATATCGTGAAAGAGGACCGGTCCGAAAATACAGAGGAAAATATCCGCTTTTCCGCAGAGCTTATGGAAGAACCCGGGGAATTTGCGATCGTTACGAGCTCTTATCATGTACTCAGGGCGTTACTGATCGCAAGGCGGAAGCATCTTCCCTGCGTCGGTTACGGGGCGCGGACAAAGCTTTATTTTTCACTGAACGCGTTTTTAAGGGAATACGCGGGATATTGCCGGGATAGAAGGCTTCTGCAGGCTGTCGGTCTGGTTCTTCTGACGGCCGTTTATCTGCTTTTTATTTTTACAATGAAATGATCCGGTCTGCAGGCAAATCGGCGCAGTGAAATGATCCGGTCTGCCACTTGCTGCTTTTCTGCGTATCAATATAGTAGAAAGAAAATGATCTGTAAACAGATCGGCGCAGAGGAAATGATTCGGTCTGCGTGCAGACCGAATCGGCACGAACAGGTTCGTGCCTAAGCACACGATCTGTAAACAGATCGGCGCAGGAGGAGGGGATATAAATGATGACAAAAAACAGATTGCAGGAAGAGGAGCTGCTTGCGATCAGCGGCGGCAGTGAACAGTACGATATGGAAAACGATCCGCTGTTTGCAAAGTTTTGTGCCTTATGGAAACATGAAAAAGAGAGCGGGAATCCCGCGATGCAGTCGAGGACTGAATTTCTGGAGAACTTCAAGAACTGGCTTGCCAGTGGCATGCCGGATAGTCTGGCTGATTTTTTAGGATAGGAAGAGAATATGGTTGATACAGCTGAAGTTTTACTCGATATCAGGGATCTGGATATCAGCTTTGCTTCGCCGGGAGAAACGATCCATGCGATCCGCGGGGTGAATCTGACCCTTCGCAGGGGGGAGACCGTGGCGCTTGTGGGAGAATCCGGTTCCGGCAAATCCGTGACGATGAAAGCGGTTATGGGAATACTGCCCGCAAACGCGACAGTCAATTCGGGCAGCATTACCTGTTCGATCGAGCTGGAAGAAAAAAAGCGGGAGATCGATCTGTTAAAGGCGGACGATGCCTTTATCAGACGGTTTGTGCGCGGGAAAAAGATCGCCATGGTCTTTCAGGATCCGATGACCTCTTTAAACCCTACGATGACCATCGGGAACCAGCTGATCGCGGCAATACGGTCCCACGAAAGATGCAGCCGGAAACAGGCCTTTTCAAAGGCGCTAAACCTGCTCAGGGAAGTCGGGATCACCGAACCGGAACGGCGGATGAGTCAATATCCCCATGAGTTTTCCGGCGGTATGCGGCAGCGTATCGTGATCGCGATCGCGCTGTCCTGTGATCCGGAGATCCTGATCTGCGATGAGCCTACCACGGCGCTTGACGTGACGATCCAGGAAAGGATCCTTGAACTGATCGTAAGTCTCCAGCGCAAGAGATCGCTTTCGGTGATCTATATCACCCACGATCTCGGGGTGGTGGCCAAGGTCGCGGATTACGTGAACGTGATGTACGCGGGAAGGATCATTGAAACGGGTACGGTCATCGATGTCTTCTATGATCCGAGGCATCCCTATACCTGGGGGCTTCTTTCGGCAATCCCGGACGTGGAGAGTGATGAGGAACTGTATTCCATTCCGGGAACGCCGCCCGTTCTTTCAAAGGAACCGGAGGGCGATGCCTTCGCGCCGCGGAATCCGTATGCGCTGGAGATCGATCTGAAAGCAGAGGCACCGCTATTTAAGATTTCCAACACGCATTCCGCCGCCACCTGGCTGCTTGATAAGAGAGCGCCGAAGGTTGAACGGCCCGAAAGCCTGCAGAAGCGGATCGACAAAATGAAGAGGGAGGCGGCAGAGTATGTCAGATGAACGTCAGACAGAACGGCTTTTAACGGTACAGGATCTGACAATGCGCTTCGGGCGAAAGGACCGGGCAGTCACTGCCGTCAGAAAGGTCAGTTTTTCTATCGGGGCCGGGGAGACCTATGGTCTGGTAGGCGAGTCCGGATCCGGCAAATCCACTATCGGTAAATGCATTATCGGCCTGCATACCCCGAGCGAGGGCAGGATCAGCTTTGACGGTCATGTTCTGACGAAGGCTTCGGAAAAAGAAAGACGGGAGGCGGCAAACGGCATCCAGATGATCTTTCAGGATCCGATGTCATCCTTAAATCCCAGAAAGAAGGTCCGGGATATCGTCGGCGCCGGTTTAGACATCATGAAGTCCTGTCAGACAACGGCGGAGAGAAATACACGGATCGAGGAGATCCTTGAGAAAGTCGGCCTTGCAAAGGACCAGGCGGATCGCTATCCGGCACAGTTTTCCGGTGGTCAGAGACAGCGGGTCGGGATCGCCAGAGCGCTTGTGATGGATCCGAAGCTCATTATCGCGGACGAGTGCATCGCTGCGTTAGACGCTTCGATCCAGGCCCAGGTGGTCAATCTGCTCAGGCGGATCCAGAAGGAAACGGGAACAGCGTTCCTGTTTATTTCACACGATCTTTCGATGGTGCGGTATTTATCGGACCGGATCGGTGTCCTGCACCGCGGATATCTTCTCGAGACCGGCCTGACCAGAGAGATCTTTGAAAATCCGGTCCACCCCTATACGAAGAATCTGCTGAATGCGGCGCCGGCGCCCAATCCGATCGTCCAATCCAGGCCGGCGCACTTTTATGACTATGAAACCTCCGGGATCCTGTATGAAAACGGGACCTGGCAGTATGTGGGAGACAGTGATACGCATCAGGTTTTCTGCACGGAAGAGGAATATATCAGATGGGGAGGGAAGAATAATGGCTAGAGTTCTGTTTTTCCTCGCGGTATTTGGTCTGATGCTGTCCGGCTGCAGCGGGATGAACGGGACGCAAAAGGCGCAGGCATCCCCTGCGCAGGAGCTCAATATCGCGTATTCGGTTCTGCCGATCACGATGGATGGCCAGCTGTCCTCGGATGTTGCCGATGAAAAATATCTGCTCCCGATGAGCGGCCTGCTCTTTCGGCTCGACAGCAACGGCGGCTATGAGCCGGATCTGGCTGAGGGCTTTACCGTTTCGGAGGACGGCTGTACCTATACCATCCGGCTGAAAGAAAACCTGCGCTACGGTAACGGCGAACCGATCACGGCACAGGATTTTGTGTATGCCTTCAGACGGCTTGCCGATCCGTTAAACGCGAGCCAGGGAATATTTCTGATCACGGATGTCTGTAAGGTAAAGAACGTGGAGGATGTCATGACCGGCACTCTTCCCGTGGAAGAACTGGGAGTATCCGCGCCGGACGCAAGGAGCCTGGTGGTGGAACTCTCAGAGCCCTGTCCCTATTTTCCCTATGTCCTGACAAAAGCTAACTGCGCGCCCTGCAGCAGAAGCTTTTACGAAAGCTGTAACGGAGAATATGCTACCAGCGCTGATACGCTGTTATCGAGCGGCCCTTTTATCGTGGACCGCTACGAACCTTTGGGCATGCAGGTGCATTATGTAAAGAATCCGTATTATGTCAATGCGGATCGGGTATCACTTCCGGGCATGACGATCCGCGAGGTTGCCAGTACCCAGGAAGCTGCCATGTGCTATGAGGCGGGAGAAGAAGATATCATCCAGATGAAGGGAGAGTATGCTGCCCTTGCGGAAGGAGATCCGGCGCTTCAACAGATGACCACCGGTATCATCCGCTATCTGGCCGGGAATCTGAAGAACGTTCCGGCCTGGGGAAACCGGAATATCCGTCTGGCGATTGCCAATGCGATTGACCGGGAATCCATCGTAGAGCATTATTTCCAGACCGGTGCCGCTTCTCTGACAAGATGTATTCCCACCGGCTTCTGCGTGGAAGAAGACGGCAGCGACTTTGCGGCGGATCCGGAGAGATACAGCGATGTCTGCACCTTCGATGCAGACCGTGCGAGACAATACTGGCAGCAGGGACTGAAGGAGCTCGGCGTTGATTCGCTGACGATTGAGCTGATGTCGGCAAGCCAGGTGCAGGCCTTAATGGAGATTTTGAAGGAACAGCTGGAGGAAGCCCTTCCGGGACTGACCCTGGACGTCCGCCTGGCATCCCCCGGGCAACTCACGGACGCGCTCAGCAAAGGGGATTTTGAGCTTTATTTTATGGGCTGGGCTGCCGATTATCCGGATCCCAATTCTTTTCTCGGGATCCTTGAAGAGGGCTCTCCCATGAACCGTTCCGTTTATGCGAGCAAGGCCTTCAATGACCTGATGAACAAGGCTGCCTTAGAAACGGATCCCCAAAAGCGGATGGCGCTTTTACATCAGGCGGAGGATACGGTGATGGAAGATATGGCCTTCATCCCGCTGTTTTCCACCGGTGATACGTATCTGATCTCGGAGAAGGTCGAAGGATATTTTCTTACCTTCAACGGCGGGCTGAGTTGCGAATACAGTAAAAAGAGTAGGTAGGGAAGTGAAAGATGGGAAAATATATCGTAAAAAAGCTTCTGATCGCTGTAGTCACCTTGTTTCTGGTCATTCTGATCCTGTTCCTTTTCATGGAGCTCATGCCGGGATCGCCTTTTAATGATCCCAAGCTGACGGATGAACAGAGAATGCTCCTTGAGAAGTCCTACGGTCTGGATCAGCCCGTGATGGTCCGGTTTTTCATTTATCTTCGGAATATCCTGAAGGGGGATTTCGGCGTCAGCTATCATCTTTCGATCAATACGCCGGTAACCGTGATGATCAGATCCCGTCTGCCGCTTTCCATGAAGATCGGCTTTTTGGCCATGCTGTTTGGGAGCGCTGTCGGACTCTGCATCGGTTTTCTGGCCGCGTTCCACCGGGGAAAGGCAGTGGACGTGATCAGTATGATCATTACGGTCATCGGGATCTCGGTGCCGTCCTATATTTTCGCTATTGCCCTGAGCTATTTTGTCGGGTTTAAGTGGAGATGGCTGCCGCTTCTTTATGATTTCAGGCTGCCGGCGCGTTCCATCGTGATGCCGGTGCTCGCGCTGTCTGTTTTCGTGATGGCGGTCATCGCCCGTTTTACGAGGGATGAGGCCATCGCCGTGCTGCAGTCCGATTATGTCCTGTTTGCGAAATGCCAGGGAACCTCGAAGGCGACGCTTTTGTTCCGTTACGTGATCAGGAATTCCCTGATGCCTGTCATTACGGTGATGGCCCTTCTTCTTGTCGGGCTGTTAACGGGATCGTTGGTCACGGAGCAGATCTTTTCAATCCCCGGCATCGGCTTTCTTTTGTCGAGTGCCATTACCAGCAATGATTACAATGTCGTGATCGCCCTGAGCTTTATATACGCGGCCATTTTTGTGACAGTCAGGCTGCTGCTTGATATTCTCTATGGGATCGTTGACCCGCGGGTCAGGGTAAGCGGAAATGATCCGGTCTGAAAAACAGACCGGATCGGCATGAACCACGGTTCATGCCTAAGCGCACGATCTGCCGGGGCAGATCGACGCAGAAGCGGAAATGATCCGGTCTGAAAAGAAGAGCAGATCGGCGCAGAGGTGGAAATGATCCGGTCTGAAAACAGACCGCGCAGACCGGAAAGGATTAGGAGGAAGACATGGATCAGGAGTTAGCCGTTCAGGCCGTTCACAGAAATCCATCGATCGCGTTCCCGGAGGACGGCTTTAAGGAAGAGGATTTTCAGTTTGTCAAAAGAGAGGAAGGACTGGAAACAGATCATACCTATTCGGGAGAGAGCTTTTTCAGGGCGGCGGTCCATCGCTTTTTTGCCCGAAAGGCCAACATTTTCGGCCTTGTGCTGCTCTGCCTTCTGGTTCTGATGAGCATCATCGGGCCGCATATCTCGGGCTATTCCTATGATGAACAGGATCTCGAACGCGAGGGACTGGCACCCCGGATTCCCGGCATTCTTTCCGGCGCGGAGACGCTTTCCGGAACAAGGGGCGACATAGAGGTGAACCGTTATGAAGAGCTGGGACTTGACGATGTATACTATTTCTTCGGGACCGATTCCTTAGGGAGAGATCTTTTTTCCCGCTGCTTCCAGGGCCTTCGGGTGTCTCTCCTGATCGCGCTCGCGGCAGGGCTTATCGATCTGGTGATCGGTATGAACTACGGGATGATCTCCGGATTTTTCGGGGGAAGAACGGATATGCTCATGCAGCAGTTTGTGGATGTGGCAAGCAGTATCCCAAGCCTTGTGATCGTAACGCTTTTAATGCTGATCTTAGAGCCGGGCATCGGCGCGATCATCATCGCCCTGATGCTGACAGGCTGGATGGAGATGAGCATCGTGGCCAGAGCGCAGGTATTAAAGCTGAAGGAGCAGGAATTCGTTCTGGCGGCAAGAACCCTTGGTGCCGGACAGTTCTTTATCCTGTTTCGCGAGATCCTGCCGAATATCGTCGGGACGCTGATCACCCAGATCATGGTGACGATCCCGAACGCCATTTTCCTTGAGACCTTTTTAAGCTTTGTGGGATTGGGACTTCCGATTGGCAGCTGTTCTCTCGGGAGGCTGATCTCCGACGGCTTTGATAACTGTCTGCTGCATCCCTATCAGCTGGTTCCCTGCATGCTGTTACTGATCCTTCTGATGATAGCCTGCAATCTGATAGCGGACGGTCTGAAGGAAGCCTTTGATCCCGGAAACCGGAATGCGGTCTGAAAATATGCAAAAGATCAGGATCGCCGTGATCAGCGGAAAGGACAGCCTTCACGGAAACGAAAATTATTGTCATGCCGTTTGCGCCTGTGGGGCCGAAACGGTCATGCTGCCGTTATTTGACGGTCTTTCGCGTCTGCGGGAGGCAGACGGATTACTGCTGCCCGGCGGAGCCGACGCGGACCCGGCGCTTTACGGGGAAGAAGATCATGGCAGCAGGGGGATCGACGGGAGGCTCGATTCCTTCGAGCTTGCGGCGATCCGGGAGGCCGTTACCGTCGGAAAGCCTGTTCTTGGGATCTGCCGGGGCCATCAGCTCATTAATATCTTTTTCGGCGGGAGCTTATGGCAGGATATTTCGGAGAAGAAGGTGCATCTGTGGCTTCCGGGGGACCGCGACAGTACGCATCCCGCGACGGCGGCACCGGGGTCGTTTCTTTCAGAAGTCTACGGGAAGGATACGATAGCCGTGAACAGCTCGCATCATCAGGCGATCCGGAAGACCGGCGAGGGGTTACGAGCCGTTTCCCTTTCTCCGGACGGGGTCATCGAGGCGGTGGAGCATGAAAGCCTGCCGGTCTACGGAGTACAGTTTCATCCGGAGCGGATGTGCCTGAAATTTCAGAGGGACGATACGGAGGACGGCTTAAAGCTGTTGCAGTGGTTTATGAGGAGGGTTGAAGAATGCAGGAGAGCAGATTAAAAGAGCTTTTATCGGATCTGACAATAGAGGAAAAGGTCGGGCAGCTTGTGCAGATCCCGGGTTCCTTCTTTGAGGAGGACTTTGTGATCACGGGACCGGCTAACGCCATGAATTTTACCAAAGAGGACCTGCGGCTTGCGGGCTCTGTGCTCAGCGTGGTCGGCGCAGAGAAGCTGACGGATATCCAGAAAAGATTCATGGATGAGCATCCGCACCATATTCCGCTTCTGTTCATGGCGGATATCATTAACGGATACCGCACGATCTTCCCGGTCCCGCTTGCGCAGGGGGCGAGCTTTCATCCCGCGCTTTCAAAGAAGGCCGCGGAGGTCGCGGCACTCGAATCCGCGTATGCGGGGCTGCATCTCCTGTTTTCGCCCATGGTGGATCTTTCGCGCGATGCCAGATGGGGCAGGGTGATGGAATCCACCGGAGAGGATCCTTATCTGAACAGTCTTTTTGCCGCTGCCATCGTCGAGGGTTATCAGGGCGGGAAGGGAGCGGACGGGCACCCGGCTCTTACGGAAAAAGGCCGGCTTTCTGCCTGCGTCAAGCATTTCGCGGCTTACGGAGGCGCCATAGGAGGCCGGGATTACAATACGGTGGAGCTTTCGGAGAGAACGCTCAGGGAGGAGTATCTGCCTTCCTATCAGGCGGCTGTGGAGGCCGGGACCGAAACGGTGATGACCTCCTTTAATGTCTTAAACCGGATCCCCGCTTCCGGCAACAGGCATCTGATGCGGGATATCTTACGGCAGGAATGGGGCTTTGACGGCGTGCTGATCTCCGACTGGGCGGCGATCGCGGAACTGGTTTCCCACGGGATCGCGGAGGATCAGAAAGAAGCGGCGTACCTTGCGATGCAGGCCGGGGTCGATATCGATATGTGCACCCGGTGCTACGCGGGAAATCTGAAGGAATTAGTGGAAGAAGGCCGGATCCCGGAGACGCGGTTGGACGAAGCGGTACTCAGGGTCTTAAGGCTCAAGAACAGGCTGGGTCTTTTTGAGGATCCCTTTAAGGACGCGGATGCTTCGCAGGAAAAGACCTATATTCTCTGTAACGAAAACCGCAAGTTATCAAGAGAGGCGGCGGCGGAAAGCTTTGTTCTGCTAAAGAATGAAGGCGCGCTCCCCTTAACGGATACGGATTCGACTGCTTTTATCGGGCCCTTCACGGACAGCGCGAGGATCAACGGCGCGTGGAGCATTTTTGCCGGTGAAAAGGACGCGGTATCCATCGAAGCAGGCATAAAGAACGCGGGCTTTTCAAGCAAGACCGCAAAGGGCTGCCTGTTTAGCGCGGATTATCCGCTGCAGGGCATGGGCGGAAAGAACGCGGATTATCTGTCCGATGAAAAAGAAGAGGAGGCGCTTTTACAGGAGGCGGTCAGACTGGCCGGAGCTTGCGAAACCGTCGTACTGACCCTGGGAGAACTGAATATCATGACCGGGGAAGCCGCGAGCCGCGGGATGCTTGATATCCCGTCGAAGCAGCAGAGACTGTTACGGGAGATCTACAAGGTCAATCAGAATATCGTGACGGTGCTCTTTACCGGGAGACCCCTGGACCTTCGGGAGGTTTCCGCGCTTTCCAAGGCGCTGCTTGTTGTCTGGCAGCCCGGGAGCGAAGGCGGGAACGCGATCTGTGATGTGCTGAGCGGGAAGGTGAGTCCTTCGGGAAAGCTTCCTATGAGCTTCCCCTACTGCGTCGGGCAGGTGCCGGTTTATTACAATGAGCTTTCCACCGGACGCCGTTACCGGGAAGGAGATCCCAACAAGTTTCTGTCGAAATACATCGATATCCCGAACGCCCCTCTCTATCCCTTCGGCTTTGGTCTGAGCTATTCAGCCTTTGCGATATCGGAGATCATGCTGGATCGGGATATATTGCCTATGGGGAGCGGAGAGAGTATCCATGCTTCGGTGACGGTGAAAAATACCGGAGAAAGGGAGGCGGCCGAGGTCGTGCAGCTGTATATCCGGGATGAAGTTGCTTCGACGGCAAGACCGGTCCGGGCCTTAAAAGGCATTGAGAAGGTTTTCCTAAAACCGGGGGAAGAGAAGAAGGTCTCCTTTGCGATCTCGGAGGATATGCTGCGGCTTTACGGCGCGGATGATGAATTCAGGGCTGAAAAGGGCGATTTTACGATCTATATCGGCAATTCTTCAGAAACAGAGAACGCAGCGCGCTTCAGTCTTTCCTGAGAGCTCTTTTTTCTTCTTTGACCTGATACATGAGCTTGTCAGCCTCTTCGATGAGGCTCTCAAGCTCATGGCTGTTTTTGGCCTTTCCGATCATGTATCCGAGACTCACGCTCAGCGTAAAGGGATAGCGCCCGCAGCTGTTGATGTTTTCCGCGATGACGTTTATCTTTCGGGTATATTTCTTCGCCAGAGCTTCGTTTACGCCCTCCGCGATCACGACGAATTCATCGCCGCCATAGCGCATGATCAGCTCATCCTTATAAAATACCTGCTTTAAGATCCCGGCGATCTCGCCGATAAAGCTGTCGCCCGCCTCATGACCATAGGTATCGTTCACATATTTCAGCCGGTCCAGATCCGCGAAAAGAACAAAGATATTCTTTCCTGTGTCGTCCGCGTCCTGCAGGATCCTGTCCGACCGTTCGAAAAATCCCGCCCGGTTATAAACCCCTGTCAGCTTGTCATAGATCCAGAGACGGTTCAGGGCATTGACCATATGCTCAAGCTGTACCTTCCTCTGGAGGTTTTCCATGGCGGAGCTGATGATCTGTATGAGCAGCGCGATCCATTCGCTCTCATAGGCCAGGGCGGAATTGCATATCGCACAGTAGCCGAAGATCCGTTTTTCATGCGTCAGGGGATAGATCACATAGTAGCCGCCCCGGGAACGGTTCAGGATCTCGTCCGGGATCAGCGTCCGTGCGTTAAAGGGGGGATAGCTGACCATATGCCCCTCCTCAAAGGCAAAGACCACCGATAATTCGATATCCCGCTTTAACGTCTGCTCCTCCTCGCCCCGTAAAAGGTTTAACATAGTCCGGTCGTCGGGAACGATCTCGCGGGCGGGGGTGAAGATATAAAAGGATTTTGCCTCAAATACCTCAATGCCGGCTTCTATGACATGGTAAAAGTCTTCCCAGGTCCTCGCGGAGGCAAACTCCGCTTCGATAAAGCGGAGGGTATCCAAGAGATTGCTGAGATGGAGCTGGCTGTCCAGATAATGTCTGCGGATCTCCTGCACCGCTTCATCATGGCCCTCGTTTTCAATGGCCGGATTGGTGCTGCGACGGAAGATGGGCTGCGTTTCGATGAGCTCAGGCGTCTTTTCCGGGTTCCTGTGCAGAAACTCCAAGAGCCTGCGGCCGCAGGCCCGCCCCAGTTCATAGCCGGGGATCGCGACCGTCGTGAGAGAAGGCTCACAGAGAACGGAGATCACGCGGTTGTCAAAGCCGGAGACCGCGATATCCTCGGGGACCTTAACGCCGAGCTCCTTTGCCTCGATGCAGACGCCCATTGCCATTTCATCATTGGCGCAGACGATTGCGTCCGGTAACGGGATCCGGTCTTTTTCGGCGTACCACCATTTAAACGCTTCCCGGCCGCTGTGGGGATGATAGTCCCCGTAGATGATCCACCCGTCTTTCGGTTCTATCCCGTAAAGAGAAAGCGACTCCAGATAGGCATTGAGACGCTCGGTGGCATCCTCGTTGTACTCGGGACCGGACAGAAAGTAAATGCGCTGTTTATGCAGTGCCATCACGAGGTGGTCAATGATCCTGCGGATACCGGCGACGTTTTCAAGCGCCATGACAGGGATCCCCTCCAGCCTGTCCTTGACGGAAAGAGCAGGCTTGCCGGTCTTTCTGATCTCCTGTGCGATAGCGTTTACCAGGGCTCTGTCCGGAATGGTATCCGCATAGAAGATAAACCCGTCGTATTCTTCATAATTTAAGAGCATAAAAGTCCTGTCATCCGCGGGATCTTCTCCTGATGGCAGAAAGCCCAGTGCGGAATGGCAGGTAAAGATATAGGCTTCGATCCCGTCCCGGCCAAGCTCGTGAAGGATGCCGCGGATTACGGCGGACTGGATGTCGTATCTGGCTTCACTGATGATGATGGCTATTTTCATCGGCGCTCCTTTCCCGTAAACGGAATTCCCGCGGTGTCAGGCCTGTCTTGCTTTTAAATACCTTGTTGAAATAGCTCTGGGAGCCGTAGCAGAGGAAATTGCTGATATCCGGATAGTTCATGTCGGAGTGGGACAGCAGGTATTCCGCTTCCCTGATCCGGATATTCTGCATGAAATCAGTGATGGAGGTGCCGGTATCCCGGTTAAACAGGCTCGAGAGATATTTCGGCGTGACATGCAGCTGCGCCGAAAGCTCGGTCAGGGTGATCCTCTCGGGCATACGGGTCAGGATCCGGTTGATGCAGCGGTTCACAAGCGGACTGTATCCGGTACGGTTATAATTCGAAAACCGGCGTGACGATACGGTCAGCGCCAGAACGTGGCGGCGTAAAACTCCCACGATGCCGGAGATGGATTTACTGTCCTCGATATCCGCGATAAACGACCGCATTCTCGCATGCGCATCATCCACTTCGTCCGGACGCCCGCGGGTCGAAACAGCCGCCATCGTCATCAGCTCCACGGCGCGCAGTGCCATCCGGAAGAAGCTCTGGCGGTCGTAGGGCGTAAAGACAAGCTCCATGACCTCACCGTCCGCAAAAAGGCGCTCCACACGCTCGATATCGCCGGAACGGATGCAGTAGAGCAGATCTGTTTCCGTTTGTGAGATGCTTTGTTCCTGCATTTTTCCCCTGCCTCTTATTGTTATTTTATAAAAGATGGCGGGGGAAAGCAAGGATAAGATAATCCGGCGGTATTTTATCCGGCTTTGATCCGCTGGAGTTGGGAAATGTTGAACATAAATAGACACTATTTTACGGAATCTATAGACATATTTTATAATAATCCGAATATATTTATATGGATCGGGATATTTTAATATATTATTGCTTCGTTTCGATATATAATTCTCATATGTGTTTCTGATGGAGGAACAGAATTATCTTTATAGGAGGTTTAATATGAAAAACATCATCAGAAAAGTAGTTGCATTGCTTTGCGTAGGCTCAATGTCTGCGGCAATGCTCGTCGGCTGCGGCGGCAGTGAAGAGCCCGCGGCACCTGCGGAGCCGGCTGTGGCAGAGGCTGAGGAGCCCGCTGCTGAGGAACCTGCGGCAGAAGAACCCGCTGCGGAGCCCGAAGAGGAAGCTGCGGAAGAAGAGGCAGCGCCCGCGGACGAAGGCTCTACCCCGAGAGAAGAGACCCTGTATTTTGCAGGACAGCAGTGGGGCACCATCAATGACTGGAATCCCATGTCTCCGAACTCCAACAACGCGATGGGACAGACCCAGAAGGATACAGCCCGTACGCTGGTCTGGGAAACGCCTTTCATGTACAACTCCATGGACGGCAAGCTCTATGGTCTGCTTGCAACGGATTATTCCTGGAATGACGACCAGACCGTTCTGACCGTCAAGATGAATCCCGATGCTCACTGGAGCGACGGAACGCCCGTAACCGCTGAGGATATGGCTTATACCTTTGATACCCATGTAAAGTATGAGTCTTCCTTTGGTTCTGATTATGCCGTGTATATTGACAGCATTACCGCAAAGGATGATCAGACGGTTGAGATCGCTGCGAAGCTCGATGGCGGCAAGGCCGTAAATCCTCTGAAGGTTATCGCTTATCTGACCAACATCTATGTAATGCCCAAGGCTTATTTAGAGACCGTAGAAGAGAGGAACGGCGGAGATGCGGATAAGATCAAGCAGGATGCAATGGAAGACCTGATCGCTTCCGGCCCGTATCTTCCTTACATCGATAACGACCAGAAGGTTATCCTGATCCGTGACGACAATTACTGGGGACAGGCTGACTCCATGTGGGGCAAACTTCCGGTTCCGAAGTATATCGCACATACCATCTACAAGGACAATGCGGCAGGCCAGGTTGCTCTGCAGCAGGGCGAGGTTGACGTTTGCCAGCAGTTCATCACCGATGTTCAGAAGCTTTGGCTTGATGAGGATCTTCCGATCTCTACCTGGTATGACGAGGCACCTTACGGCATGACCGCTGTTATGCCTTCCATGTTCTTCAACTGCGAGAGACCGGGTCTTGACCAGAAGGAAGTTCGTAAGGCTATCGCAATGGCTACCGATTATGAGCAGATCATTGCTTCCGCTATGTCCGGACAGTCCCAGACCTTTGACGAGCTGCCCAGATGCATCGCCGGCCCTTCCGAGGCTGACCGTGCTTATATCGACTTTGACGCACTGAAGGATCTGCAGTGGAAGAACGCTGATATCGAAGGCGCCAACAAGCTTTTGGATGATGCCGGGATCGTGGATACGGACGGCGACGGCATCCGTGAATATGACGGCAAGAACCTTTCCTTCAAGGCTGAGTGCCCGACAGGATGGACCGACTGGAACGCTTCCATGGAGATCGTAGCGGCAGCCGGTAAGGAGATCGGTATCGACATCAGCACCTATTTCCCTGAGGCCAACTCTTTCTATGATGATATGACGACCTGCAACTTTGATATCTGCATGTGGTCCTGCCCTGGTGCCGGCGCTATGAGCCCTTATTCCAAGGCTATGTTCTACTTCTCTGAGGAGTATGCAAAGATCGCTTCCAACTGGAGCGGAAACTTCGGTCACTACATGAACGACGACGCGGAGAAGATCTTAGAGGCTATTCCGCTTGAGACCGATGAAGCTAAGTTAAAGGAATACTACACCGAGCTTTCCAAGCTGTGGCTCGACGAGGTTCCTTCCGCAGCTCTTATGTATCGTCCTGAGCAGTTCTTCGCAGTAAATGAGTCCGTATGGACGAACTTCCCTGCGGCAGATGCCGGAAACAACATTCCGCCTCTTATGTGCACAGACGGTTATGGAATCGCAGCTCTGTATGAGCTCGAGCTTGCGGAATAATTATTCGCAGTCGCTGCAGTTTCGACCGAATCTTATTCTATAGCAAACGACAAAGTTCTTTTTACTTTGGCGTTTGCTGCGCCGATTTTTGGCCGCCTAAGCGGCATATTTCCTTACAAAAATCGTGCGCATCTGCCGGAGGCATTATAGTGAACGACAACTCTTTTTTGTCGTTTACTATAAAAGGCGCCCCTGTCCTTGGGGGCGTCTTTGTTCTGCTTTCAAAACACGCAAT
>JAILQQ010000123.1 GCA_024698885.1 Lachnospiraceae bacterium | reverse complement strand
CCCTGCCACCAGGATATTCACCAGGTTCGTCACCGTCAGGAAGTTTTTGTTCAGAGCCGTAAAGATAACAAATACTACGATGATCGCCGCAAGCATCGTCAGCTTGTCGCCGCCGATCTTTATTTTCTTCAATCCTTCTTTCATGCTTCCTTTACCTCCCCCAGCATTCCAAGACTCAGTATCTTACTTTCCGTCGCTTCCTCTCTGCTCAGCTCGCCCACAATGGACAGGCCCTTCATCACAATGATCCGGTCGGAAAGTCCCATGACCTCAGGCATCTCCGAGGAGATCAGGATAACGCCCATGCCCTGTTTCGCGAAATTGCAGATCATCTGATAGAACTCCGCTTTGGCGCCCACATCGATCCCCTTGGTCGGCTCGTCCATGATCAGGACCTTCGGGCTTGTGGAAAGCCATCTGGCCACAATGCATTTCTGCTGATTGCCGCCTGAAAGCTCGACGATCTTTTTATCCGGCGAGGGCGTCCGGATATTGAATTCCCGGATCCCCTTTGCCGCGATCTCCTTCTCTTTGGCGGTATTCATAACGCCGAACTGATTGGAGTTTTCGTCAAGCATGGAAATATTGATATTGTCCGCCACGCTCAGATTCGCGAGGATCCCCTGCAG
This sequence comes from Lachnospiraceae bacterium, assembly GCA_024698885.1. Classification (GTDB taxonomy): domain Bacteria; phylum Bacillota; class Clostridia; order Lachnospirales; family Lachnospiraceae; genus UBA2868. Next base: position 5,291 of record JAILQQ010000123.1, on the reverse strand, counting down.
CTTCCGGTCCTCGGGCACCAGTACGATGCCGTTTTTCTGCGCGTCATGCGGAGATTTATTCTCTATTTTGCGGTTTTCCAGGATCACCTCGCCGCTCTTTTGCTTATCCGCGCCGATCACGGCCCGCATAAGCTCCGTCCGGCCTGCGCCTACGAGGCCCGAAAAGCCGAGCACCTCGCCCTTATGCAGGACAAAGGAATTCTTTTTCACATAATCGCTGGATACGTCCTTTACTTCCAGAAGGACCTCGCCGATCTCCTTGTTCCGGTCAAGCTCCTTATAGATATCGCCGAGATCTCTGCCCACCATCATGCGGATCATTTCCGCCTCGGAAACCTCTCCGGTCACTACTGTATCCACATAGCGACCGTCCTTGAAGATCGCCACCTTATCCGTGATCTCCCGGATCTCATTCATCCGGTGGGAAACATAGAGGATGATCTTCCCCTCCTCTCTGAGCTTTCGGATCACCTTAAACAGCGCTGCGATCTCGGCATCCGACAAAGAAGCGGTAGGCTCGTCAAAGCAGATCACCTTCAGATTATCCCGGGAATAGGCCTTCATGATCTCCACCATCTGCTGATAGGCGATGGACAGATCCTTTACCTTGGTATCCGGGCGGATCGGAAGGCCGAAGTCATCAATGATCTTCTGCGCGTCCGCATTTGCCTTTCTGATATCGATAATGCCGAAACGCTTCGAGGGCATCCGTCCCAGATAGATATTCTCCGCCACCGAGAGCTCTAAAAGGATCTGCCGTTCCTGATAGATCACGGAGATGCCGTCCTCGATCGCCTCATGGGGAGAGCTGAAATGCTTTTCCTCGCCGTTTAGGAGATATTTTCCGGAGGTGGGCTGATAGTCGCCGTTTAAGATCTTTAACAGCGTGGATTTCCCCGCGCCGTTCTCGCCCAAAAAAGCCAGCACCTCGCCCGCATACGCTTTAAACGATATATTATCAAGTGCTTTGACACCGGGAAAATACTTTGAAATGCCCTGAAATTCCAGATACCTCTCCATGATTTCCTCCTGCCCTTTGTAACCTTTGCATCAAAAACATTATAATTCGCGGTTTCTTTTGTGACATTAGCATAAATTGCCCGAGTATTTCGAAATCTTGCTCTTATCCGCAGGAAGCGGCCATACTTTTTGTTTTCCTGATTTTCGTTTATAATGAAATAAAGTCAGGAGGAGAAGCATATGCCCATCGAGAAAAAAACACTGTTTCAGACTAAGGAAGGAGAAGCGCTTTCCGTTACTCTGCGGTTAAGCAGCAAAACTGCGCAGGATCTGTTCACGGTCGAGCTGATGAATATCGGCGCGGGGATCCGGCGGATCGAAAGGGCATCTGCAGGCGGCAGCACAGAGCTCCTGACGCTCTCCTATGCGGATCCTTCCGCTTATCTGACAAACGGCTCCCTGGCAGGACTGACCATCGGGCCGAATGCCGGAAGGATCCCGGCCGAGAACGGTCTGGCCGCAAATGAGGGAGGGAACCAGCTTCACGGCGGCCCCCATCATCTGGCTGCCCGTCTCTGGGAGCTTGAATCGCTTAGCGAAAACGGGGAAGGGCCTTGTGCCAGCTTTGTCACAGAACAGGCAGACGGCCTGGACGGCTGGCCCGGCAACAGACGCTACCGGGTCACCTATACCTTAAGCAGTCCCGGTATTCTGACGATCCGCTACGAAGCAACGACCGACCGGCCCTCCTATATCAACATGACGAATCATACCTATTGGCGTATGGAGGGACTTAGTGCCCTCTTTATCCGGGCAGACAGCGTCTGCGTCAATGACGAGAGCTTTCTGCCGGTAAGGATAAGCGATGCCGCTTCCTTTTTTACATCGCTTTCGCCCTCTCTCCGCCCTCTCTCTGCGCATCCGGCATACGGAAGGGAGATCCCGTTTGAATTGCCGCTAAATAACGGATTTATCCTCACGAAGGAGGGAACCTCCCTGCAGCCGGCCGCCTGCCTTGCCTACCGGGACAAAAAGCCCGTCTCCGTCTTTACCGACGCACCGGCCTTAGTCGCCTATACCGGCGATTATCTGGATGGAGAAACCCTGCTCCTTGATAAAAGCCGTTCCTTCCCCCGGGTCGCGCTGGCGCTTGAGGCCCAGGATATGCCGACGCTCCTTCCGAAAAAACTCACCACGGAGAAGGAGCCCTTTTCCCGCACGATACAGTATCATCTGTCTTGCTGAAAAGCCGCGGAAATGCTATAATTTCCATTATGAAATCGATCCAGACGAAAATCGTACTTGTCATAACGTTCATCATGATCGTCGTTACCCTCGCCTTCGGCCTGACGGCGAACCAGCAGATCACCCGCATCCTGGACGAGGATTCCGACCGGATCCTGAGTCTTACCGTCGATCAGAGCTATCGGGATATCGAAGCGATGCTGAACGCGGTAGAGCAGTCTGTCGGCACCATCTATAACTATGCCGAAAAGCGGGCCGAAACCTATGATCATTTCCTGACGGATGAAGAGGAACGGCTTCAGTTCAACTACGACATTTCCGAGCTCGGAAAAAGCATCGCGGAAAATACCGACGGTGCCATTTCCGTATATCTCAGATACAATCCCGATGATTTCGGTCCGAAGGAAGGCTTCTGGTATACCTATAATATCAATGACGGCACCTGGGATTCCGCGGAGCCGACGGATATGAGCCTGTATGATAAGGATGATACGGAGCATGTGGGCTGGTATTATATTCCGGTGGAAACCGGCAGTCCCATGTGGATGGACCCGTATTATAACGGAAATATGGGGGTCGATATGATCTCCTATATCATCCCCTATTTTCATGACGGCTATACGGTAGGCGTGATCGGTATGGATATCGATCTGAGTCTTTTACGGGATTTTGTCGCCGATATCAATCTGTACGAAAGCGGCAGAGCTTTTTTAGTTTCCTCCCAGGGAGATATCATCTTCCATTTTGATTATCCAGAGGGAGTCCGGGCAAAGGACCTGACCGAGAGGCTTATCCCCTTTGTCGACAGCGTATTAAACACCGCTGCAGACGAGGTAAACACCGTCACCGGTGTTGACGGGATCAAGCGGAAGATCCTCACGAAAAAGCTGCACAATGATATGTTCCTCGGTCTGAACGCGCCGGTGGACGAGATCAATATCCCCCAGAGCACCCTTACGATCCGGCTCCTGATCGTTTCGCTCGTCATATTCGCCATGAGCATCGCCATATGTCTGCTCTGGATCCGGACGCTGATCGCGCCCTTAAAGCGCATGACGCAGGTTGCCGAGCATTATGCCGCGGGGGATTACAGTGATGTGATGAATACGGACAGCCCGGACGAGATCGGCATTCTCTCCCGCTCTCTGGAGGCCATGGCCACTTCTTTAAAAAACCAGATTGAGATCGCCGACAGCGCCAACAGAGCTAAAAGCGCCTTTTTAGCCAATATGTCCCATGAAATACGGACGCCGATCAACGCGATCTTAGGCTTTGACGAAATAATCCTGCGGGAAAGCAGCGAGGATGCCATCCGGGCGTACGCCGCCAGCATCAAGGGCAGCGGCCAGACACTTTTGGCACTGATCAACCAGATTCTTGATTTTTCCAAGATCGAATCCGGTCAGATGGAGATCCTGCCGGCGGAATATGATATCGCTCCCATGCTCAATGACCTGATCGATATGATCGAATTCCGGGCTGCCGAAAAGCAGCTGCAGATCAAGTATGACATAGACAGTCAGACTCCCTCCCGTCTTTACGGCGATGATATCAGGCTCCGGGAGGTGCTCACCAATCTCCTGACCAACTCCATCAAATACACCGAAAAAGGGCGTGTCATCCTCTCGGTGCGGGTGGTTTCCGCTGGCAGCAATACCGTGCGCCTGCAGTTTTCGGTACGCGATACCGGCATCGGTATCAGGGAGGAGGACAAAGAGCATCTGTGGGATTCCTTTAAACGGCTGGATCAGGAGCATAACCGCGGGATCGAGGGAACCGGCCTCGGCCTGTCGATCTCCTATCAGTATATCAAGCTCATGGGAAGCGTCCTGCAGTTAGACAGCCGCTACGGAAAGGGCTCGAACTTTTACTTTGAGATCGATCAGGGCATCATCGATCCGACGCCCGTCGGGGATTTCGAAGAGGCCAGAGTGAATTCCCGCAAGTCCGTGGATGTTTATAAGGAAGGCTTCGAGGCGCCCGATGCCTGTATTCTGATCGTCGATGACATTCCCCTGAACCTGACCGTGATAAAAGGCCTTTTAAAGAATTCCGGTATCCGGATCGATACGGCGGAAAGCGGGCAGGAAGCGATCGAAAAGCTGCATGAGAATTCCTATGATATCGTATTTCTCGACCATATGATGCCGGAAATGGACGGTATGAAGACATTGTCACGGATCAAAGCCGATGACGGCATCCCGAATCAGGAAACGCCCATCATTGCCCTGACCGCCAATGCCATCTCCGGCGCCCATAACATGTATACCGACCACGGCTTTACAGATTATCTGAGTAAGCCCATCAATCCCATGCTGCTGGAACGGCTGATCATAAAGTATCTGCCTCATGAAAAGGTACTGATTAACGGACATAAAAGGCAGGATTCTCAGGCCGTATGACCGGATACACACGAAAAACGACCGGATGCGCATAATCACTGCCAAAGCAGATCTTCCTGACGTATAATAAATCAAACGGGTAACAAATCAGACGACAGGAGGGCATCAAAATGGCAGATCCTAAAAATATGGAACTAAACGACGAACTGATGGCGCAGGCGACGGGCGGCAGAGCAGACGCGGATCCCTACGGATTTCTCTGCGAGGCAACCGTCATCTCCGGCCCCGGCACCTCAACCGCAAACGGCGTCAGCAGGACAGACTATTCTGTCGCCGCCGACAACGGCAAGCAATACCTGGCCTATTGGGGATATGATGTGATCCTAAAGATCGGGGACCGCGTCCAGCTCATCCATGATGAGGACGGCTTCTACAGTCTCGAACCGATCCCCGCGGAATAAGAAAATGATCCGCGCAATTTGCAAGCAAACCGGCGCATGCAGCTTTGCCGCATGCGCCGATTTGTTTTTTAGATCGAATGATCAGCGAATCGTAACCAGCTCATATTCCCTGGTCCCGAGACCGATCTTCTCCCCATGGATCAGCGTTTCCTTCCATTTGATATTCGGATTGCTGTCCAGGAAATGATCGTGATGGTGATGCCAGTCAGGCTTAGCCAGGTTATCACCAAGCTGGCTGTTGCGGATCGGCTCTGCCTTCAGGCAGAGATCCGCGCAGGCCTGA
>JAILQQ010000086.1 GCA_024698885.1 Lachnospiraceae bacterium | reverse complement strand
ATCGGCATGAACTGAAGTTCATGCCTAAGCGCACGATTCGCAAGCGAATCGGCGCAGAATCGGCGCAGAGAGGAAACGGAATGACAGAATTACTGGTTCCGGCCGGGAGCCTTGAGGTATTAAAGGTAGCGGTATTATATGGAGCGGACGCGGTATATATCGGCGGCGAAGCCTTCAGCCTGCGGGCGAAGGCGAAGAACTTTACGGAGACGGAAATGGCGGAGGGTATTGCCTTTGCCCACGAGCATGGCGTAAAGGTGTATGTGACCGCCAATATTTTTGCCCATAATGATGATCTTTCCGAGGCAATCGCCTATTTCAAAACGCTGAACCGCTTAAGACCTGACGCGGTGATCATGTCCGATCCCGGCATGATAACGCTTTTTTTTGAAAACTGCGAAAATATCGACCTGCATATCAGTACGCAGGCCAATAATACCAATTATCTGACCTGGCTTTTCTGGCGGAAACAGGGCGCGAAACGGGTCGTCAGCGCCAGAGAGCTTTCGTTTAAGGAGATCCGGGAGATCCGAAAGAAGATCCCGGATGATATGGAGATAGAGAGCTTTGTTCACGGGGCTATGTGCATTTCCTATTCCGGCCGCTGCCTCCTCAGCAATTTCCTGACCGGGCGGGACGCAAACCGGGGAGAATGCACGCATCCCTGCCGCTGGCAGTATGCCTTGATGGAGGAGACCCGTCCCGGCGTTTATTTTCCCGTTTCGGAAAATGAACGGGGTACCTATATTTTCAATTCCAAAGATCTCTGCATGATCGGACATATCCCGGATGTTCTGGAGGCGGGGATCGACAGCCTGAAGATCGAGGGAAGGATGAAGACCGCGCTGTACGTTGCGACGGTGACCAGAGCCTACCGAAGGGCCATTGATGATCTCAGGAAGGATCCGGCTCTTTATGAGAGCCATAAGCCCTGGTATCTGGAGGAAGTCGCCAAATGCACCTACAGGCCGTTTACCACCGGATTTTTCTACGGAAAGCCGGGGGATGACGCCCAGATCTATGAGCAGAACGGGACAGAACAGCCCGAAAGCAGCTCCTACTGCCGGGGCTATACCTATCTGGGGCTTATAGAGAAGGCGGAAGAAAACCGGGTTTTCATCGAGCAGAAGAATAAGTTCACGGTGGGAGATAAGATCGAGTTAATGAAGCCGGACGGACAGAATATTCCGGTAACGGTTCTTTCCATTCAGGATGAGGAGGGACGGGAGCAGGAAAGCGCTCCCCACCCCAGACAGAAGCTGATGGTCACGTTAGGGTTCCCGCAGGAGAAGCAGGAGAGCGCGTCGGCATATGATATATTAAGGGTAAAGGAGCCAGCATGAAGCTGTTGTCGGTGATTGTACCCTGCTATAATGAGGAGCAGGCGATCCCCTATTTTTATGAGGAAATACAGAAAACCATCGCCGTCTTTGAAAAGGAGTTTCCGGAGACGGCCTTTGAGCTGATCTTTATCGACGACGGTTCAAGGGACGGGACGCTTTCCGCGCTGAAAACACTGCACGAGAAGGACGAAAGGGTACGCTACGTTTCCTTTTCCCGGAATTTCGGAAAGGAAGCCGGTATCTACGCAGGGCTTCAGTACGCAAAGGGAGATCATGCGGTGATCATGGACGTTGATCTTCAGGATCCGCCGGCCCTTTTGCCGGATATGTACCGGGCCGTAACGGAGGAAGGCTATGATTCCGCGGCTACCAGACGGGTCACGAGAAAGGGCGAACCGCCGATCCGTTCCTTTTTTGCGCGCTGCTTTTACCGGCTGATCAACCGTCTTTCGAGGACCGAGATCGTGGACGGTGCCAGAGATTACCGCATCATGTCAAGACGCATGGTGGATGCCATCCTTTCGATGCGGGAGGTGAACCGTTTCACGAAAGGAATATACGGCTGGATCGGATTTGAAACAAAATGGTTCGCGTATGAGAATATCGAGCGGGTAGCCGGGGAGACCAAGTGGTCCTTCTGGAAGCTCCTGCTCTATTCGATCGAGGGGATCGTGGCCTTTTCGACAACGCCGCTTGCACTGGCGGCTCTTCTTGGTATTTTCTTTACCTTTGTAGCCTTTATCATGATCGTTTTTATCGTGATCCGAACCCTGGTCTTCGGCGACCCGACAAGCGGTTGGCCGTCCATGGTTTGTATCATCGTGTTTATCGGCGGTATCCAGCTTTTCTGTATGGGCGTGATCGGTGAATACCTGGCCAAAGCCTATATGGAGACCAAGAACCGCCCGATCTATATTGTGAAGGAAGAAGCCTGAACATGAAGCTGATCATTCAGATTCCCTGCCTGAACGAGGCAGAAACACTGACAGTAGCGTTAAATGATCTTCCGAGGCATATCGACGGCGTCGATACGATCGAATACCTGATCATCAATGACGGCAGCAGCGATCGTACCGTTGAGGTTGCCAGGGAATGGGGCGTGAACTATATCGTGAGCTTTAAGCGGAACAAGGGACTGGCCAAGGGCTTTATGGCCGGGGTTGATGCCTGCCTGCGAAACGGCGCGGATATCATCGTAAATACCGACGCGGACAATCAATACTGCGGGGCGGATATCGAAAAGCTGATCCGGCCGATCCTTGACGGGAGCGCGGAGATAGTGATCGGCGAGAGACCCATCGACCAGACCGAGCATTTCTCTCCCTTAAAGAAAAAGCTGCAGCATCTGGGGAGCTTTGTGGTCAGGATCGCCTCCAAAACCGATATTCCCGACGCTCCCAGCGGCTTTCGGGCTTTTTCCCGGGATGCCGCCATGCATTTAAATGTCATGAACAATTATACCTATACGTTGGAAACCATTGTTCAGGCGGGACGTACCAGCATGGCCATTACCTCGGTGCCGGTAAGGACAAACGGCGAGCTCAGGGAGTCCCGGCTGTTTCACAGTATGGGAGGCTATATCAAGCGTTCCATGCTGACGATCGTGCGAGCCTTTATGATGTACCGGCCGTTAACTTTTTTCTCGATCCTTGGCATGATCCCGTTTCTGACAGGCGTTCTCGTAATGCTGCGCTTTCTGATCTATTATTTTAACGGGGCCGGGAACGGGCATATCCAGTCTTTGATCCTTGCGAGCACGCTGATCATGTTGGGTTTTATGACCTTTATCGTCGGTCTGCAGGCGGACGTTATCGCCAATAACCGAAAACTCCTTGAGGATATCCAGTACCGGGTCAGGAGGTTAGATTATAAGGAAGAAGAGAACCCTATAGAAGAACATGTTGATCAGGACAGGAGCGGTCAAAATGGGTGAAAAGAGCGGTCCTTTGGTGCTGATCGGCCCTGTTTATCCGTACAAGGGCGGCATCTCCCATTATACGGGACTGCTTGTGAGAGCCCTGAGAAAGCGGTACGAAAAGGAGACCGGCGGAACGCCCGGCAAAAACCGCAGGGTATATATGATCTCCTACCGGATGCAGTATCCGAAGCTTCTTTTCAAAAAGGAGCAGAGGGATTACGAAAATGACACGTTTCAGGTGGAAGATACCGCGTTTTTACTGAACACCGCGGATCCTTTCAATATTTTAAAGACCGCGCGCTCGATCATTTCCCTTCATCCCGAAGCGGTGCTGATCCAGTGGTGGCATCCATATTTTGCGCCATGCTACCGGATCCTGACCGGGAGACTGAAAAGGGCAGGTATCCGGATCCTTTTTACCTGTCATAATGTTTTCCCCCATGAACGCTTCCCCCTTGATAAATTCCTAACAAGGATGACGCTCAGACAGGGAGACGGCTTTATCCTGCACGCGGGGGAGCAGGCAGAAGAGCTTCTTTCCATCAATCAGAACGCCGTTTACCGTATCAATCCCCACCCGACCTACGGTGCCTTTGCATTTCAGGGGCTTTCCGGGCAGGAGGCCAGAGAGCGGCTTCAGCTTCCGGAGAAAGGGAAGATCGCGCTGTTTTTCGGCTTTGTGCGGGAATACAAGGGATTAAAGCATCTGATCCGGGCGGCGGGGCTTTTAAAGAAACGGAACAGTTATGTCCTGCGGGAAGACTTCCGGCTGCTTATCGCCGGTGATTTCGGAACGCCGGAAAAGGAGGCGGAATACCGGCGCCTGATAGCAGAATGCGGCGTTGAAGAGATCACCGTGCTGATCAATCAATATGTACCGGATACGGCGGTGGAGCCGTATTTTGCGGCCTGCGACGCCGTGGTGCTGCCCTATGAATCCGCGACCCAGAGCGGTATCGCGCAGATCGCCTTCGGCTTCGAAAAGCCTGTGATCGCGACGAGAGTCGGCGGCCTTGCGGAGGTCGTGGAGGACGGAAAAAGCGGGCTTCTGACAGAGCCCTTTGATGAGGAGGGACTTGCGGCGGCCCTTACGCGCATGTTTGATGAAAAAGAGGGAGAGGCGTTCCGGGAAGCCTGCCGTACGTATATCCGGGAGGACGCTTACCGGTTTTCCTGGGAACGCATGGTGGAGACGATAGAGGAATTGATCGACGATAAGCGGTAATGATCCGGTCAGCCTGCTGACCGGATCGGCATGAACAGGTTCATGCCTAAGCGCACGATCCGCAGGCGGATCGGCGCAGAATCGGCGCGGAGAGGAATTGATAATAAATGGGTGCTGCTTCGGATAAGCCTCCTTTGAGCATAATTACCGTCTGCTTTAACGCGGGCAGTTCCATCAAAAAGACCATAGAATCCGTGATCGGGCAGACGTTTGACCAGTTTGAGTATCTGATCAAGGACGGCGGTTCCACGGATGAGACCCTTTCGATCGCGGAATCCTATGCGGAGCGCTTCAGAGCCCGGGGGATCCCCTTCAGGATCAATTCGGAAAAGGATCAGGGTATTTATGACGCCATGAATACGGCGGTACGACTTTCGGAGGGAACGTGGATCAACTTTATGAACGCCGGCGACTGTTATTACAGCGCAGACACATTGTCGGATATTTTTAAGAAAAGCAACTACGTGAATGACGGGATCCTTTACGGCGACGCGGTGGAGTGTGAATACGGGCATTACTATAAATTCCGGAAATCGCTGAAAGCCATTGAAAGCAGGATGCCCTTCTCCCACCAGTCCGCCTTTGTGAACAGGGAGCTTCTGATCCGCTATCCCTTTAAGACCGATTACAGGATCGGCGCGGATTACGATTTCCTGCTGTCGATGCATGAAAAGGGGTATCATTTCAAGGATACGGGCGTGATCGTCTGCATCGTCGAAAAGGGCGGCGTTTCCTCTCTCAGGCTTTACGACACCTTTATGGAAAGCGTAAAGATCAGAGAGGCCCACGGGATCCCTTCACCGCCTGAAAGGAAGCTTAGGCGGATCCTTTGGGGAAAGGCAGTAAAGCAATACGTGCTTGACCATTTTCCGGACGGGATCAAGAAGCAGATCCGGAAGGTTCAGTGGGCGATACGGGGCCAGAACTTTGAAGCAGTTCTTCCTGCCTGGGAGTCAGAACCTGATAAAGATGTTTGATGATCGTGTTCCAGTCATAGGCCTGCCGGATATAGGCCGCTTCCTCGTTTTCTCTCTGAAGGGAGGCCTCCTCGTCCGGCTTTTCCCGGCAGAGGCGGATCAGCGCATCGGACAGGGCCTTCTCGTCGTCTGCGGGAACGATCGTACCGAAGCGTTCGTTATTTGTAATATCCCTCGCGGCCGAGCAGCCGTCGGAAACGATCAGATAGCAGCCGCATAAAGCGGCTTCCAGCAGGACAAAGCCAAAGGATTCGCTGCGGGAGGGCAGCAGAAAGTAACGGGCTTTTGCATATTCCGAAAGAAGCTCTTTGCGGTCGGCGATGGGGCCCGGAAACGTGATCCGGTCTTTCAGATGAGGGTACTTCTGGAAGAAGGCGTCGATCTCCTGTTCAAAGGCCGGCATGACAGGCCCGATCAGCCTTAAAGTGTAATCGTGATGATCGGCGCTCTTTGCAAAAGCATTTAACAAAAGATCTGTAGCTTTTTCCGGCGTTCCCAGATTTCCGACCGTCAGAAGAATGTTCTCCTTTTTTCCGGTTTCGGGGGTATCGGGAATACAATAACCGTTTGGCAGAAAGATCACCTTTTCGCCGAAGCGCTTTTTCAGGGCCTCGTACATATCCGTGTTTTCCACGGAAACGATGTCCGCCTTTTTCAGGATGGCGCGCTTGACCATTCCCTTTAAGGTAAACCGGAAACAGTCGGCAAAGCCTTTGTTGTTCAGGTCAAGCTTTAAATAGATCCGGCCCAGGGGATTGTACTTCTGATAAACCCGTTCATAGAGGAAGGAAGCCGCGTTCAGATGATAAAGGTTCAGAACGTCTATGGATTCAGCCTCGTATTTTAAATAGTGCATGCCGTCATAGTACCGGCCGAAGATGGTTTTTTTGATAAAATGCAGCGGAAAATCCCTGTAGTCCGTCTGAAGGGAAGGATAATCCCCGTTCCTGTAGCAGACAAGCTCTGCTTTTACCTGATGATTCCTGAAAAGAAGCCAGGGGATCATACCGATATCCTTCATCAGATGTATATTTTCCGCTTTTAAAAATAAGGTTACGAATTTCATACTAACAATAATATCTATTTTCAGAGCATTTAGCAACAAGCAGATCGGTGCAGTGAGGAGGAAAGCATGAGAATTTTTATTACGGGCGTAGCAGGTTTTTTAGGGAGTCATCTGGCGGATGCCATGCTGCGGGAAGGCCATGAGGTGGTCGGGGTAGACAATCTGATCGGCGGCTATCTCGACAATGTGCCGGAGGACGTGGAATACTACCAGGTAGACTGTAAATACTTAAATACGATGAATAAGCTGATGCGGGGCGTTGATATCGTCTATCATACCGCATGCACGGCCTACGAAGGGCTGAGCGTCTTTTCGCCGGAGTTAGTCTGTCAGAACACCTATCAGATCACGGCGGCCGTGGCTTCCGCGGCGGTGGCGCAGGGCGTGAAGCGGTTTGTCTACTGCTCCAGCATGGCCCGGTACGGGACGCAGGAGATCGTGCCCTTTACCGAGGATATGGTGCCCATGCCGCAGGATCCCTACGGCATTTCCAAGCTGGCGGCGGAAAGACTGGTTACCTGCCTCGGTGATGTCCATGGGATGGAGTACGTGATCGCGGTACCGCATAATATCATCGGTCCGAGACAGAAATATGATGATCCGTATCGGAACGTGGCTTCGATCATGATCAATCTGATGCTGCAGGGAAGGCAGCCGATCATTTACGGCGACGGAACACAGAAGCGCTGCTTCTCTTTCGTACAGGACGATATCAGTTGTCTGAAGAAGCTGGCCTTTCAGGAAGGTTTAAGCGGTGAAGTGATCAATATCGGACCGGATGAGGAGTTTATTACCATCAATGAACTGGCGGAGACTCTGGCGAGACTTCTTGATTTCAAGCTGGAGCCCGTTTACGTGCCGGGACGTCCCCAGGAGGTCAAGCTGGCCACCTGCTCTGCGGATAAGGCCAGAAGACTGTTAGGGTATCATACGGAATATACCCTTGAGCGGGGGCTTATGGAAATGATCGATTATATCCGGGGAAAGGGAACGAAAAAGTTCCGCTATCACCTGGATCTGGAGATCATCAACGAGAAGACGCCGAAGACCTGGAAAAACCGGATGTTCTGATATAGCTGTGAACGCCTTAACTTCCGGGGGACAGATGCAGTCTGGCCTGGAATTCCTCCACCGGCAGGGGCTTATCGAAAAAATAGCCCTGCACATAATAGCAGCCGTATTTCTTCAGGAGAATGATCTGATCAATGGTCTCCACGCCCTCTGCAACGCACTTGAGCCCTAACGCCTGGGTCATGCCGATCACGGAT
>JAILQQ010000005.1 GCA_024698885.1 Lachnospiraceae bacterium | reverse complement strand
GCTTCATCACGCGCGTGGGAAAAGGCGGCGACGACTGTTATAACATGTGCGGGATATCCTATTTCCGGGAGGAAGACGCGACGATCCTTGCCGATGCCATTGACAGCCGGTATTCTGCCCCCGGATATGAGGAGCTTTTCTGGGATGAGGTGGTGGATGAAAACCTGGACAAGCTGCGCCTTACCGTGCATCCCGTTAAGAACGAGCAGATAACCGAGATCGATTCCGTTGCCGAGTTGATTGTTATTGACCCGTCGTACAAGGAGGAACTATGAACCCCATCTTTCTGTACATAGATCCCGGGACGGGAAGCATGCTCTTTACGCTTTTGATCGGAGCGGTTTCCGCCGGATATTTTGTCTTGCAGAAGCTCAGAATGAAACTGAAATTTCTGGTCTCGGGCGGAAAGGCGGACTCTGCAGGGGCAGATAAAATACCATATGTGATCTTTTCTGACAGCAAACGATACTGGAATGTCTTCAAGCCGGTCTGCGACGAATTCGAAAAGCGGGAGATCAGCGCGCAGTACTGGACGATGTCGGAGGATGATCCTGTTTTTTCGCACCCTTATCAATATATTAAGGCCGTATTTATCGGAGAGGGCAACAAGGCCTTTTCAAGGCTCAATATCATGAATGCCTGCGTGGTCCTTGCCACAACGCCGGGGCTTGATGTTTTACAGTGGAAAAGATCCAAAAATACGGACTGGTACGTGCATATCCTCCACCAGCCCGGAGATACCACGTTTTACCGGATGTTCGGGCTTGATCACTATGATGCCGTTCTGATCTCGGGAGAATATGAGGAAAAACAGCTGCGGGATATCGAAAAGCTGCGTAATATCGGAAAGCGGGAGACCTGCATGACCGGCATCACTTACCTCGATACCATGAAGGAACGATATGAGGCTTCCTGCAAAAACGCGCCGGAGGAAAAAGCTTCTGCGGAGGATAAGACGGTGCTCTTAGCGCCCACCTGGGGAGAAACGGCTATTTTGTCAAGGTTCGGGGAGAAGATCATCCGCGCGCTTGTTAAGACAGGCTATACGATCGTCATCCGGCCGCATCCGCAGTCCTTTGTATCGGAAAAGAATCTCATGGATAAGCTTCAGTCGATGTTTCCGGAAGGGGAAAAGCTGCACTGGAACAGGGATAATGATAATTTTGAGGTATTGAAGAGCGCCGATATCATGATCACGGACTTTTCGGGGGTCATGTTTGACTACTGTCTGATCTTTGACAGACCGTTCATCTACGCGGATATCGAATTTGACAGATCTCCCTATGACGCCGCGTGGCTTGAGGAGGATATGTGGACGTTACGGATCCTTCCGTCGATCGGGATCCCGTTAAAGGAAGAGGATTTTGATCATATCAAGGAAGTGATCGACAGGACCGTGAGCGATGAGAGCCTGGCCGAGGGCCGTGACAGGGCAAGGGCCGAAACATGGGCAAATCCCGGGAAAGCGGCGGAACTGACGGTTGACTATCTGATCAGAAAGTATAAGCAGTATGCGGAGGAAGAAGATGAAAGCGGAGAGACTGTTTGAGATCATAGGATCGGAGTTTTATACGGGCGTTCCCGACAGCCGCCTGAAGGGTCTGTGCAATTTCCTGATGTCAAAATACGGCATTGACAAAGATCACCATATCATTGCCGCCAATGAGGGAAACTGCCTTGCGCTGGCCGCCGGGTATCATCTTGCGACCGAAAAGATTCCCGTTGTTTATATGCAAAACAGCGGGGAAGGCAATATCATCAATCCCCTCGCATCTCTTGTCAATGACAGGGTTTACGCGATACCCGTGGTCTTTATCATCGGATGGCGCGGCGAACCCGGCCTGCATGATGAGCCGCAGCATATCTATCAGGGTATCGTGACGGAAAAGCTGATGCGGGATATGGACGTGGAGACCTTTGTGATCGGGAAGGATACGCCCGAGGAGGAGGTCGTTCTTGCCATGGACTCCTTCCGGACGGTTTTATCGAAGGGAAAGCAGGCCGCGTTTATCATAAGAGAGGGTGGTTTAAGCTTTGACGGGAAGGTAGACTATGAGAATGAATATACGTTAAACCGGGAGGAGGCTATTTTGCATATCACCTCTGTCACCGGGAAGGATCCTGTCATCTCCACGACCGGAAAGATCAGCAGGGAGCTGTTTGAGATCCGCGCGGCCGCGGGAGCGGAGCACGGGACGGATTTCCTGACGGTCGGTTCCATGGGGCACTGCTCGTCTATCGCCCTGGGCGTTGCGTTACAAAAGCCGGAGACAAAGGTCTGGTGTATTGACGGAGACGGCGCGGCGCTCATGCATATGGGAGCCATGGCGGTGATCGGGACAAATGCTCCCAAAAATCTTGTCCATATCGTGATCAATAACGGCGCCCATGAGACGGTAGGCGGCATGCCGACGGTCGCAAAAGCCGTAAGCCTTACGGGGATCGCGAAGGCCTGCGGCTACAAAAGGGCCGTAAGCGTATCTGATAAAGAGGCGCTCGACCGGGAGCTGATCCGCGCTAAGAACGCGGAGGAGCTTGTTTTTATCGAGGTAAAATGTCAGATCGGTGCGCGCTCTGACCTGGGACGGCCGACGATGACGGCTCTTGAGAACAAGAGGAACTTCATGGAGCATCTTGCAAAATGCTGAGATTTGACGGTATACTACAGATGACTATAGAATCAGGAAATGATCCGGTCGGGAAAGCGACCGGATCGGCATAAAGCGGTAGGAAAATCAAAAAGAAATCGCATGCGGGAGGACATGACAATGGGAAATGAGAGACGGCCGGACGATATGGTCCGGATCACGACGCCGGAACTGGCGGACCGGTTTATCGAGGAGCAGCTTAAGAGCCTCCGGGCACAGATCGGGAACAAGAAGGTGCTGCTTGCGCTGTCCGGCGGGGTGGATTCCTCGGTGGTGGCGGCTATGCTGATCCGCGCGGTCGGACAGCAGCTGACCTGCGTTCACGTGAATCACGGCCTCTTAAGAAAGGGAGAGCCGGAGCAGGTCATTGAGGTATTCCGGAACCAGATGAAGGCGAATCTGATCTACGTGGACGCGACGGACCGCTTTTTGGATAAGCTTGCCGGCGTTTCCGATCCTGAGACGAAGCGGAAGATCATTGGCGGTGAATTTATAGAGGTTTTCGCGGAAGAGGCGAGAAAGCTTGACGGGATCGAGTTTCTGGCGCAGGGAACGATCTGGCCGGATATCTTGGAGAGTGAAAAAGGGATCAAGGCGCATCATAACGCGGGCGGCCTGCCGGAGGATATGAAGTTTGAGCTGGTGGAGCCGGTGAAGATCCTTTTCAAGGATGAGGTCCGTATCGTAGGCGAAAGACTGGGCCTTCCCGCGAACATGGTCTACCGTCAGCCCTTCCCGGGACCGGGACTCGGCGTACGCTGCCCCGGCGCGATCACCAGGGACCGGCTGGAGGCGGTGCGTGAGTCTGACGCGATCCTCAGAGAAGAGTTTGCCAAAAACGGACTCGAGGGCAAGGTCTGGCAGTACTTTACCGTTGTTCCGGATTTCCGGTCGACCGGGATCAAAAACGGGGAGCGTGTCTTTGAGTGGATGGTGATCATCCGCGCCGTGAATACGAAGGATGCCATGACCGCCGAGGTGGAGGAGCTTCCCTTTGACCTGATGAAGCA